>NZ_JAGPZA010000001.1:0-352838 GCF_024454095.1 Corynebacterium sp. CCUG 69979 | reverse complement strand
CGGACAGGATCGAAATCTGCGACCTTTCTGCGCTTGTGCAATGGAATAGCCATCCGGCTATTCCACCGCCACGAACGCCCAAAAAGTCGCTAGACATCACGTCCAAAAACCCCCTGGACTCCGTGTCCAAAAAGACCCCAGACATCACAGAACTAGCTAACCGGGAAATGGGGGTGCCAGCCTAGGCCGGCGGGGCAGCAGGGCGCCAGGCTAGGCCGGCGGGGCAGCAGGGCGCCGGCCCAGAACAGCGGGCCGGGGGCGGCTAGAGCAGCTCGATGAGGAAGGGCAGCTCGGTGGGGTCGTAAAAGGCCAGATAGTTGTCCTGGGCGTCACCGACGGCGAGTTCGGCGTCTTGGTCGCCGAGGTCGGCTTCGTCGATAAGCTCTGTGGCGCGGCGTGTGGCGTCCTCGGCTTCGGCGATGTCGATGTGGATGGCGGCGACGTCCTCAAGCGCGACGGGGCCGGCGAGTTTGACCGTGGACTCCCCCATCTCCGGCTCCAGGCTCGCGTCAACGTCGGCGGAAATGACCACGCGGCGGTATGGGAAGTCCTCCTCGTCACCGATGGCGAGCAGGCGCAGGGATGCCAAGGCGGCGTCGTCGAACGCGACGAGTTCGATCTCTTCCTCGTCACCGGAGGTGAAGAACTCGGTCAGCGCCGGCGTCGCGGCGAATGCCCAGCCGTTGCGGGCGTGGATCAGCCCATCGTTGTCGAGCTGTTTGAGCATGCCGAACGTGGCGGGGATGTACACGCGCACGCTAGAACTCGCCCTCGATGTCGAACAGGGACTGGATCTCCACGACGGTGCGGTCGAAGGCAGTGTGGAGGATGCCGATCAAACCGGCTTCGACGGCGCCGCGGACGTTGAGGATGTTGTCGTCAATCAGCGCGCATTCGTTCAGCGGCACGTCCATCGCGTCGGCAGCAGCCTGGAATGCAGCGGCCTCGGGCTTTTCCGCGCCGATCTCACCGGACAGGACCACCGCGTCGACGTGGCCGCGGAACTCCCACTCGCGGATGTGGTCCGCGTCAGGCCCGCCCGGATCGTTGGAGAGGATCGAGGTGGCAATGTCGTGCTCGCGCAGCGCGGCCAGCAGCTCTCGCCAGCGGCGGGTGTCTTCCTCATCGACGTCCAGAACACCGCAGTAGTCCACGATCAAACCCTGCATCATCCACGTCCTTTCATTGCTCACTGTAGTGCGCATCACCGCGCCCCGCAGGACTGCTTTTACCGGCACAATGATACATAGCCCACGTCGCGTCCGCTGCCGCCATTGTCCCGCCCCTATGGAGGCACGCATGTACCATCCTGTCCCCGGTCACACCCACTTGAAGGTCCTTGTTCCGGAGCCTGCGGTCGGCCCGGAGCCGGAATCTCCGTTGCCGAGCGGTTCGCGGTTGTCGCCGCTTGTGCGCATTGCTCTCGACGCCGCGTTCGGTGTCCGAGAGCTGCGCGTTCTGCAACAACGCGCGTATAGCTTCGGTGTGCGCAAACACGTTGCGGCGCGGCGTCGCGCGTTGCAGTCACCCTCGACTGTGCGCGTGCTGTCGTGCCATGGCCGCGACACGCCCCACGGCACCGAGCTCTACGGCAGCATTGTGTCTGACGGGAGAACGTATGGCTGGGTCGCGCTTATCGACGAGAGCCGCCTGATCACCTTCCGCATCCTGTGAGGATTAGACCTGGACGGTGCCAGGGCCCTCTGCGCCGTTGCCGTCAACGCCTTCCTGCTGGCGCTCGAACTGCTTGCGCAGCATGAACAGCTGTCGGACGGTCTCTTCCTTCACGCCGTCGTTCATGGCGTTGAACATGTCACCGCCCTCCTTCTGGTACTCCACCAGGGGGTCGCGCTGCGCCATGGCGCGCAGGCCGATGCCTTCCTTGAGGTAGTCCATCTCGTAGAGGTGCTCACGCCACTTGGTGTCGATGATCGGGAGGATGACCATGCGCTCGACGTTGCGCATCTGCTCTTCGCCACCGATCTCGGCGACGTTGTCCTCCAGCTGGTCGTACTGAGCGTTGGCGTCGTCGATAACGGCCTGGCGCAACTGGGAGGCGGAAAGCTCGCCTGGGGAGCCGTACTCGGAGCCGTCGATAAGCTCGTCGGGCGTCATGGATGGGCCGTAGAGGGAGTCGAGCGCGGTCCACAGCTGGTCCAGGTCCCAGTCCTCGACGTAGCCATCCATCGTGGCGCCGTCGACGTAAGCGCCGACAGTGTCGTCGATCATGCGGCGGATCTGGTCCTTGATGTCCTTGGAGTCAAGGATCTCGCGGCGCTCACGGTAGACCACCTTGCGCTGCTCGTTGAGAACCTCGTCGTACTTCAGGACGTTCTTACGGGTCTCAAAGTTCTGGTTCTCCACCTGGGACTGCGCACCCTTGATGGAGCGGGACACCATGCCAGCCTCGATCGGGACATCGTCGGGAACGTTGAGGCGGTTCATCATGTTCTCCATGGACGCACCGACAAAGCGAACCATCAGCTCATCGCGCATGGAGAGGTAGAAGCGGGTCTCACCCGGGTCACCCTGACGGCCAGAACGGCCGCGCAGCTGGTTGTCGATGCGGCGGGACTCGTGCCGCTCAGTGCCGATGACGTACAGGCCGCCGGCGTCGCGCACCTCGTCGCCAAGCTTCTCGCTCTTCTCTTTCGCCTGCGGCAAACCGGCATCCCATGCTTCCTGGTACGCCTCTTCGTCCTCGAAGGGGTCCAGGCCCTGCTCCTGCAGGCGGGCGTCGAGCAGGACTTCCGGGTTGCCGCCGAGCACGATATCGGTACCGCGGCCGGCCATGTTGGTGGACACGGTCACGTTGCCGGGCAGGCCGGCCTCGGCGATGATGCGGCCCTCTTCCTCGTGGTACTTCGCGTTGAGCACGTTGTGCTTGACACCCTTGCGGGAGAGCAGCTGCGACAGGTACTCCGAACGCTCGACAGAGGTAGTACCCACCAACACCGGCTGGCCTTTGTTCACGTGCTCCGCGATGTCCTCGGCCACAGCGGCGAACTTCGCTTCCTGAGTCTTGTAGATCAGGTCGTCGTGGTCCTTACGGATGTTCGGCTTGTTCGGCGGAATCGCCACAACGCCCAGCTTGTAGATCTGGCTGAGCTCCGCAGCCTCCGTCTCAGCCGTACCAGTCATGCCGGCCAGCTTGTTGTACAAGCGGAAGTAGTTCTGCAGGGTCACGGTGGCCAGGGTCTGGTTCTCGTTCTTGATCTCCACGCCCTCTTTGGCCTCGATCGCCTGGTGCATGCCCTCGTTGTAACGACGACCCGGCAGGATGCGGCCGGTGAACGCGTCGACGATGAGGACCTCACCCTGGCGGACGATGTAGTCCTTGTCGCGGGTAAACAGCTCCTTCGCCTTGATGGCGTTGTTCAGGTAGCTGACCAGGCTGGAGTTTTCCGGCGCGTAGAGGTTATCGATGCCGAGCTGGTCTTCGACGTACTCCACTCCGACCTCGGAGACACCGACGGTGCGCTTGCGCTGGTCCACGTCGTAGTGGATGCCGGCCTTCATGCGCGGCGCCAGCTGAGCAAAGACGGTGTAGAACTGGCTCGTCGAATCAGTCGGGCCAGAGATGATCAGCGGAGTACGGGCCTCATCGATAAGGATCGAGTCGACCTCATCAACGATGGCGAAGTTGTGGCCGCGCTGCACCATGTCCTCCACCGACTTGGTCATATTGTCGCGCAGGTAGTCGAAACCGAACTCGTTGTTGGTGCCGTAGGTGATGTCGCAAGCATAGGCCTCCTTGCGCTCCGGCGGGCGCAGGTCCGACAGGATCACTCCGACGGTCAGGCCGAGGAAGCGGTGCACACGGCCCATCATCTCGGCGTCACGCTTAGCCAGGTAGTCGTTGACCGTGACGATGTGCACGCCCTCGCCGCCCAGTCCGTTGAGGTAGGCCGGCAACACCGAGGTCAGAGTCTTACCCTCACCGGTCTTCATCTCGGCGACGGAACCGAAGTGCAGGGCCGCACCGCCCATGATCTGCACCTTGTAGTGCTTCTGCCCCAGCACGCGCCAGGACGCCTCCCGGGCCGTGGCAAAGGCGTCGAGCAGGATCTCATCCATGCTCGTGCCGTCTGCCAGAGCCGCCTTGAACTCGTGGGTTTTGGCCTTGAGCTCTTCATCGGTCAGCGCTGCGTACTCGTCCTCGAGGGCGAGTACCTGGTCAGCAATTTTGTCGTAACGCTTGACCGTGCGGCCTTCACCGGCGCGCAGCAGTTTGGACAGTCCGAACACGTGGTGCTTCCTTTGTGTCTGGGTCAGAATTCAAATTCAAAGGACAATTGTACGCACGCCCCACCCAAGTCCTACTTTCAGGCAGCTGGGAAGCGTGTCGGAAGTTGCGAAACTGCCTGCCGCGGCGTGGGGCCGGGCAGGCAGCGTTGACAAGCGGCGAACGCTTAAGCTTCTTCCTCCGGAACGAGCGTGATCAGGCCGTAGTCGTAGGCGTGGCGGCGGTAGACCACGGACGGGCGCTGGTTCTCGGCGTTGATGAACAGGTAGAAGTCATGGCCGACAAGTTCCATTTCAGACAGTGCCTCATCGACGGACATCGGGGTGGCCGGGTGCTCCTTGGTGCGCACGACCTGGCCCGGCAGATTCTCGTTGATGGACTCCGCGTACTTGTCGGCATAACGGTCGTCCTGCTCCTGGCGTGCCTGCTCGGCCTCCGCGACGAGCTCGGAGGTGACCTCGTAGGTGGACTTCGGTGCACGGTGGCCGCCCATGGAGATCTCGCGGCGGACCTTCACCTTGCGCAGGGAACGCTCCATCTTGCCAATCGCGGACTCCAGCGCAGCGTAGAAGCTGTCCTCTTTCGCCTCCGCGCGGGCGAGGTGGCCTTTGCCGGTCGCGGTGATCTGGATGCGGTTGGCCTGGGCTTCACGGCGCGGGTTCGGCTCGTGCTTCAGCTCAACGTGGAAGAAGTTCAGCGTCGGATCGAGCTTCTCAATCTTGGCCAGTTTTGTGTTCACGCGCTCCTGGAAGTGCTCCGGTACCTCAACGTTTCGGCCGGTGATGGTCACCTGGGCGTTCGGGCTCAAGGTTTCTTGGCGGTTCTCGTCTGCAGAAGTCATCTGCTGCCTCCTTCGGCTTCGGATCGGACGTTTTGAACACAATCGTTATATACCGTTTCACCTAAATTATACCGCCCGCTAATATCTGTCAGCCATTAGTTCATCTTGTTCATCCATTGGTTCACTGCTACTGTCTTTACGCTGCGCACAGCACAAGGCACGCAGTCACAGTCGCGCCTGCAGCCATGAGCTTTTCGACGCTCGACTGCAACGTCGCCCCCGTCGTCACCACATCATCAACCACCACGACCGGCTGCCGCGGCACACCAGTCAAGACAACGTTTCCTTGCAGATTTCGGCGCCGGCCAGCTTCGTCCAAACCGGCTTGGTCGGCCAGCCGGTCAGGCAACGCCAGCACCCGATGGGTGGGACGTCCGCTCGCCGCACAGATCGCGGTGACGGGGTCACCGCCGCGCGCCCGCGCCGACCGAGGGCGTGTCGGGGCAGGCACGAGATGGGTCCCGGCCGGGAGGTCACCGCGGGCTTCCAGATAGTCCAACGCGGCGGCGACGACCGCCCCGACATGGCGGCGCACCGCGACGTTGTTGCGCTCCTTCATCGCCAACACCACGCCCCGGTGCGGGTCCGCATACGGCCCAAGGGCGTACACCGGCACATGCGGCGTCACGTTCGGTGAGTGCCGGAACGGCGGGGAGGCCAGCTGGCGCCGGCAGGCCGAGCACAGTAGGTGGCCGTGTTCCCCACAGCCGGCGCAGCGGCGCGGCAAGATAAGCTCACCGAACTCCCCCAGCATCCCCATGCCCGCGCCCCCGAGCTCTCTTTAGGGCCTTGGCAGCACCGGCGCCGCGCGCACGCCCTGCTGGCCGGGCACCTCACGCCAGTTCACGTTCTCGCGGATCTGCACTGGCATCTGCATGAGCACCTTGGAGTCCGTGATGTACATCGTGTCGTCAGTCGCGCCGAGGGCCACCACCGGACCGCTGATGTTGCCCGACGGCAGTGCGGTGGCCGTGGAGCCATCCATCTCCAGCCGGTAAACGGGAGTGTTCATGATTGACGTTCCCACCAGCAGGGACCCGTCCGGCTGCCAGTCCACAGCAACGGCTGCCCCACCGAGTTCGGTCGCGGCGTACTTCACCACGTTGACGACGGCGCGGCTGCCGTCGTCACGCCTTTCGACGACACCGACCGCCAGGTGTCCATCAATGATCATCACCACGCGCGCGCCAGTCTGGGATAACCGCAGCACGGAAATCTCCCCGCTTAAAGATTCCGGGAGGCTCATTTCGACGTCGTTGACTGTGACCTCGCCGTTCGTCGATGAGCGGTCCAGGCGCACGACGCGCTGGCCGTCGAGAACAGTCCACGCCGCAGTGTGGTCCGGCTCCAGCGAGGGGCGGGTGAGACTCTCCGCGCGCAGAACCTCCCGCGAACTCGCCTTATTGCTGTTGCCCCGGCCGCTGTCGCCGTTGTTCCCGTCAGAGCCGAGCCTGCCGAAGACCAGAGCTTGTTCCCGCTCGCTGACGTTCACCGCCGCGGCGTAAGCGCCGTCGTCACTGATGTCGATGTGGGAAATGTCGCCGATCTTGTCCAGCTCCGGGATGGACTCGACTTCACTGTCCTCGCCGCCCGGATAGCTCACAGCCTTGATGGAACCGTCAGACAGCGTATACAAGCTGGGGCCACCATCGGGCTGCGGGACTGGGTTGAGGTCAGCGAAGTCGTCGGTGGTCAACTCCACGGACTCATCGAGCAACGCGGCACCATCCGCCTTGATGGAGTACGGACCGCGCACCCCTGCTTCGTTGAGGGTCCACACCACCTGGGCGGCGAACCGGGCGCGGGTTTGCTCGTCGGCGTCGGCGAGGCCAGTGAACTCGTAGATGCCGTCGTTAAGCCCGGTGAACGCCACGTCCTCCGGGATGGCAGAGCGCACAGCGGGAGCAATGCGCTCCTCAGGGCCGCCGACGAGCATGTTCATCAACAGGGTCTCTATCGACGGGACCCGCGCATAGACCCAGCGGCGGTCCGACACGAGCGTCTGCCCGGTGGTGTCGTAGTAGTAGAGGTTGCGCGGTTCATAGTGGCTGCGCAGGTCAGTGCGGTCAATGACCACCTCATTTGGCAGGGCGCCAATGCGCCATTCGCCGTCTTGCTGGGACAGCTCCATTGTCGCCTCGTACTGGCGGTTGTCACCGGGCTGGAACGCGCCACCGGGCAGCAGGTAGCCCACGATGCGGCCGGCGACAGAGTAAGAGCGCTTGTTCTGGTCCGTCGAGGCCCGCGACGTCAAGTCGAAGCTATCGAGAACGAACGTGATGTCCCGCGGCGCCCACATCTCCGCCATCGGCGCAGTCATATACCGGCGAGCAGCTTCGAAGTCCCCGGTCGGGTTCGCGGACGCAGCGAAGAACTCGCGCAGGAGTAGGTCCGGCTCCATGCCTTCGCGGGGCTCTTCGACGGGCATCGGAGCGCGCTGGTCGTTGAACGGGTGCAGCACGTGCGGCTCAGTGCTTGTCGGCAGCGTGGCGCAGCCGGTCGCAGTGAACAGCAGCCCAGCGCCAGCCAGCGCGAGGGCAGCTGTGCGGCGGCGGTGAGTGCTGGGGTTCATGAAGTGCATTATCGCCCCTCTTCCTTGGAGCGCACCATCCGCTGCGCTTTCGCACCGGCAAAACCGGGGTCCACATATGCCCATCCGATCTCACGGGGAGCCACGCCAGGGCCGCCCACAGCATCTGTCGCTTCAGCAGCCCCGGGCTCCTGCGGCACCACCAAGTTCACTGGCGGCTCCGAGTAGGGAACCTCGGGATCGCGCGGCAGCACGAGCCGGAACTGGGAGCCCACGCCGGGGGTGCCGGCGGCGTCGAGAAGCCCGTGGTGCAGCTGGGCGTCCTCGCGCGAAATGGCCAGGCCCAGGCCGGTGCCGCCCGAATGGCGCTTGCGGGACGAGTCCGCACGCCAGAAGCGGTTGAACACGAGCTCCTCCTGGCCAGGTTTCAGGCCAACGCCGCCGTCGGTGACGGTGATTGCCACGGCATCCTCGTTGGAGGTGAGCTCCAGCACGACCGGGTTGCCCTCGGAGTGGTCGATGGCATTGGCCAGCAGGTTTCGCACAATGCGCTCGATACGGCGGGGATCGCCGATCATCGTGACCGGTGTGTCCGGCATGTCGAACTCCACTGCAACATCGAGCTCTTCGGCGAGGTGGCTGGTCTGCGCCCAGGCGGATTCGATCGGGCTGCGAACGTCGATGCTCGTGGCGGAGAGTTCGGCGACACCAGCGTCATGTCGCGAAATCTCCAGCAAGTCCGCCAACAGAGCCTCAAAGCGGTCGAGCTCCTTGGTCATCAGCTGGGACGCGCGACGGGCGTGGGGCTCGAGTGCTTCTTCGTCGGCGGCGATCATGTCCGCCGCCATGCGCACGGTGGTCAGCGGTGTGCGTAGCTCGTGGGACACGTCGGAGGTGAACTGCCGTTGCAGGTCACCGTATTCTTCGAGCTGGTTAATCTGGCTGGACAGCTTGTCGGCCATGTTGTTGAAGGACAGCGCCAAGCGGGCCATTTCGTCCTCGCCTTCGACGGCCATGCGCTCCTTGAGGTGACCGCCGGCCAGGCGCTCTGCAATGCGGGAAGCAGAGCGGACCGGGGAAATGAGCTGTTGAGAAGACAGCCACGCAATACCCACCAGGAGCACCACCACCACGATGCCGGCAGAGGTGAGCAGACCGCGCATGAGGGCCAGGGTCTGCCGTTCGCTCTCCATGTCCATGACCAGGTAGAGCTGCAGGTCTGGAATGTCGGAGTTGGTCGGCGTGCCGATGATCATCGCGTTGTACGCTTCACCGTCGTGCTGCGCCGGCGTGAACTGGTACGCCACTTGCCCACGCCCCACGAAATCCACAAGGCGCTGCGGAATGACGAAGTTCTCTGGGGCGCTGATCGCGCCATCTTCGGACGGCACCAAGAGCACCGGCTCGTAGGCGCCTGTCGACGGCTGATCCTGCTGCGACCGCTGCGCCAACGCAGCACGCGCAGTGTTCAGGCGGCCTTGCGTGGACGTCGTCGTGGCGGTGTTCTGGAGCTGCTCTTCGACGGCAACGCGGACACGTTCAAGGTCAGATTGGGCGTTATCGATCTTCGTGTCGACCAGGCGCTGCGTCACCACAGACGCCAGGGCTAACACGAGCACGCCCATGACAATCGTGGACACGATGAGAACCGTGCCCACGAACCTGACCTGCAGCGAGGTGCGCCACCTGTGGGAGAAGCGGTCCCTCGCCTGACCAAAACGACCCAGAGCGATCCCCTACTTACCGGTCTTGTATCCCACGCCGCGGACGGTGAGGATGATCTCCGGGTTCTCCGGGTCGTGCTCGATCTTTGAGCGCAGCCGCTGCACGTGCACGTTCACCAGACGGGTGTCGGAGGCGTTGCGGTAGCCCCACACGGATTCCAAGAGTTCTTCGCGGGTATGCACCTGCTGCGGTTTGCGCGCTAGTTCCACAAGCAGATCGAATTCGAGCGGGGTGAGAGAAATCTCCTTCCCGTCCCGGGTGACAATGTGCTGCGGCACATCCACCTGCAGATCGCCAATCTCCAGGATCTCGCTGGGTTCCTCGGAGTTCTGGCGCAGGCGCGCACGGATGCGGGCGATGAGCTCGCGCGGTTTGAACGGCTTAGTGATGTAGTCGTCCGCGCCAGATTCCAGGCCGAGCACGACATCGACAGTGTCGGTCTTGGCGGTGAGCATGACGATCGGCACGTTGGATTCCTTGCGGATTTCCTTGCAGATGTCCACGCCGCTCATGCCCGGCAGCATCAGATCCAGCAGGACCAGGTCGGGGTCCTGATCACGGAATGCGCCGACAGCGGCACCGCCGTCGGTCACCGGAACGGCTTCAAAGCCCTCGGCTTCCAGGACGATGGTGAGCATCTCGGAGATGGCAGGGTCGTCATCAACAACCAGAATCTTCGGTGGCATCGTTACTCCTTAGCGCAGGTGCCCAATCACTTCCATAATAGGCGCTGCATCAGTGGCACGGACCCACTGACTCTCCCAGTTCGTCTCCGCCATTTCCGCATACGCCGCGTACGTCGCGTCCTGCAGGGAGGCGTCGCGTTCGTAACGGTCGCGGGCCCGCGAAGCGTCCGCCTGTTCGCGGGATCGTGCCCGCGCCCGCGCAGTGTCCGGCGCGGTGTCCACAAGCACCTGCAGGGCGGGTCGGGGCAGCCCGAGGCGATCGAATTCGAGCTCGGCGACCCACGCGCGGTCGTCGATACGCCCCGTACGCGCCGACGTGTACGCCGCATTCGAGGCGACGTAGCGGTCGAGCAGGAGCACATCGCTTGGCGACGACGCCCACTGCCGCAGCTCCTCGACCACCCCGTACCGGTCGAGGGCGAACATGACGGCCATGCCGTGGGCGGAGTCGGTGAGGTCGCCCATCTTGCCGTGCAGTGCGTCGGCCGCGAGCTGGGCGTGGAGGGACTCGTTGTAACGCGGGAACGCCATGGTCGCCGCGCTGTCGATCCTGTCGGTGGCCCCGAGTTCGCGGATCAGTTTTTGGACCAGCGTGTTCTTGCCGGCGCCGTCGATGCCCTCGAGTGCGACAATCATTAGTAGCGGTAGTGCTCGGGCTTGAACGGGCCGGCGACGTCGACGCCGATGTACTCCGCCTGTTCCTTGGTCAGCTCAGTGAGGTGGCCGCCCAAGCCTTCGACGTGGATGCGCGCGACCTTCTCGTCGAGGATCTTCGGCAACAGGTAAACCTGGTTTTCGTAGTTGTCGGTGTTGGTGAACAGTTCAATCTGCGCGATGGTCTGGTCCGCGAACGAGTTGGACATGACAAACGACGGGTGGCCGGTTGCGTTGCCCAGGTTGAGCAGGCGCCCCTCGGACAAGACGATGATGGAGTTGCCCGACGGCAGCGTGAACAGGTCCACCTGGGGCTTGATGTTCTCGCGGGTGACATCATCACGGTGCAGCAGGGATGCCATGTCGATCTCGTTGTCGAAGTGGCCGATGTTGCCCAGGACAGCGTGATCCTTCATCTTCATCATGTCGTCGAAACCGATGATGCCCAGGTTGCCGGTCGCGGTGATGACGATGTCCGCATCACCAATCGCCTCATCGACCGTGACCACCTTGAAGCCGTCCATGAGCGCCTGGAGCGCGTTGATCGGGTCAATCTCGGTGACAGACACGATCGCGCCCTGGCCGTCGAGTGCTTCAGCCACACCCTTGCCCACGTCGCCGTAACCGCAGACAAGGGCCTTCTTGCCGCCGATGAGCATGTCGGTGCCGCGGTTGAGGCCGTCGATGACGGAGTGGCGGGTGCCGTAGCGGTTGTCGAACTTCGACTTAGTCACCGCGTCGTTGACGTTCATCGCCGGGAACGGCAGCGTGCCCTCATTGGCGAAGTGGTACAGGCGGTGAACGCCGGTGGTGGTCTCCTCAGTGACTCCCTTGACTTCCTCTGCCGTGCGGGTCCACTTCTGCGGCTCCTCGGCCAGGGTGTCGCGCAGCATGTTGAAGAAGGAGATCTGCTCGTCCGAATCGGTCTCATCAGTAGACGGCACGGCGCCGGCGTTCTCGAACTCAGCGCCCTTGATCACGGCGGAGGTGGCGTCGCCGCCGTCATCCAGAATCATGTTCGGGAAGATGGCCTCCCCGTAGCGTTCGCCCCAGCTGAAGATCTGCTTCATGCACCACCAGTACTCGTCCAGGGTCTCGCCCTTCCAGGCAAACACAGGCACGCCCTGCGGGTTCTCCGGGGTGCCGTCCTTGCCCACGACGATCGCCGCGGCAGCCGCATCTTCGGTGGAGAAGATGTTGCAGGAGGCCCAGCGGACTTCCGCGCCCAGGTGCGTCAGCGTCTCAATGAGCACAGCCGTTTGCGTGGTCATGTGGATCGCACCAGCAATGCGCGCGCCTTTGAGCGGCTGCTCCTCCTCGTACTCGCGCCGCAGCTGCATCAACCCCGGCATCTCGTGCTCAGCCAGCTCAATCTGCTTACGGCCTGCCTCGTGCAGGGAAAGATCAGCGACCTTGAAGTCCAGATCCATGGTGGGGGTTCTCCTTATTGTCTGCAGTGTCTCGCGTCTCAGCGTCTCAGCGTCTCAGTGACTCAGCACGAGAATACGGGGTCATTCCCCAGCCCCTTAGGAGAGGGCTTCGATGAACTGGTCCACGTCGTACTCAGTGTCGCTCGCGGCGAGGTCTTCGAGGATGGCAACTGCAGCGTCGACAAGCTTTTCATCGAGCTCCGCGGACGTCGTACGCAAAAACGGGTAGGAATCCGCGATGTCCCCTGCGGAGAACGGCGCGCCCGCCCAAATCGCGGCGACCGTGGCTGCAGCCTGGCCGTTGAGGAGCTCATCCTCAGACGCGTTGTCGCGGTCGACGGCGAGCAGGCAAGCATCACGCACTGCCTCCATTCGCTCGTCGGCATCAAGGGAGGCCAGTTCGTCGAGGAAGTCGACGTTGACATCCTTATTGAAGATCGCGGTATCCCACGTGCTCATGCCTTGCTCCTTACCCTTCACATCTGCTCAAGTTCGCCCCTATACAGCGCTTTTCAGAATCTACTACTAGCGCTTGGCAGGCTGCCTGTCTACAAGAACCAGGCAACGCGCGGGAAATTGGGTCTAGCCTAGCCTACATTTCCATGGTAACTTGTTACCGAGTTGTTATTGATCAGCAACAACGCGGGGACATTGCGCGACACAATGAGCGAAGGAGGATGTCATGGAGCTGACCAAACGCCGTTTCGCCGTCTACATGGCATCCGGTCTTGCCTTGGCGCTGCTCCTCGGGCTCGCAGTGTGGAAGATCCCCAGCCCCAGCATGAACATGCGTTCCGACGACACTGAGATCGCCGGCCAACCCGTCGCCAAAACTGGCGATGAAGAAGCCGCAGCAAGCACCGACCCCATATCCATGACCGAGGACCTCCAAGCCTCCGAGAGTGGTTCACGTGCAGCCACGGAAGATCGCGCAGATTCTAACTACGCAGCCGACCCGCTCGCCCCGCCCAACGCTCGGCTCGACGGCGCGCGCGAGGACGGTAGTGAAACCAGCTACTACCGCCCCACCAACGCCGCCCCGAGCCCGCGAAACAACGGCAACGCCGATGAGAGCACGAACGGAAAGAACGGTTCCCGCACCCCGAGCCAGACCCCGCGATCCGGCCAGGCCAACCAGTCCCGTTCTGACTCTGATTCCCAGTCCGAGTCGCGCCCAACCACCCGCGGCAACGGCGAGACCACCCGTCCGGAGCGCCCGCAGGACCCCGGCACCGCACCGGCGACTGTTCCGAACGAGAACTACGAGCCCGCACCGCGTCCGGACTCCACCAACGACCAAACTCCGCAGCCTGCGGACCAGCCCGCTTCGCCTGCCGACGACAACGCCACACCGCAAGGCGACAACCCTGCGCCTCAGGGTGGTAACGCCACACCCCAGGGCGGAAACGCTTCTCCGCAGGGCGGTAACTCCACGGCCCAGGGCGGAAACGCTTCTCCGCAGGGCGATAACTCCACGGTCCAGAGTGGTAACGCTGCACCGCAGAGCGGCCAGGTCAGCGAGCAGCGCTCCGAAGACCCCTTCTCCGCTGCAACTCGCGAAGAGCGTGCAGGCAGCGAGAGCCAAGCACAGGAGTAGTTCGGGGCCTAGCGCTCGGATCAGCCTGGCCTTAAAGTGCGATCCCTCGCAGCTGCCACCCCTCTAACCCGCTTCCAGCGGCGTTGCGCGCAAAGCGTGCGCAAAACTTTACATGCGTGATTCTTTATGGTTTCAAACACGCAGGTAGTGAATTTCTATCGCTCTACCAGTATCTGGCGGATGTCAACTTTTGCGCAGATGCTCACCCCTTCCAGCCCGGCGCCCCCGTCGGGTGGCGTCTCACAGTCGGTATCTCACAGAGCCACTCGCGCGTAGAAGACCTCAGCCACCTCGTGGCCGGCAGCGCGAACAGAGAAAGGCCCGTCATCGGCCGGGATCCATGCGGCTGAGCCAGCTTTGAGGTCAATGGCCTCGCCAGAACCGCACGTGACAGCACCCTTTGTGCACAGAAGAATGCCGGGACCCGCACCGGAACCTGCACCCGGGCCCGCACCGGCATCAGAGCCGGCACCGCCGTCGCCCACCTGCAACGCTCCTGCGCTGGGGTAGAGCCGGTGCCGGGTGAGCACGAAATCCTCAATCGGGACGGGATACTCGGTGGCCTCACCGTAGGGGGCGGTTGAGGTGGTGGTGGCGATGCGCGGGTCGGCTTGGGTGGTGAAGTCGCAGATCCGCACGAGCTCAGGGACGTCGACGTGCTTGGAGGTCAACCCGCCGCGCAGGACGTTGTCGGAGCTGGCCATGATCTCGACGGCCATGCCGCTGATGTAGGCGTGGAGCCGCCCAGCGCCGAGAAAGAGGGCCTCACCGGGGGCGAGCTCAATGTAGTTGAGCAGCAGGGAGGCCAGCACGCCGACGTCACCGGGATAGCGGTCGTTGAGCTCGATGAAACAGGCCATCGCCTCAACCATCCACGCTTCCGCTTCAGGTGAGGGGGATTGGGCGGAGGCGTATATAGCGTCGATAAGCTCGAGGCGTTTTGCGCGCGGCAGCGAGATCCACGTGGTGAACAGGGCGCGCAGACCTTCTTCCTCGTTGTCCGAGTGGAGGAAGGCTGCGTAGCGGTTCAGCGGGGCGCAGTTGAGTTGCTCGATCAATGCGAGTGTGTCGGCGACGGGGCGCAGACCAGCCAACGCGCGGAACGGGGTCAACGCGACGAGGAGCTCGGGCTTGTGGTTGGGGTCCTTGTAGTTCCGCTTGGCGCTGCTCAGCGGGATGCCGGCGGCGTTCTCCGCGTCGAAACCAGCCTGCGCCTGCGCGCTGTCCGGGTGCGCTTGGACGGACAGGGGCGCTTCTGCCGCGAGGATCTTCAGAAGGAATGGCAGCTGGGCGCCGAAGCGGGACTCCACCGCAGCCCCCAGGGCGGATGTCGGATCGGTGGAGATGAGGGAGTCAAGACCGGTGCCGTCAACGAGCGACGGCGCTGTGCGGTGGGCACCGAACCACAGTTCTGCTTCGGGTTGCGCCGTTGGCGCCGGCTCGCCGCGCAGCTGGGCCAGCATTGTTTTGGAGCCCCAGGGGTAAGTCTGCAGGGCTGGAGTGATCAGTTTCACGGTCGCTCCCCTACTATCTTGTCAGCTCAATGATAGAGCGCGCACGGCCCGTTCACGGGCGGTCCAGCTAGGAATCGTCTGAGAGCGCCGCAGCGGCGTGGGCGCGCACAATCAAGCACAGTGCCTGCGCAAACGAGCCAGCAGCAGCCGACCTCTCTGCTCGCCCACAGGCCAGCCGCGCATCGTCCTCGCCCCACACGATCGTGCCCACGGACACCACCGGGCCGTCTAGGTAGGGGTCGTGGAAGATGTCGTCCGCAGGGCTCGAGGTCTCCTCCAGCGCGCCGCCAAGCTCATGCTTATCGACGAATCCTCCCGCCAACCCCTTCACCGACCACAGCACCGCAGCCACCTCGGCCACCGCTGCCCCGGTGCGCATGTAGCCGGTGTGCATGATCCGCTTGCCCGCCACGAACTCGCGCAGCTGGCGGGCCAGGTTGGTCGTCGCGTCGCGTTCGGGTGAGAGCTGGCGCAGTTCCTCATCGACGTCGTCGGCTGCTGCGGAGAGTTCAGCCACCTCATGCGGCAATGCCCCCTCCAGCGTCTGCAGCACAGCTGTTACAGCCGCGATGGTGCGCAGCGGCGACGCCCCGAGCGTGGTCGGCGGGGCGGGGAGGACCACGGTGGAATCAGGCGCGTCCTCGACAACGGGCCCCGTCTGCGGCCCGGCCAAAACGGTCTCAGCACCACGGCCTGCCGCGGTGGCCATGGCGCGGGTCACGGCCTGTGCATCGGGCGCGTCGCCGACGACCACGACGACATCGAGCGGGCCAACATAGCCCGGCAACTCGTCAGCCACCACAACAGGCCAGCGCAGGCCAGCACCGGCCCCAGCCTCACTATCCTGCCCCGCCAGAGCGAGAGCACACCGCGCCGCTACAGCCGCGATCTGGTCGGTGGCCAGCACCACCACACTGCGCGGGTTCACCCCGGCAAGGTGCTCCAACCGCCCCGCAGCCTCGGCCACGGCGCGCAGCTGCGCACCTTCATGGGCGACGTCGAAGAACCGCACGGTTTCCCGGTCGTAGTGCGCTGCGCCCTCGAAGTAGCGGTTGGAGGGGTCGGTCATGACCGGATGATTCCCAGCACTTCGTCGACCACAGCGTCGACCTCAGCCTGCGTTTCGGCTTCGACGTTCAACCGCAGCAGCGGTTCGGTGTTGGACGCGCGGACGTTGAACCACGTCTTCGACCCCGCCAAAGAGACGGTCACACCGTCGAGGGTGTCCACCGATTCCGTCCGGTCGGCGAACGCGTCGACGACGGCGTCCATTTTGGCCTGCTGGTCGGCGACCTCGGAGTTGATCTCGCCGGAAGCGGCGTAGCGGTTGTACTGCGCCATCAGCTCGCTCAACGGCTTGTCGTGCTCCGCCAGGGCCGCCAGCACGTGCAGGGCGGCCACCATGCCCGAGTCCGCGTTGAAGAAGTCGGCGAAGTAGTAGTGCGCGGAGTGCTCGCCGCCGAACAGCGCGCCCTTCTCCGCCATCTGCGCCTTGATGTAGGAGTGGCCCACACGCGTGCGCACACCCTGGCCGCCCTTCGCCTCAATCAGCTCGGGCACGGCCTGCGAGGTGATCGCGTTGTAGATGATCGTCGCGCCGGGATTGTCCTCCAGCGTGCGCTCTGCCACCAGTGCGGTGATCGCAGACGGGCTCACCGGGTCGCCCTTTTCATCGACGACAAAGCAGCGGTCAGCGTCACCATCAAAGGCAAGGCCGATATCTGCGCCCTGCTTGACGACGAACCCCTGCAGATCCCGCAAATTCTCCGGCTCCAAGGGGTTGGCCTCATGGTTGGGGAAGGTGCCGTCCAGTTCGAAGTAGAGGGGGCGAACATCTTGGTCCCCAAGCACCGCGGGCACGGTGTGTCCGGCCATGCCGTTGGCGGCGTCGACCGCGATGACGAGCTTCCGATCTTCGGGAAGCGGCACCAGTTCGCGCAGGAAGGAGGCGTAGTCGTCGAGGATGTCGTCTTCCTTGACGGTGCCGGTGGGCCCGTCGAAGGCGGGAGCGCCGTTTATAAGCATCTGAGTGATCTCCGCCAAACCGCTCTCCTGGCTGACCGGTGTCGCGCCCGCGCGGCAGAGTTTGATGCCGTTGTACTGGGCGGGGTTGTGCGAGGCGGTGAACATTGCGCCTGCGCAGCCGAGCGTGCCGGCTGCGAAGTAGAGCTGGTCTGTGGAGGTCAGTCCGAGCGCGACGACGTCGAGGCCCTGGCTGGTCACGCCGTCAGCGAACGCGGCGGCGAGCTCCGGAGAGGACGGGCGCATGTCGTGGCCGACGGCGACGGTCTTCTCCCCTTCTTCGCGCAGGATGGACGCGAAGGCGGCGCCGGCATCGAAGACGAAGTCGCGGTCAACAGTGGCCTTATCGGCGGGCTCGACCAGACCGCGGATGTCGTAGGCCTTCACTGCTTGCGTGACAGCCTCGCGGCTGCGCTTAAGTGGTTCGCTCATGCCTTACGATCCTAGACCGGTGTCAGCGCTCGGGTGCGCGCCAGGGATTGAATACAGGCACACCGAGCTCTGCAAAGTCCTTGACATTGCGCGTCACCACCGTGAGCCCGTGCACTGAGGCGGTGGCACCCAGCAAGGCATCTATCGCTGGCTTTGGATTAGGCACGTGTGTTTGCGCTGCTCGACGGGAGATCTCCAGCGTAATCGGTAGTGTACGGCCCTCGAATCCATCCAACACGGCTTCATCCAGCCAGTTACGCAGTCGCATGGCCTGGACCTCATCTCGACGCGATAGCCGCAAGATACCCACTTCGATCTCGAGCACGGTTAGAACAGAAATGTTGAGTTTGAAAGGGTCCACAGACTCGACCCAACTCAGCACCCCTTCATGGGGGCGGGACCGTTGAAACTCACTGAGAACGTTTGTGTCGAGGAGATACATCAGAATTCCGGAACCCTGAACTCTAGATCTACCCTTTCAAACTCAGCGTCGACTGGATCGCTCATGCGTAGCTTTCTTACAAAGCTCGATCCATCCCCCTGCAGTTTCCGGTATGCCTCTATCGAGAGCAGGACATGCGAAGGTTTTCCCCGCTCGGTGATGACAACAGGACCGTCGAGAGCGGCGCGCTTAGCGGCGCCAACATCATGGTTGAAATCGCGCGAAGAAATCGTCGTCACCGCACCCTCCTTGTAGTTACGTAGTTACATAGTCCACCGCGTCGGGGCTGCGGTCAACGCCTGCCGCTAATTCCCCTCTTCGGCGGCAGCCTCCGCCTCCGGATCCGGCACAATGCTCAAGTGCGCACGGCGGGCAGCCCTGTGTTCCTCGAGGTGCTCCCCGATGCGCTTGGTGCGGTAGACGGGGTGGTTGGAGGTCTGCGGGTTGGTGAAGTCGCGGCCGTCGAACTCGATCGGGTCACGGGTAGTATCCACCAGGCCAGTGGTCACACGCCCTGCCTCAGACACAGCTTGGGCCAGCGCGGTGAGCTCTTCTTCATCAGACAGCTCAATGTTGTCGATGCGCACCATGTCCCACCCCACCGGCGCTGTGATGTGCTCCGAGTGCCGCTGGCATAAATCCCACGCGTGCGGGTCCGGGCTGGGTGACAACGGACTGACAATGGCCGTCTTCTCGGAGTACGCGTACACCAGCGTGGCGATGGCAGGCCGGCCGCACCCCGGGCGGCAGCAACGACGAAAGGTACTCACGGCTCACTAGTGTAAGCGCGCCTGACAGATTTTTGCCCCTCGCCACGCGGCGTGCCCCCATCCTCCCCCGTGACCGGCTGGCTTAGATTGAAGGCATGTCCTCCACCGTGACAGGCCCTGACCGCGAGCGCGATCCGCGCGGCGAGCGCAACGACGCACAAGCCGGCCCGCCGCCTGACCCGTCGTGGCTGCCACCGCGCCGGGACCGGCATGGCCGCGGCGTTCGCGGGCCTATGCTGCCGGTGGCGGTACCCCGGTACCGGACCCGTTCAATGGCGTTCGACCAGCTCGTCTTAGAGGCCTACGCGCCGTTGCAGAACGCGTACTCTACGCAGCTGTCCGGCGTGGACCTGGCTGTAGACACAATCCCGCGCATGCGGATGCGCCGGGATGCTGCGCACGCGAGCGCTTCGGCAGTTCTGCCGGATGAGATCTTCGCGGACGGCCCGGTCCCCCTCGGCCGCGTCCTGCAAGCTGGCGTGGACCGCTACGGCAATCCGACCCGCGCGCGTTTCGTGGTGTTCCGCGCACCCATTGAGCGCAGAGCAAAAACAGCCCGGGAACGTGCCGAGCTGTTGACTACTGTTTTGACCGCCTTGGTGGCCAACTACCTCAACCTCGATCCGCGGGATATTGACCCGGACTTTCAGTGGTAGCTAGCCGATCTGGCGGCGGAGGCGGCGACGCTCACGGTCGGAGAGTCCGCCCCAGATACCGAAGCGCTCATCGTGCTCGAGCGCGTACTCGAGGCACTCGTCGCGCACCGCGCAGGCCTGGCAGATGCGCTTAGCCTCGCGGGTGGAGCCGCCCTTCTCGGGGAAGAACGCTTCCGGGTCCGTCTGGGCGCACAGCGCCTGGTCTTGCCATTCCTGCTCGACGGTGCCGAACAGTTCGTCGAGGGTCATTCCGCCCGCGGCCGCACCGCGAAGAATGGCGTTGTCAACCATGTCTTCCACGCCATCCCCTTTCTGATTAGTTTCGATCGCACCGTTGGAGACACCGTCTGGAGTCGCCGACTGGAAGTTCGTGGGTTCCGTGCTTTCCGTGTGGAATTACACTAATGCGATTAAAACGGCGGGCACCAAATAGCGTCAACTGAGATTGACTCTTCTCAGCCGAATAAGAGGGTTTCCTCAGAGAAAGCTGTTCATTTTCCGCGTAAGGCACCACACCAGTCACACCAGTAACACGGGGTTTTTTCCGGGGGTAAACCCTGGGGGTACTATATGTAGTAGCCGAAATAGGAGTTAGCAACTATTCCGCTACTAATTTGGCGTGCCGCTACGCGTCCGGGGAGAAGCGCACACCCAAGTCCGGAATATTCACGCCCGGCCAGATGCGCATGCCTCCCTGCAGTTCACACCGTGCGCCGATCTGCACGCCATCGCCGATCACGCAGTCCTGGATGCGCGCGTTCGCACCGATGCGCGCGCCGGAGGCGATGATGGAATCGCGAATCATGGCGCCTGGCTCGACGGTCACTCCGTCGAAAATCACGCAGTCGTCTAGACGGCAGCCCGCGCCGATGGTAGAGCCGCGGCCGACGAAGGTTCCGCCGACGAGGATGGCGCCACCGGCAACGCCGGCGGAATCGTCGACAAGCGATTCGCCCGTGCGCCCCTCAAGGAGAGGCGAGGGAGCAATGCCGCGCACAAGGTCGGACGAGCCCTGGACAAAGTCGGACGGGCGACCCATGTCGCGCCAGTACGTTGTGTCCACGTGGCCGTAGACGCGGGCGCCGGACTTCAGCAGGCCGGGGAAGGTCTCGCGCTCGACGGACACTGCGCGGCCCTGCGGGATGGACTGGATCACGTCGCGCTGGAAGACGTAGCAGCCGGCGTTGATCTGGTCGGTCGGCGGCGCCTCAGTCTTCTCCAGGAAGGCCTGGACGCGGCCGTCGGCATCAGTGGGCACGGAACCGAACTGGCTCGGGTCCGGCACGCGCACGAGGTGAAGGGTGACATCCGCCTCGCGCTCGGCGTGGGTAGTTAGGATCTGGCCCAAGTCAGCGCCGGAGAGCACATCGCCGTTGAAGATCATCGCGGTGTCATACCGCAGCCGGGACTCGACGTTGCGGATCGCGCCGCCGGTGCCCAAGGCTTCCTCCTCCACAACGTATTCGATCTCTAGGCCGAGGTCGGAGCCGTCACCGAAGTGCTTCTCAAACACCTCTGCCTTATATGAGGTACCCATGACCACGTGCTTGATGCCAGCGGCCTGGATCCGCGCAAGAAGGTGCGCCAGGAACGGGTAGCCAGCAGTGGGAAGCATCGGCTTCGGCGTGGAGACTGTGAGCGGGCGAAGGCGCGTGCCTTGGCCGCCGACAAGAACAACGGCGTCCGTCTGCGCAGGATCAATCGTAGAAACCATGCGTTCAACCTAACCCGATCGATCAAGAAAACCGCGCATTAACCTGTCACGGATCGGTTGCAACTTCATAGGAGCAAGCTCCCAGCTACCCCACAGCACGGGCGAGCAGGGCGCGCGCCTTCAGCCCTGACCACAGCACCAGCCGGAGCGGAGCCTCCCACCAGTGCGGATGGCGGTCAGCCTGGAACCGGTAGGCGGAGTCGTGGTGCGCCGGCGTGGTCACCGCGGAGTACTTCTTCGCGGCGTGGCCCTGGTCGTGAGTGATGAGCGCATCGGGACAGAACAGGTTCGTCCACCCGGAGCGGGTCAAACGCTCGCCAAAGTCAATGTCTTCGAAGTACATGAAGTAGCGCTCGTCGAAGCCACCGAGCGCCTTAAACGCATCCCAGCGGACCAGCAAGCACGACCCGGACAACCATCCGGCGCGGCGCAGGGTGTCCATGTCCTCGCCAGCCTTGTAGGCGCGGCTGAACGGATTGCCCGGCCAGAAAGGGTACAGCACAGCATGGCCAATCCCGGTGACCAGCGTGGGCACTTCGCGTGCCGACGGATACGCCGACCCGTCCGCCTCTAGAATCCTCGGTCCTACTGCCCCGGCTTCCGGGTGCGTCCGTGCGCACTCGATAAGCGCATCAATGGAACCGGGCAGGAACTCCACGTCGGGGTTGACGATGAGGAAGTAGGTGGGGTTGATGTGGCCGGCGTTTTTAGCGTCGATAAGCGAACGCGCTGCGAAGTTGATCGCGGGGCCGTACCCGATGTTGCCGCCTGTGGGCAGGAAATCCACGCTGTCGTTGGCGCAGGCGACATCCTCCGGCACCCCGTCGGTGGAACCGTTGTCCGCGCAGATGAGGCGGGTGGGAAACACGGTTGCCTCGGCAAGCGATTCCACTAGCGCCGGCAAATGCCTGCCCGGCGAGTAGGTCACGGTGATCACTGCCAGCGGAGTTTCGGGGTTGGTCACAGTGGGGCAGCTTACCGCGCGCGGGAAGAGTTTTGGCGGGCCCGTACCGTATACTTCTGAGCTAATTCGAGACAAGGGGCGAGACGATTCGTGAGTGAGCACTTGAGGCCTGTGCGCGACATTCAGGCGGCTCCGTCGCGTGCACGGGACATCTCCCAAGCAGGGCACCCGGCCGTCAAGGGCCTGCTGGCCACGTTGTCTGTTGTGCTGCTCGTTATCGCCGGAATGGGCTACTACTCCATCGGCCGCCTGGGCAACAGCCTGTCCGCCTCCGACCTGGACTTAGGCGGTGAAGATCTCAATGGTGCCGACGGCGCTGTGGACATCCTGCTAGTGGGATCCGACTCGCGCACGGACGCTCAGGGCAACCCCCTCTCTGACGAGGAACTCGCCCGCCTCAACGCCGGTGAGGCCGAGGGCGAGCTCAACACCGACACCATCATGGTCGTGCGCGTGCCGAACGACGGCTCCCGCGCCACCGCCGTATCCATCCCGCGTGACACCTACGTCCACGACGACACCTTCGGCAACACGAAGATCAACGGTGTCTACGGCCTTCACGCGCTGGACAAGCGCGAGGAGCTCACCGCAGACGGCATGGACGAAGGCAAACCCATGGAGGAACAGGTCGCGCGCGCTGGCCAGCAGGGACTGATCAACGCCGTGGCGGACCTGACCGGTGTCGAAGTCGACCACTACGCCGAGGTGGGCCTGCTCGGTTTCGTGCTGCTCACGGACGCTGTCGGCGGTGTCGACGTCTGCCTGAACGCCGCCGTGGACGAGCCGCTATCCGGTGCGAGGTTCCCCGCTGGCCGCTCCACCCTCAACGGCACCCAGGCCCTGGCGTTCGTGCGCCAGCGCCACGACCTACCCCGCGGCGACTTGGACCGCATTGTGCGCCAGCAGGTGTTCATGGCCTCCCTGGTGAACAAGGCTATCTCCGCCGGCACGCTGTCGAACCCGGCGAAACTGCGCGAGCTGTCCACCGCCGTGGAACGCTCCGTGACGGTGGACACCGGCTGGAACATCATGTCCATGGCCACCCAGATGTCCGACCTGGCTGCCGGCAACGTGCATTTCGTGACCATCCCTGTCACCTCCGTCAACGGTGTGGGTGACTACGGCGAGTCCATCGTCACCGTCGATACCGGCCAGGTGCACAACTTCATGGATGAGCTGGCGCGCGAGGAGGGTGTCACGGAGCCAGGTGCAGACGATCCAGGTGCCGGTGCAGGTGCCGGTGCTGCAGAGTCAGATAAGGACGCTTCCGGAGGCGCCGCTGCTGCCCTGCCGGATACCGTGCAGAACTACACAGCGACGGTCCTCAACGCCGGGGAGATCACCGGCCAGGCCAGCGGCGTGGGTGCCTACCTGTCGGAACAGGGCATGACGGTCGAAAGCGTCAGCAACGCGAGCCCCGGCCTGTACTTCGAGTCCCAGATCCTCGCCGCTAACCCGAGTGATCCGGCAGCGGTCAAGCTGGCAGAAGCACTCGGTGGCCTGCCCATCGTGGCACATGAGACTGTGGAGGCAGGCTCTGTCGTCGTGGTCATCCACGACGATTACACCGGCCCGACCTCCGACTCTGCCGCCGCCGCTCCCACCGAGGTCTCCCAGGAAGAGACCGTGGGTACGCCCGGTGAGGACTTCGGAGCCGCCGAGGTCGCCCCAGAGTTCAACGCCGGCGGCACCGGCCCCCGCTGCGTGAACTAACCGTGTCTGCCGGCTGGAATACTGCTCGGCCTTATGCAATTTTTTGCAACCTTGTGACCAGCGAGTTCATCTGAGCAGTATTCCGGAAAACCCCGAGCAGTATTCCAGCTCCCCGGGGTTACGCGCCCCAACCGTGACCGCGGCCACTCCCCGCCGAGAAAATCCTTACTATGGGGCGCATGAGCTTGCTCACACCCCTCCTCTCCGCCGACCCCGCCAGCCCCAGGCTGACCGTCTACGACGAGGTCGCAGGCACCCGCATGGAGTTCTCGGCGATGACGTTGGACAACTGGGCCAACAAGATTGCCAACATGCTTATCGACGAATTCGACCTCGACCCCCACGATCCCTTCGGGGAATCCCCGACCATCATCGTGGACCTGCCAGTGTCGTGGCAGGCGGCAGTCATCCCGGTAGGCATATACAACGCAGGGCTGAGCCCGTACGTGGACGTCAACCATGAGAAGCACCAGTCCTCTGCGGGTCCGCGACTCGTGTTCACCACCGTTGAGCGGGCGAAGGATTGGGACGGCGTACCGGATGTCGTCGTGGTCTCCAACGACCCATTCGGCCGGGGCGTGGTCGAATCCGGCGGCACTCTCCCACCGGGGCTGGTCGACTTCGGCCCGACGGTGCGGTTCTACGGCGACCAGTTCTATGACAACCCGTACGATCTGAACAGCTGGGTTCTCCCAGTGGACGGCCCCGAGCGCTACCTGGTCCCCGGCTGGACCACGGGCCCGGAATTCGAGCGCCGGATCATGTGCCCGCTGGCTGCCGGCGGGTCCGTCGTGGTCATTGCAGGCGTGGCGTCCGCCGAGCGCGTGGAGCAGATCATGGAGGCGGAAAAGGTCACGGAGACGCTCAGCTAACCGAAACCGGCTAGCGCCCGTAGCGGCGCCGCACGTACTTGCGCCACACCACCCGCGCCGCCGAGTGCGGCGTGGCCACAATCTCGCGGGCGTAGTTCTTCAACCGGGGCTTTCCCGGCGTCGGCGCAGCCACCACTGTCACGGGCACCTCGAGGTGCGCCGCCCACACGCGTACCCGGGCGACGTGGAACCCGTTGGTGACCACGATCAGCCGCCGCGCGTCCGGGAACAGAGCCCACGACTGTTCCAGGTTCTCATTGGTGGAGGTGGCGAAAGGCTCTTCGATGATGTCGCGGGCATCGACACCGTTGTCGGCCAGCCACGCAGCCATGACGGCAGCCTCCCCATGACCGGATACGACGACGGGCCGCCGGCCGTGTGACGCGACGTACTCGGTAGCTGTGCGGAGGCGAGCTTCGAGCATGCGGGAGGGGCGGCCGTCGATAATGCGGGCGCCAAGTACGACTAACGGGTCGCGGCCCGAGGTGTTACTCACCGCCGAGGAGACGCTCGCGCAGGGCCTGGTCTTTGCGCTCGACGTCCTTGGCCATGTTCTCCTGGTAGTCGACCATTTTGCGCTGCACCGCCGGGTCGGTTGCACCAAGGATGCGCGCAGCGAGCAGGCCGGCGTTCTTCGCCCCACCGATGGAGACAGTCGCCACGGGCACACCACCGGGCATCTGCACGATAGACAGCAGCGAGTCGAGACCGTCCAGGTCCGCCAGAGCGCGCGGGATGCCGATGACCGGCAGCGGCGTCGCGGCCGCCACCATGCCCGGCAGGTGCGCTGCCCCGCCCGCGCAGGCAATGATGACCTGCAGGCCACGGGTGTGCGCATCCTTGGCGTAGGCGAGCATGCGCTCTGGGGTGCGGTGGGCGGAGACGACACCCACCTCGAACGGGATTTCAAACTCCGCGAGGACCTCCGCCGCCGGGGCGACAGTGTCCCAGTCAGAGTCGGACCCCATGATGATGCCTACTTGCGGTTCCATCTACGCTCCTGTTCCCTTCACGATAATCTCCGCGGCCGCCTTCGCCGTCTCCAGCACAGTATCCAGGTCGTGGCCCGCGACGTTGACGTGCCCCATCTTGCGCCCCGGGCGGTAGCCCTTGCCGTAGAGGTGCACTTTCGCCTCCGGGTAGCGGCGCATGACTTCTGCAACGCGCTCCTCCATCGGCTGGGTTGGCTCGGTCTCCCCGCCGAGAGTGTTCACCATGACGGTGAACGGCGCGGTCATCTCCACCGAACCGAGTGGCCAGTCCAGCACTGCGCGCAGGTGCTGCTCGAACTGGCTGGTCACGCAGCCGTTCTGCGTCCAGTGGCCAGTGTTATGCGGACGCATGGCCAGCTCGTTGACGATCACCTCGTCACCGTCGGCGAACAGCTCCACGGCCAGCACGCCGGTCACGCCGAGCTCTTCGGCCACGTTCATCGCTAGCTCTTGGCAGTAGGTGGCCATCTCCGGCGCCATGTTCGGCGCAGGCGCGATCGCTTCCACACAAATGCCGTCGCGTTGGCGGGATTCCACGACCGGCCACGCCCGGATCTCGCCGGACGGGGTGCGCGCGACCATGGCGGAGAGTTCGCGGTCAAAGTCGATCTTGCGCTCCGCGTACAGCGGGGTGCCGTCTGCCAAAAGCTTATCGACGAGCTCACCCGCCCCCTCCCGCGACTTCGGGAACCACACACCGTGGCCGTCGTACCCACCGCGGGTGGCCTTGAGGCACATCGCGCCTTCGACCGAGTCGAAGAAGGTCTCCGCATCCTCGACGCTCTCAATGGCGGCGAACTCCGGGACTGGCGCCCCGATCTCTGCCATCTTGCGGCGCTGTTCCAGCTTGTCTTGGGCGTAAATGAGTGCCTGGGGTTGCGGCTGCACGCTCACCCCGGAGGCAATGAGCTCATTCAAGAATTCATTAGGAACATGCTCGTGGTCAAAGGTAGCGGCGGCGGCGCCGGAGCAGACTCTTTTGACGTCGTCAAGCACTGTGTAATCGCCGATGACCACGTCGCCGAAAACCTGCGCGGCGGACGCGTCGGCGGAGCTGGCGAGCACCCGGGGTTTCAGGCCCAGCTCAATAGCTTCGGTGTGCATCATCCGGGCAAGCTGGCCATCGCCGATCACGGCGAGAATGGGCATTCCCTGGGGGTCTCTGTTCGCTGCGTCACTCACGCTTGTCCACTCTAGTGAGCCTGCCCGCCCGACGAGCGCTGGACCTGCTTTCGGTATGCCATTCAGGGCGGCGTAGGCCCCATCCCGAACTCAGTCCCATGCGCCACAGCAGCCACAACTAGGCGCGCGGGACACAATGCCATCTATGTGACAGGAGTGACTCAGTTCGGGATGGGTCCTACGCAGTTCCATGGCGCAGTCCGGCACCCCTCGCCCCCAACCGCCTCGCATGGCTACCATCGGGCCTATGACCACGATTGGCCGCCACACGATTTTCCAAAACTCCCTCATGTCCGCGCTGCTCGACGGCATCTATGATGGCGAACTCACCATCGGCGACATGCTGTCGCGGGGCAACTTCGGCCTGGGCACCTTCGACGCCCTCGACGGGGAGATGATCATCCTGGACGGCACGTGCTACCAGCTGCGCGGCGACGGCTCCGCCACCATCGCCGACCTTGACCAGAAGAGCCCGTTCGGGCAAGTGACCAACTTCGTGCCGAAGATCGTCGCCGACGCACCGAAGGGGATGCGCCGCAGCGAGCTATCCGCATTCATCGACGAGCTGCAGCCGTCCGGGAATTACCTGCACGCTGTGCGCATTACCGGCAGCTTCGACACCGTGACCACCCGCACCGTGACCAAGCAGGAGAAGCCCTACCCGCCGATGCAGGACGCCGTTGCCGACGACAAAGAAATCAAGTTTGAAAACGTCTGCGGCATCATCGGCGGCTTCCGCACCCCCGGCTACGCGAAGGGCATTGGTGTGCCGGGCTGCCACGTGCACTTCATCGATGAGGACCGGACCACCGGCGGCCACGTGCTGGACTACACCGTTCACGAGGCCGTAATTGAGCTCTGCCCCGGCACCGACATTGAGCTCCACCTGCCGCTGACAGCTGACTTCGCGGCGGGCAACCTCTCGCCTGAGGATCTAGACCAGCAGATCCACGACACTGAGGTGAAAAGCTAAAACAGCTGCCGGTGGGAGCGGAAATAAGTGAAGGGATCCCTTCCGATGCTTCGGTTCTAGGACCGGTATTCGGACGTGACCCCTTCGGCTGGAGCTATCCAAAGGGCCAATACGGCCCCTGTGCTCTCTCAACATAAGATAATAGATCGGTAGTCGAGGAAAATCAAGAGACGCATCGGTTCGAAGGGGGAAATCGGATGCACGGCAGTGAGCACGGCAAGCTAGTTCTGAGCGCGCTTAGTGAAGAGCGCACTGCGAAGTATTTGGCTCAGACGGGAAACAACGCTGATCGGGCTTTGAGTTTGTACAAGTGGGATTCGAGACTACCTGCCGCGATGTGGAGTTTGATTTCGCTTTTCGAGGTCGTTTTAAGGAACAAGCTTTGCGATGCAATTGATGCTTGGAGCGATTCAGTCACTCCCCCTAGCAATAAGCAGTGGGTCAAGGAGCCGAAGGACAATGTTCGTGAGCCGCTTTCCAAAGTGAGCGCGTCCATTGCTAACTCAGCTAAAGGCAAGGCAGCGAAAGCCAAGGAGCTACGCGATAGTGGTGAAGGCCTAATTGGAGGGCAACATCCCCGCATGGGGGAGCCAATTACGCGGGATGACCTGATTGCTCAGGTGACCCTGACTCAGTGGAAGGAAAACTTCTTCTACCGCTCCCCCGAAACGCAGCCGGACGGGGAAGTCAAGTTCTTTCCGGATGAGACTCGATACAACGATCTCACAAGGGTCTACGAGGCCATTACTGAGCCGGCGCTTTCTGCGGGCCCCAGACCGATTGATCCCGATCGAGCAAGTTTCTTGATGCACCGGATCAACTTGCTTAGGAACCGGATCGGCCACCAAGAGTCCCTAATTGACATTGACTGCGGTAGATTGCGAAAGGAAATCTTTGAACTTCTCAATTGTCTTGATCCGGCCGTGCTCGAGCACTACTCTTCCAACGACCCGATCCCCGGAATCTTGAGGGACGACCCAAGGAAAAGGAGAGCTTCCAGCTAGAGCAACTGCCGGCGGATGAGCTCCTCCACCCGTTTGGTGCGCCCCACGTTGGGGAAGTAGACCGGCTGCCCGTAGCCGAACACGCCGATGCTCATTCCTCCGCGGTAGCGCCGGGCACCGCGGATCTGCGCCAGCGGGATCGACTCGGTCCGGCCGCGGCCGATGTAGAGGACACGCTTGTTAGTCACCACGAAGCGTTGCCGGCGCGAGCGCACAAGCGGAAACACAAACCGCCACAGAGCGAGCACCGCCCACACCGCCACGGCGCCGTTGCGGAAAGCTACATCCACCCCGTTGACGTCCATCCATCCGATGGCCATCCACGACAGGGCGGTGATGACGATCAGCTCGAGGAAGGGGAACACCAGCGTCGTCATCGGCGGCGCCATGTCCGCCAGGACGACTTCTCCCCTACCGAGCTTGATCTTGGACACGTCAGGGAGTTTAGTTGGCGGGCCGCAGGTGAGTCACGTCGCCAGTGGAGTAACTCACCCCATCCACGACAACTTCGCCATGCTTATCGATGTCGTCGACGACCCCCTCCACGTCGCCCTGCACCGTCGACAAGCGAACGCGTTGGCCGATGCTGGCCGAGACTGCCCTGTAATCGTCGAGGATCGCCGCGTCGCGGTCTTGCCACTGCGTGAGGCGCTCGCCGAGCGCGCGCAGCAGGTCGATGACAAATGAGTCCCACTCAATAGTGATGCCTTCGAGGTTGAGCGCCGTGGACCAGTCCGTGGGCAGATCCTCCGCACGCCACGCGATGTTGAGGCCAAGGCCCATGACCAGCATGGTGTTGTCGCCGTTTACGTCGATCTCTCCGAGGATGCCACAGAACTTCTTGCCGTTCAGCAGGACATCGTTGGGCCACTTGAGCTGGGCGTTCGGGATGATATCCGTCACGGCCAGGCCGGTGGCTAGGCTGGCGAGGCCGACATCCTCGGCGTGCTTCAGTTCCACCGCGACCGACATGAGCAGGCTCGCTCCCGCCGGCGCCTCCCATACCCGGCCGAGCCGGCCCTTGCCGCCCGTCTGCCGGTCCGCGATGAGCACGTGGCCCGGCTCCCCCGACGCCAGCAGCTCTGTATTCGTCGAGGATGCTGTCTCCACATGGCGCACGTCGCTCCAGTACTCGGCGACCTCGGATTCAATGCGGGCAATGTCCTGAACTGTCATGGGGTCCAGAGTATCGGGACATCGAGGTAACGCGCGCAGCATCACCACCGCACCCAGGAAGTTCAACGGCAATAGACGCTCCGCCGACTCCGCACTGCGGAGTTCCTGCGGTTTTGCACCCGCTCCGCAACCCCGCCGCTGGACTTACACTGGGCGCCATGTCGGACATGAAGCTGTTCACTGTCGGTTATTCGAAAAAGAGCGCCGAGGAGTTCTTCGACTTGTTGCGCGACAACGGCGTGAAGCGGGTGGTGGACATCCGCCGGCACAACACGAACCAGCTCGCTGGCTTCACCAAACAGGACGACCTCGCGTGGTTCCTCGATGTCATTGTGGGCATCGACTACGAGCACGTCTTGGAGCTCGCCCCGAGTGAGGAGCTCATGCACGCCTACCGCAAGGAGGGTCTGCCTTTCGACGAGTTCGCCGAGAAGCTCCGCAAGCAATTCGACGACCGCAAGATGCCCACCAAGGCGACGTTCGACTGTGCGGCGCTGCTGTGCTCGGAGGCGGACCCGTCCACATGCCACCGACTCGTTGCGGCGGAATACCTGGCGGAGAAATGGTCCGGGGTGGAAGTCATCCACCTATAGCGGACCGCTGACGGGCAGCTCCGTCACTCGCCGAGCACGTCAGCAATCAGCCCACGCACCTTCGCGTCGATGTCGTCGCGGACCAGCCGCATTCGCTCCATGCCCTCAATTCCGCGTGTCGACGGCTCATCCGTCACCCACCGCTCCATCGTCCCGCGGGCATCATCGGGCAGGTCCAGCTGCGCTTCCTCACCGATGACCACAACACGGTCTGCAGTGCGGAGGATCTCCGGGTCAACCGCCTTCGGGTGCCCGTCGGACATGTCCGCGCCGACCTCTTCCAGCGAGGCGGCAGATTCCGCGTTGATCGACGTTCCGGGTTCGGTGCCGGCCGAGTGGATTTCAAGCCGCTTCCCCGCGTGCTTTTCCGCGAGAGCAGCAGCCATTTGGGATTTCCCGCCGTTGCGGACACAGACGAACAGGATCTTGGGAGTAGGTGACATCATGCATCCTTTCTATACCGATGAACTCGCTGCCGATGCACGCGCGGGCGACTCTTGCCGCTCAGGCAGGGTCGGGTCACCCGGGAACAGCTTCGGACCGATTCCCCGCATGAGGTAGACGAGGCCGACCAGGATCGGGATTTCGATCAGCGGGCCGATCGTGCCGGCCAGCGCCTGCGCCGATTCCGCACCGAAGGTACCAATGGCCACCGCGATCGCCAGCTCGAAGTTATTGCCCGCAGCGGTGAACGCCACCGACGCCGACTGCGCGTACCCCATCCCAGATGCCTTGGACACGACAAGTGCGATGACGAACATACCGACGAAGTAGATCAGCAACGGCACTGCCACTCGCGCCACCGTCCACGGTCGGGACATGATTTGCTCCCCTTGGAGGGAAAACAGCAGCACGATGGTGTAGAGCAAGCCGACCAACGCGAGCGGAGAGATCGCCGGGAGGAATGTCTCTTCGTACCAGTCCCGGCCCTTGGCATTCTCACCGATGATCCGGGAGACAACGCCCGCGAGCAGCGGTATGCCCAAGAAGACTAAGACGGAGGTCACGATCGCCCAGAAGGAGAAGCTTGCCGACGCCGTGGGCAACCCCAGCCATGCCGGCAAGATCTGCAAGTAGAACCACCCCAGCACGCCGAACATGAGCACTTGAAAGACCGAGTTCATCGCTACCAGCACCGCAGTGGCTTCACGGTCAGCACACGAAAGATCCGACCATACAAGCACCATGGCAATGCATCGGGCAAGGCCCACGATGATCAAACCGGTGCGAAGTGCGGGCTCATCGGGCAGGAAGATCCACGCGAGGGCGAACATGACCGCAGGACCGACGGCCCAGTTGAGGACGATGGAGACCGCCATCAACCGTTTATCGGTGGCGATCTCCTTCGTCTTGTCGTACCGCACCTTGGCCAACGGCGGGTACATCATCACCAGCAGGCCCAGCGCGATCGGCAGCGAGATTCCGCCGACCTCCATGGACTGCAACGCCCTGCTCAAACCCGGGAACCAGTTGCCCAGCCCCAGTCCCAGCGCCATGGCAAGAAGGATCCAGACCGGCAGGAAGCGGTCGAGGAATGACATGCGGGCGGGTTCCCGCGCCGCGACCGGGTCAGACATATGGCACCTTTCGTATCGACGACTATCAATATGAAACCTAAAACTGTTATTGATCCCTGTCAACATGAAAGAGTAGGAATCATGGCCGCCCCGAATACCCCTCCGACAGCATCCACCTGCTGCTCCCTGAGCGCCGGGTTGCTCACCCCCGCAGACGCCGACCGCTACGCCCAGCTCTTCAAAGTGCTCGCCGACCCCGCCCGCCTGCGGCTCCTTTCCCAACTCGCCGAAGACGGCTGCGGCCCCATCAGCGTCTCCGAACTCGCCGCGCAATCCGGCCTGAGCCAGCCCACAGTCTCCCACCACCTGAAGAAGCTCACCGACGCCGGCTTGCTGACCAAAACCCGGCACGGCCGCACAGTCACGCACCAAGTTCTCCCCGGGACCTTCGCAGAACTGCGCACGGTGTTGCAGATGGATTAGCAGAAGCGTACCCAGGGTCTCTGGGAGTGGGGGCTGCTGCTTTACGACGCACGCGTCCTCATTCCACTACATCATTTGCGAAGCGCAGTTCGCGGTCCAGCCACTCGTGCCGTCGGTGAAGAAGGTCGTGCCGGTTTCGTGGATGCTCGGGTCACCGCACGAAGCGATCTGCTTGTCCATCACGTGCGGCTCTTCCTGCCCCGGAGCCTCGGTGTAGCCGATGACGGCCTCCTCCTCCGGCTGAGCGGGTGCGGTGGGGTACTTATTAGCGCTGGTGCCAGCGGATTCCTGATCATCCGTAGCTTGGACAGCGCTGAGATCAGTCGACTTTTCCTGTTCGGACGGGTCCGACAGCATCGACAGATCAAACTTCGACTTTGCGATCCCTAAAACTTTGGCTATCCCACACCTCGATGTTTTCCGGAGTGACTCCAAGTTCGACACCCTGATCGTCAGCGAACTTCTCCGTGGCGGTGAGGATGCCGCTGATTTGGACTAACTGCATGTCTTCCGGAATGTCCTCTTCGACCATCTGCTGTTTGCACTCCACCCCGAGAAGAATCTCCTCCACCTCGAACTCGCCCTGGCACTCCGCTCCGAAACAATGCACCGCGATGGTGTCCCCCACCTTCGCAAACTCGGGTTCTGAACTGTCCGTGCTGGTGACTTCAGCACTCGTTTCCTGAACAGGCTCTGAGCTATCCGAGCATCCTGCGAGGAACAGAGCGCTCGCGGCGAGAAGAACGCCGATCGTCCGTTTCATTTTTCTTCCTTTTCCACTCACGACGGCAATTTGCTCAAGACCTTAAACTGCACGCTGGACATCGCGATGCCTTGAAGCAAAAGTTCGTTCGACTGACGGAAGTCCCCAGACATGGCCGCTTGGGCATTCCACTACTCAGAAGCGGTTCAATTGCTTTACCCACTCACCCAAAGTGCCGTCGACAATCACTTGGTGGACATATCCTTGACCGACTATCGCGCCCGCCGAAAGCATCTGGGTGATAACTGCCAGAACAACCTCCTCTGACGCCTGCGACGGATCAGCCGATGCGATGAAGTCAAAAATCGGGGCATCGCCGAGAACGGCCGCCGCATTGTCTCGCACATATGGAGAGAAATCTTTGGCGAATTGCTCCCGTAGTTCTGCGGTCGACTCAACCGGCGACTTCAGAGTCGCCGCTTCGTCGAGCTCATCCTGGTACTTTGTCACTGCAGCGTAAGCGGCGGGTTGCGGTTTCTCTGCTTCCTCGATGTTCTGCGGTATCGCTTCCGCCGGAGCGACATCTCCCTTGCCTGGACGAAGGCTGAACACCAGCTCTTCTGGATCGATATCCAAGTAGTCGAACAGATTGCGCAGGAATGTCAGCTTCGTGTCAGTGTTGTTCGCGGTGAACACGATCAGAGTGTCATCCACTCGGCGCCACTCGGCCGGTGTCTCTTCCTCGGGAGCGATAATTCTCAGAGGTCCGTAATCCTTGACGTAGCCGAGGATTTCCGTTCGTCGTTCGCGCATGAGGTAAGACAGCAGCATTTCGACCATCTCGGCCCAGCTCTCCACTGTTTGGTGAATGTCACCGAACTGGAAAGCAACAATTTCACGCCCCTTGAACGACCCCTCTTCACCCATGGGCAGAGTCGGCAGCACGGTAGCTGGCGGCTCAAAGTCGGTGGTCGGCGTCTGCCAGTATTGGAGAGCTTGATCGGCAAACCGTGCCGTTCGCTCCTCAATCTGTTTCAAGCTCCACGTGTGGTTCGCCTTGAGCATGTCGTTGAGACGGTACGGAGAACTGTCGAAACCGTGGTCCATTGTCTTCTTACGCTCGAAAGACGAATTGGAATAGAAGGGGTTGTAGCCGGTCACCGTGAGGTTACCGATTCTGTGGAGCCAGGTCTGATGAACTTCTTCGGCTTCAGCTCCCAGTTCCTCTTTCCACGCGGGTGTCAGGGTCTGGGGCATGACGTGCTCCACCGTGATGTTGCCGCTTCGCAGTGCCTCGGCAATATCCCGGTGGTCATTTGAATCACCGTTCTCGAGAACATCGAAGAGGTATTCGCGCCACGCTGCACGCAGTGCGTACATGTTCTTGGCGGCGAACGCCTCCCTGAATTCAGCGTCGTTCGGGAAACGGCCGGACCCAGTGCGACGCAGCAGTGTGTACGCGAAAATGTCCGCCATCGGCTGATTGTCCGTGCGTAGTTTGGACACGTCCGAGAATGCGGTGGCGAAAATCTTGTTCAGCGAGTTCGTTGCAATGCCTACGACAAATCGTCGAGTCACAAACGACTCAATGATTTTCAGAACATCGTAGAAGTCGCGGTAGGTCGTCTCCCCGTTTTCGACGGCGCGCAAAACAGGCATCAGAAATGGAATAGTTACCGCGCCTCGGATCGGGTTCATCCGCCGCAGGAGCGCATTGACCTTGTCGTTGCCAGTCTTCGCCTGCTTGATCTTGCGGTAGTAGGAGGAGAACTCGTAGAGATCATCCAAGATCTCTTCTGTCGTCCGTCCCTTCTTTGCCACGTAGGCTTTGAATGCCTCGTAGACATCCTGCTCTTTCGGTGTTCGCGCAGTCTTTGTGGTGAGATACCAGCGAATAAAGGCATCGGTCTCGAAACTGCTGTTCTCCTCAATTGGGTTCCAGCGTTCCTCATAAAGCCGAGTTTGCTTTTCTAACTCGTGCCCCATGAGGACAAAGTTGCGGATTTTGTCCGCCTCTTTGAGTTCTAAGCCCGTTGAGTTCAACGACTCGAAGATTCGCTGCGCGTCGTCGAAATCCTCAAGATCGAGATGCATGACTTCGAGACGCCGGATCGCTTCCCACAGTTGATCTGCGGTCAAAGAAGTGCGTGCAATCCGGTCACGGAAATACTTGTAATTTGCCGTGATATTGGAGCTGCTGATGAACTCTTTTTCCGGCCCGAAAAGCCTTTTGTAGGCTTTGTCATCATCCTTCACGGGCTTCAATTTGAACTTGGTTCGTTCCTTGGACGCGCCGATACGGAGATAATCCATTTCGATTTTCTCTGCGAGCTCATCGTCCGTGGATTCAATGTCGCCGGCCCGGAGCGCATTGGCAAGCGCAAGCATCAAAAGACTTACCGTTGTTAAACGCTGCTGGCCGTCGATGACAACCCATGTCCACGACTCGGGCTTCCCCACCACTGCGCCGAAGAAGTGCTTCTTCCTATCGACAGCAACAATGTCCTCGAGATCCTGGAATAGACGCTCGCATTGCTTAAGCTGCCAGTCATAATTGCGCTGGTAAACGGGAATAAAGAGTTCCTTGTGGTTGCCGTCGAAGGCATTGAGGATAGGGTTCGTCGTGCCTTTCATGGGGCCCTCCGTCGTTTCGTGCACTCAACTAGCCACTTTAGATGGAAGAGCTGAGTCCAGCTCCTGCACTCTAGTTATCCGGCAATAGCTCCGACGGCTCCCCTGTAGCAGTTATGACCAGCTCGTCGCGGGCCCTTGAGGCCGCGACGTAGAGCAACGACCGCTCCCGTTGGAGCGCCTCACGCGCGTCTTCCTCAGAGAGGTCCTTCAGCCGGTAGCGGAGAGGCATCAGCTCCTTGCCCACCCCCATGAGGAGCACGTGGGTGAACTCCATGCCTTTGGCTCCGTGCATTGTCATGACGGAGACTTGCTCGTGTGAAGCACGTTCGGCGTTCCGGGTAGCTACTGCATCAATTCCGCTGTCAGCGAGGCCGGAGACAACGCGCGAGATCTGGCCGCGGGTGCGGCACATGACGCCGATGCGAACTTCCTTGTCGGAGTCCATCCATCGGGAGATGTAGTGATCCGCGACATCGAATTCCTGCTCGGCCGATTCGACTCGCACCAGGTATGGTTGCGGACCCGTTCGGGCGGAACGGTAACCGGCAACGGAGTCCGTTTCGCCCTCACCGTCCAGGTAGGCCAATCCCTCTTCGCCTGCGAGGATCCGCAGCGCGTACTCGAGGTTCTCTTTGGTGGTGCGGTAGTTCAGCGTCAGGCGGCTGGAGGCGCGGCCACGCGTGGAAATGCCGAAGCGCGAAAGTCGAAGCGGTTGTCCGTAGATGCGCTGGTGGGAATCCTCAGCGATGAAAATGTCGTTCGGTCCTTCGGCGACGCACGCACGCAGGAAACGCCAGTGGCCGGCGTTGAAGTCCTGGGCCTCGTCCACCACGACGTGGTCGAACAGTGAGCCCCCGCCGTTTTCGTGGCGCACGTTCAAAACCTCGGCGCCGACAGCTGACATCGTGGGCCAGAAGAGTTGGCCGTCAACGGCTTGGGTCTGCATGACGGATTGCATGATGTCCCAGATGAGCTTGCGCTGTTTGCGGTTCAGGGGCGTTCCTCGCCCGGTGCGCGCGACCTTCAGGTACTCGGCCTGGCTGGTCACACTGCCGCCAAGGACGACTCCCTCAAACTCTTGCTGCAAGAATGTCTGGTTGGCGATTGAACGCGGGAGCTCTTCGCTGGCGGATTCAACAGCTGTCTCCCACACCTGCTCCGCATCGCGTTCAAGGTAGGGGCGCACGCGGGACGCCGAGTGCCCCAGTACGCGCTTCGTCGCCACCTCCACCTCGGACGGGGATGCGAGAGTGAGCACTTGGCGCACCACGGCATCGATGTTGTCCACCCAAATGCCCTCTTCACCGGGATTAGATGCCTCAGGGAATTGAGGGTTCAGCGCGTTGAGCTGAGATTTCAGCCCTTGGGCCAATCCCTTCGTGTACGTGGTCAGCAAGACTCGTGGGGGCACCTCGCTAGCATCTTGATTGGGCACCGAGCGCCGTGCGAGATTGTTCGCGCGGTGCACCGCCACCACAGTCTTGCCGGTGCCCGCACCGCCGAACACGCGCGAAGATCCGCTCCGGGCACCCTCCGCCATGCGGCGCTGCTCCGGGTGAATGTACACGCGCCATTGGTCGAAAGATCCGGCCTCGATGACTGCGCGCAGGGAGTCAGTGTCAACGTCGTCCACGTACGCGAAGTCGAGCTCCGCGGCAGGGTGACGCAGACCCGCGAGCAAGCGTGTGTCCTCGTTGGCGGTGTCTTCGTGCGGGTCGAGCTTCTGCAGCCCGAGGGACTCCCGGACCTGCTCGACCGTGTACCCGGCTGCCAGACCAAGGAGCGCGTCGTGCTCCCAGGTCGGGCGGGAATCAAGGAGCAGCTCGAGTTCTGTTTCGGTCTCGGCCTCCCATACTGCCTCAGCAAGCGACTGCTCGATGCCGAGCTCTTCGTACAAGCGTGCCGGGGTATAACCGTGGCGTTCCATTTCGGTCCGGGGAGCGGGCTTTTGCTTATCGACGACAACCGCATCCACCCCCTTCTTCTCCGACAACTGAGCTGCCCGCTGCAGTTGTTGCTCGGCCAGCATTTTCGCCGCTTCGGCCGCAGCTTTTGCTTTGCGCTCGGACTCGGTGTCACCGGTGGCGCGATCGGAATCATCCGGTGCGACGGGTTCTTCCTGGATGAGCTGAGTGAGACCGTTGACCGGGTTGACCGTCAAGCGAAGGCGAGCAGGATCCAGCCGCTGCGCTGTCGCGTTGCCTTCATCGTGGGAGTCGACGTCCACGAGGACGAAATGGTGCGTCTCCGAATCCCTGATTTCGAAGAGCACTGCGCGGAACTGGTCGTTGACGCGGCCGGTGCGCACGCGTTTGTCCACGGCGTTGTTGAGCGTTTTGATGCGTAACGACGGGTTCGCCGGGTCTTCCGCGAGCTTCTGCAGGAAATTCATCACCGGCTTGTACAGCGCGCCGTCGAGTTTCAGGCCGCTGTAGAAGCTGAACGTCACCATCTGTGTACTCCTTACCCCAGCAACGCCGCCGGGATCGTCTGCTCGTCGAGTGTATCCGGGTACATGAGCGTCCAACCGTCTTCCCGTAGGCGGGTTTCCGCGTCGACGTAGGAATCGTCGCGCTCGATCAACAGCGCAATCTTGCGGTCCGGCCAGGCCACTGCGGTGGGCAAGCTGCCCACTTCTTCACCGATCTCTTCAGTCGCTTCCGCGCCGGCGTGTGCCAGCAACCGCAGGGCGGCTACCACAACTGATTCGTCTTCGAACTCCTCGAGGGCATCTGCCCACGCAGCCGGGTAGTCGCCTGTGTCTGCGCTTGCAGACACTGCTGGCGGAACCTCCGTCTCCGTCTCGGTTACCGGAATTTCATCGTGCTCGCTGGTGGCGATGATCACCGGGGAATCCGCCAACCAGAGAATATTGGCGAAGCGCAAGAAATCCCGCCAGTTGCCCTCAGTGATGGAACCGGCAGCCGGCGCATCCACGTAGAACCGCTTCGCGTGGAACTGCCCTTCCGTGACGGAACCCCCGACGTGTATCTGATTGTTGAATGTGAGCCGTGGCCCGCTGGGAGTATTCGCTGCACGCACCTTCGGTTTGAGGAGCAGGAAGAGCGCTTTGTCCGTCATCGCGTGCATGCTCGTCACTGGGGTGGCCAGATAGGTCAGCAACTGCGTCACCGGCGAGGACTTAAGGAAGCTCCACCCGCCTGCGCCAAACCCGGCAAGCTCAGGTTGGTTTTGCACCACCGTCCAGAATGGAGGTTCCTCGACTTGGTCTTGCTCCTGCTTGAACCACTCAATATCCGCATCGGTGACGCTCCACGGCAGCCAAGATTCTTCGAAGTGGAGCCGGTTGCGCTTCACGATGTCATCGGGGAAACGATAGTGCGCCTCACTGATGTGGAACGCAACTCCGTCGGTGTAGACGGCGACTGGGCGCACCCCGGGGTTCGTGCGGTGCGTGAACACGAAATCAGGTGTGGTGTACCCCTTGTTCACCTGTTCGCGCATCTTCCAGGACTCGCCGTTTGTGAACGTGATCTGCCATTCCACTTGCCCGGCGTTGGGTACGTCCTTCACCGTCGCATAGCGGTCTTCCAGCGCTTTGCGCAGCACTTCCCGGAACTTCACCTCCAAGTGGGAGGAGGTATCGTGCTCCGGCGCGTGAGTCTGCGTCTCCCATGCGACCGTTAAGGGGTCAAGTTCGGGTGCCGGGTGAACCTGGTCGGCGAGGATGGAGCGCAAAGCGCGTTCAGCAGCTGCCCGGGACGTGACCTCTATCTGCGTCCAGTGAGTGTAGGGCAAGAGGCAGTCCGGGCAGGCGAGGCGTTCATCGCTTGCGCACGAGCATGTCTTGACGCGGATGAAGGCCTGCTCGAGCAGGCGACGCACATCTTCGGGAGAAGCGAACTGCGAGAGGTATCCCGTTCCACCGGGCACGTTGTCGTGCATCAACAACGCCTCGACAGTGTCGCCCTTGTGATCCGGCACGCGTACCGTGACCACGCTCAAGTGATCCGGATCTCCGCCGAGCACCTCCTTGAAACCCAACCGAATGGCAGCGGTGAGGCTGGGAATGGTCGAGTTGTCGCCGGCGGTCAACTGCACCGGCACGTGCAGCAGCACACCCTGGGTTTGCAGCGTGCGGTTGAGTGCCACCGTCACCGATTCTTCCTCCCGCGCTGTGCGCTTCGGGCACCACGGACGATGATCCCACTTTGAGTTCTCGCCGTTTTGTGAATCTAAGTGGCCGCAGTAATTGCACACGGTGAACAGCGGTGCGTCCATCTCTTTGTTCGCGAACATCCTCTTCGCCGACGGACCTCGGCCCAGGTTGAACCAGCTCAGGTTCACGTACCGGAGATACTCCGCTCCGAAGCCCTGGGAGAGGAACCAGCGCGCACCGCGCCCGCCCTCTGGCACGGAGAAGCTCAAAGCGGTGTGATAGCTGAGTTCGTGGCGGTAGTCGCGGGAGTCGTCGATAAGCGCACGTGCTCTGTCCACCTCAGCGGAAACGCGGCGCATGCGCACGGTGTCCACAATCTGCCCCTTATCGGCGAAGGCGCTGGCTCCACACTCGGGGCACGCCCCAGAGTGGGTCGAAGCAACTACCCGCTCGCCGTACGAGCAGGCTGGGCACAACCGCCACTGCTCGATGTCGGCGCCGTTCATCCCAACCTCAACCGCGTCCACCTTGGCGGCGATGCCGCGGGCGTAGAAAGTGTTGCCCGGCGCGAGTTCCGTAAGCGCCGAGGACACGCCGCGGGAGAGCTCGAACGTCTCCGGGTTGAACTGCATCGTGGAGGGGTCGAGCTGGGACACGACGACGGCGAGCTCTACAGCGTCGTCCAACAGCGTGAAGTTGGGCAGAAGGCCGTAGCGCTCCATGGCGGAAATCCAGTGCTCTTTGCGCAGAATCGAGTCGAGATCCCGCGAGATCCGCTTGTATGCCGCCTTGGTGCTGCGCTTCTCGCGCTCCAAATCCGGGTCAGCGTTCTCAGTGCCCGCGTTCGGGTCCACCTTTGCCTCGAGTTCGACCAACCGCTCCTGCAGTGTGTCCCGGCGCGCGGTGAACTCTTTCACCTCGCTATCCCACAGCGTGCGGGTGCGCTGTATCTCCCCGGTCAGCGAATCGGGGCCCTGCCCGCACACCCACTGGCGCACACCGTCCACAGTGACTTCGTCCACGAACCCGGAAATGGTTGCAAGGAACGCCTCAACGCGCGCCTCGACGCCCTGGCCGATCTCGTCTGCCAATACATCGAGTAGCGACACCCTGTGGAAACTGAATACATCTCTCGCTTTCTTCACATCCAACCCGTGCGCGTTGAAGTCGAGCGTGTCCACCACATACGCGGTGGCTTGGCGGCGCAGGATCTCTGTGGCGGAGAGGAACGCCGCCGGCGGCACCACATTGCCTGCGATAACGGACAGCGGCTGGTTCAGTTTCGGCAGGCTGGTACCGCGCCCCTGCACGAACGCGAGCACGAGCGAGTTGCCGGTGAGACGCCCGGCGCGCCCGACGCGCTGCACGTACGAGGACACGGACTTGGGCAGGGAGGCGAGCATGACGGTGGAGAGGTCCCCGATATCAATACCCATCTCCAGCGTCGGCGTGGCCACCAGCACGTTCGGCGCGTTCGGGTCGCCAGCGTCCTCACTGCCGCGAAACGCCCGCTCAAGCGCCAGGCGCTCCTCCTTGGGAATCAACCCCGTGTGCTCCCGCGCCACAATCGCGCGCGGGGTGGTCGAGGAGTACAGCTGCGAGTAGTAGTTCGCAGTAACCCCCTCCACGCCGAGCGTTCCCGGGCACCCGGGCGTTGGGCACGGCACGCCATCAAGCAAATCGCGGGCGTGCTTATCCGCACCCAAGGTCGCATTGCACACCTCACACTGCAGCAGCGCCGGTTCCTCCTCGCACCGCACCACCACGTGCTGCGGCGCAATGGCGTACATGGTGGCGCCGGTGTCCGTGGACACCGCCATCACCACCTCGCGCCGAGCCAACTCGCGGAAAACGTTGGTCAACACTGTCGCCGCATCGTGGGTGCCGATGCCGAGCACCTTGGATGTCCAACGCGCGTAGCGCCCGCGCGGGCTGCCCAGCGGGGTGACCCCGCGGTCCTTGTCGTCCAACGCCCGGCCGGAACGCGGAAACTCTGGCGCACCGCCCTTGGGAAAGCGCCGCATGCCGCGCGCCTTGGCGTAGCGGTTATGCAGCCGCCACGAATTCGCGTCATCCTGCAGATAACTGGCGAACATCGGCGTATAAACACCGCCGCGGTCGCGCACCTGCTCCAGAAGCCCACGCATCCACCGCAGTTGCACCTCGTCCGCGTCCGCATCGACGACATCGAACAGGCCCGCATCGATGCTCTTCAGCGCCTCCCGGGAAGCCTCCACCAACACCGCATCATCCACCGCCACCGACGGCGAAAGCGAACCCGTGGACACCAGCGAGCGCGGCAGATGCGCGCGCTGCCCGAACTCTAACGCCGCGTCCAGCTCCAACCGCTGCAGCACCGCAGTTGTGGCCTCGCGCCGGGCGTTTCCGTCCGCGTCCTTGGACCAGAACGGAACGAACGTGGGCGCATCTGCGATTTCCGGCGGCAAAAGCTCGAAGCGGGCGCGCAGCGGGTCCTCGGCAGCATCGGCACGCTCGAGGATCCGCAGCGGCATCTGCGCGATCGTCACCCCCTCGTCGTTGGCGCCGGAGCCTGCGACGGCGCTAACGACCGCCCGCATCAGCGTACGAATCCCAAACGCCCGCGCCCGCGATTGCACAAAGCCAGCCCGGTGCGCTGCGTCCTGCACCGAGTCCGCGAACACCAGCGTCTTCTTTTCCTCCTGGGCAAGCGAGGGCATACCGAAGAGGTTCGACAGCCCCACAGAGAGCAGCGTGGCCACGCGCGAACCGATGTACCGCACCGCGTCCGGTTCCCCGCAGTTCGGGCACACCTGGTCGCGCGCGTAATCCTCCGCCCCTAGGCCCGAGTACGTGAGCACGGGCACCGAGCTGCCCTCCGCACGCGCTTCCTCGCTCGGCTCGCTCGTGCTCAGCGTGCGCGTGGATGTGTGGAACCACATCAGCGCGCGCTTGCCGTCTTCGTCGTCAAACGCACTCAGCTCCGCCCCATCGGCGACTCCGCGGCGGTACTCGTTCGTGGCATCGATGAGCGGACGCGGGAGCTCAGGCTTATCGACGCTCGCCTTCCTAATCGCCCCACCATCCAACACCACCGCATCGGTGCCGGGCTCAAGCGCCGTCATCCACCCGGCGCGACCGCATTCGCGGCAATAAATCGCGGGCAACCACACCGCGGCATCGTCGGCGCCGAGTTGTCCATCGTCCCCGAAGCGGAACACCTGGCCGTCTTCCGTCGGCGTGACAGCGCGCTCGATGCGGGAGACCTCACGCACCCACAGGTGCGTCTCCACACCGGGCAGGCGCTTGCCTCCGAAACCGTACTCCTCCCCTGCGAGCGCGCGCACGTGCGCCACGGCGGTGAGCAGGTGCGTGACGAACTCCCGTGCCGTGTCCTCGCCCAAACTGCGCAGCACAATCGGGTCGAACATTTCCTCCGGCAGCGTTTTCGTCTCTTCATCCTCGCGTTGGATGAGGGGCTTAGCTTTGCCGTCCCCATCCAGCAGCGCCTTGGTGATCGGGTGCACCGCGTACGCCGCGATCGTCGCGTCCAGGTCCGCACCCGCATCCAGCCCCCACAGCTGCGTACGGAAGATATCCAGCACCACGTCCGCGTGGTCGCGCCCGGAGGTGTCGCTCGCGACCGCGTCCACGATCCCGCGCAGCTCATCGATATCCGGCGGCAGGGCAGCGGCACTGCGACCAAAAGTCTGCGCGATCTCCTCGGTCCACTCGTCGTACGTGAGCGTCTTCTCGCTCACCAACGTATCCGGCGTGAACGCTTCCCCGAAAATGGTGCCCGCGAACTCCAACACCTTGGAGCGGTCATCGTCGCCGCCCAGCGTTGCCGAGGTTGCCACCGGCGTGACACGCCCCAACGGGTTCGACGCATTTTCACTCATGAAGCCAGTCGGCTGGTGCTCCTTCAGCATCAACCCGAGGCGGCGCAGCAAGAGTGCGACATCGGTGCCCTGCGCACCGTCGTACGTGTGGAACTCATCCAACACCAAGTACTGCAACGACGTCGCGGACTTGCGCCAGATCTCTCGGTCTTCGGGGCGCAGCAGCAGCTGATCCAGCATCTTGTAGTTGGTGAGCAGGATGTCCGGTGGGTTCAGGCGCATCTCGTCGCGATCATTGATCAACGAATGCGCCGTCACCTTCTTCACATTGCCCGCGGCCTCGCCGGTGTAGATACCCGCCGTAACCCCCGCTAGCGCCGGTTCATCGGCAATTAACTTCGCCAACCGATCAGCCTGGTCGTTCGCCAGCGCGTTCATCGGGTACAGCAGCAACGCCTTCACGCCGGTGTGCCCCTGGGCGCGAGCACGCGCCGCGTGGTCGAGCACCGGGTAGAGGAAAGATTCCGTCTTACCCGAGCCCGTGCCCGTGATCACCAGCGCGGGATCCGGGCGGCGCTCCCCATTTTCGTCGCGGCTGCGCAGCTTGAGGAACGCCTCAGCCTGGTGGTGGTACGGCGTGAAATCGAAGGACTCCGGCATCCAGTCCAAAATCTCGTCCCACCCAATTGCACGCGCGTAGGGCAGCCGCACCCGCACGTACGGGCCGTGGAACATGCCCCGCTCCGTGTCCTCCAAAAACGCCTTCAGCGCAGCGGACGTTTCCGGGTTCGCGAGCGAGAACGCAGTGGCGAGGTACTCAGACACGCTACCAAGGACGTGCTGCGATGCGTGGACGGGGATGAGGGTAGACACGGAAGCGAGTCTATCGGCGAAGGCGAGTCAACTGCCCAACTAACACATCGCTTCGACTGAACAAAGGAATATTAGAATTCGGAAGGTTTTAGTTGCTCCAAAAGAGTCGCATCGAAAATCCAGGTGCTACTCGGAAGGCCGACTAACGAGCTATTCTTCATGATCACCTTCTCCAGCTCCTCGAAAAACTTGGATACTTCAGAACGATTTCGGGGATCAGCGACCCACGCGCGCGCCAGCATACGGAAGGCTGGTTCAAATTTCTTCCAGATGTTTTTATAGATCTCTCTTGGCTTCTGCGAACCCGCTAGCTTCTGTTCCACCTCGTGAACGATGTGCTTTTCGAAGAATCTAAAAGAGTATCCTTCTTGTGTCATGGGAGGGCTATCCCAAAAGCTTGGAATATCGGTCTGGATCTCCTTCCCATAATCGATCAATAGTCTTTCGGGCGAAGTGCCCCCGGGTAGGGCAAGAACCTTGTCAGACAGCCGAGCGCTACCCATCTGGTCGCCATCTAAAACGGCGAATGCTGGTGTTTCCGCGAACAAATCTCGAGCTGCGAAAAGCTGCTTTAAACTAGACTCGCTCATCTTCACGTCGATGAGGCTAAACCGATTAGCAATCTGCGCAAATTTTGGATCGACGTCTGATAGGGATCTTTGGAGAATCTTGAAAAACGTGCGTGCCTCATCATCCTCCATCAACACAAAGATTTGGTTGCTCTTAAGGAGGGCAGTTCTGGTAAGGGTACTGAGGTCCATTCGGAAACTCGTCATTGACGGCTCGGGGTCCAGCTGGGGATCCCCATTGGCGAGAGTCTTGAAATAGAGAATGTGGTCTTTCGCGCCAAGACCGCTTTCCAAAACATTAAAGCTATGCGATGTAAAAACGACTCGAATATTATGATTAACCGCAGCCGATCGCAGATGGTTCATGAGATCCCACTGCATGGCTGGGTGCAGTGTGGCATCGAACTCGTCTATCAGAAGAACTGACGGCTTCCCGTTGGTTAACTGAGAGAATTCTACGAGCGTCTGAAGCGCATACAGAATTACAAAAACGTTGTCTTGCCCTGCAGAAATAGTGTTCGAGTCAACGCCTTCCGCGGTCGTATCAAAAGTACCTGAAAGTTTCACCCCGCTCCAGCTACCAGTTTGGGGGTTTAGCAAGTCCAAACCCGTTATATACTTATACGCCCGCTTCAGGTCATTCAACGACTCAGGACTCAAGTTATTTTGCTTTTTAAAGGTTTCACTATCGGAAATCTCACCTGGGGCTGCCAATCGCGAGAGGCCGAGGTAGATTGCTGGCACTGATGGCAGCCCCCATGAATCGCCCTTGTCGTAGTATGGAGTCATACGGTGCCGGTTATTTTTATCGGAGTTATGCCGTCGAAAATTGAGACTCCGCCCCCCTTCGTATTTAATTCTAAACAGTACGCCCTTGACGCCAACTGAAGGATCGCTGTATTTAGAATTCTTTAATAGCTTCTCTACCTTTAAATTTAGAACCCCAGATACCCCAGTCAATGTTTGAGCTTTCGAAGCGGCAGCCATCCACGGAATATTGCTCGTTGGCCGCTGAAATGCGTTGCTCAACAAATACAGGATGCTGCTCTTACCTATCCCATTAGCACCGCTGATTATGTTCAGTCCTGGCTTGAAGTTAATTTCGATCTGTTTAAATTTCCTATAAGAAAAAATTTCAATTGATTCCACGTGCCCCGCCCAAGGCTCTTTACCTTTAGCGGATTTCGAAGGGGAGTTCTCGTCTGTCATCTGTTTTGCCTCTATCAATCTGCATCGAATGCATCTGGAATCTGTAGATCCTGGGAGAAGAACAAATACTCTTGGGTTCTTTGTCGGCTATTGAGCGAGTACCTGAGAACCAAGGGGCGCATCCGTAGCCGCTCGTAAATTTCGCAAGCAAGAGGGTGCTCGTCATAAGACACGATGAATGGACAGTGACATTCCATAACTGCAGCACCGAATCGCCTATGGTCTTCCTGCGTAAAACTGTTGTGGTAGAGCGCAGCGCCTTTGGTGATGTACGGAGGGTCGGCGTAAATAAAGTACTCGTCTTTTTCGTACGATAGATCCTGTAGAAGCTCTACCGCGTCCTTCGAGTGGATTGTGATTCGATCGCGATACCGGCTGATTTTTTCGATTTTTGAACGTAAGTTTTTGATGGTCACCGGTGTGAGACGCGCATCGATTTTGGTGGAGCCACTTTGCCTACGCCCGCCGATGGGTCCTCCTCGGAGGATACCTGACCTGCTAGTCCTGTTCAGAAAGAGCGTTGCGAAAGCATGCTGGGGAGTCCATTTCAGACTATCGTCCTCGTAAATTGCCCTTTGTTCGAACCACGAGCTCACATCAACAGGCGTTTCGGCAAGTCGATCGCAAAGGTAATTAGGGGTGCTAAGTACGGTTAGCCAGAAATTCGCAATCGCGGGATCTATGTCATTTAGAATGATCGCAGGAACGTCACCTCTTAGCAGAAGTTTTAAGGCGAGTCCGGCACCACCCGCGAACGGTTCCACGTAAGTACGTTGAGACACGTTATTCAAACTCAAAATCGACGCTATCTGCTCGTACACCTGTGATTTCCCGCCGGGGTACCGTAACGGTGTCTCGGTCGCAGGCATTGCGTTCCCCTTCTACACAGCGTTCTGGGATTTCGATAGTAACAGACTAAATCAACATAATCGCTGCTCGCGATCAGCGTCGCTTTAGCTTAGCGTGGCCGAAAAAATTAGTTCTACGAACCGCTCGAATCCCCTCATGGGTTAGCCTTTTTTATTTTTTCGCCATCCCCGCAAACCGCTTATACGCCTTCCGCATACCCGCCTCCCGGTCCCATTGCCTAAACGGATACTCGTAGACGTACTCCACCCCCGACTGCGGATGCACCCACGTTCGATCCGCCACCGACAACTCCGCACCACCCTTCAACTTCGCGTCAGCCTTCACAATCTCCTTCGGCACCTTACGACCATTCGCATCAAACCGATCCTCCTGGTCATAACGGCGCATCACCGGAAACTGCGTCCGATAAATCATGCACAACTCATCCGCCGTCACACCCAACGACAACGCCACTATCGCATCGATTTCCACCTGCGCGGCCCGACGGTCCTCATCCTTACGCAAAGGCTTATCGACGTCCCACGCCTCCCCCATCAGCTCCTCCCACAACGGGGCATACGCCTCGGTGAGACAGTTGAGACGGAGGTAGTTGCGCAACAGGTGCACGCAGCCCAAAGATCTTTTTCCGTAAACCAAACCTTCTATGGCGGCTGGTCGGAGATGGCTCACACCTGAGGCACGAACTAGGAAATCCACGACGAAGCTGGAGAGAATCGCGCCCAACAGGACGGTATCCGCATCATTCTCGGTGCTGGCTGCAGAACCCACAGCGTCGACGTGTGCGGCCCCGGGAGGAATTAGAGACGGGTATGTAGTTCTGTAACCTGTTGTCGCTGCCATTACCCGCCATGCAATCCGAAATGGCTCCTTCGCGGACACTTCATTCCAAGTTCCGTAGTCGATGTCGTACGTTGGCGATAGTTCGCGGTCAGGCTGGTACGCCGTCGCTGGAACGAAGTTGACGGGCATCGCCTCTAGGTCGACCTCAGACCAGTCTTGATTGTGTTTCAGGGTGGGGTTGGGTTGTTTGATCATCGGTGTCGCTACGCCGAGGTGCGGGCCCTGGAGAATGACATCGTCCCATGAATCTGGGTGCGCCCATCCAGTGTCGAAGTAACCGGCCTTTTTGTCGGCAGTTTCGTGCCAACCGGCGGAGAATTGCAGTCCGAGTTCGCGGATACGGGGTGCGGCGGCAAGCTTCTCGAGAACTGCCGCGGCTTCGGTGTTGACCGTGTAGACCATGCGGGATTCGGTGGGCGGAACCGATTCATCCTCAAGAATCGAGTGCCACACCTCAAGCGCCTTGAGATCAACCGTTTGGATGCGATCACGGTGTGGCCGTTGATCCCACTTATCATCATCGTCCTTGAAGCCCGGCAAAACTCCCGAACCATCGTGGCGGAGCGATTCTTCGATAGTCGAAGGGTGGTAGAGCGACGCGGCATGAATGAAGTTTGGGGAGTCTTCTTGACTTCCATAAACGTGGATTCCGTACCGAACCAGATCATGGACGTCGAAGAGAAACAGGGAGTTGATGAACTGCCAGTGGCGCCGAAGGCGTTGGTAGGCACCCCGCCGCAGGGGTGCAGCCTTCTTCTCGGTGAAGTGAGACTCGGGGTGGATGAGGGAGGTGACACCATCCTCCGAAGCGTTGCCCCACGTGCGCTCCATGAAGCCGCGGTAAAGATCCGGTTGCTGGCCTGCGAGGTGAGGATACCGGGTCACGTCCCCCAGAACTGACGAGGTTGCCAAAGCTTCGGCCAGCCCCCGGTACACAATTTCACGGGCGGATTGATCGTCGTTCCACTGTTCTCGGCGCGCATTCTTTTCAACTTGAGTTGGTTTGAGCGCGAGGGAAAACCAAGCATCCGATTCTGAATAGAGCGCGTCCGGGTCAGCGGTCGGCCGCACCCACGGCGGGTTGCCCACCTGCAGGTCGAAGCCACCGCGGGCGAAGACAGCGGCGATGTCGAGGTCCCAGTGGAAGAAGCCTTGGTCAGCGGCGACGGACTGCACCACGCGCAACCACGGGTGGTTCGCTAGCACGGTCTCGATCTTGCGGGCGCCGGAGAGGCCGATCTCAGTGCGTTCCAGCTCCACCAGTTCGTCCCAGTTGGTGGCGCTGGCCAGTCGGATCTGGTTGGTGTCGCGGGCCTGGGTGTCTACGCCGAGGAGGTCTGTAAGTGTGGCGAGCCACTCGTCGAGGTCGGGAAGCTGGTCCACTTCGGTTAGTGGCCAGAAGGTCAGCGCGTTCCACGCGTCCATGGCGAGGCGGAGGCGGAGGTAGGCGCCTTCGGCGTCGTGAAGCAGCTCGCGCTCGATCTGTTCGCGGCGCACGTTCTTCGCGGTGTGTTCGGCGGCGCGACCCCAGAGGTGAATGTCGCGGCGGATCTGGTCCTCCGCGATGCGCATTTTGGACAGCGTGATCGCCCAGAGGGACTCCACGCGGGCGGCGAGGTTGGTCAGCTTCTTTGCCTGCTCTTTGGTGGGCACCTTGCCGGTGACGGATTTGCGCCACGCTTTCATCGCGGCGATCTCGTCCTTGGCCAGGGTCTTCAGGTCCTTCGCGTCGGCGGCGGCGCCCCAGGTCGCGGAAGGCAGGAGGAACTGGTGGATGCGGCCGGCGGCATTGATGTCGCGGGGCTCACCGGCATCGATAGCTTCGGCGAGATTCTGAACGGACTCCCGGCGCGGGACGGCGCTGAGCCACTCGCGCTTCTTCAGCTGGGCTGCGGAGTAGGTGGAGCGCAGTGCGCCGATGAGTGAGTTACCGCGGCGCAGGTGCAGGCCAAACCACGGGGCTTTGAGCTGGCTGGTCATGGTGTCCAGCCACAGAGAGATCTCGGCGAGCTCCACCGCGGTGGGGTTCAGGTCCACGCCGTACACCTGGTGCAGAGCGATGTGGGCCTTGACCTTCTGTAGTTCGATTGTGCGCTGCTCGGGTTCAACCTGGGTGTCCAGTTCGTCCTCGCGAAGCTTCAAATAGAGCTCCGCGAGCTGGCGCACGGCCTCCACGGCGAAGGCGCCGGAGCCCATGGCGGGCTCGCAGATGGTCAGGCTGAGCACGTCCTCGGAGGTTTCGATGCGGCCTTCCTCTTGGAGGACCTCAATGGCCTGGCCGACGGTGAACTCCGTGAGCACCTGCGGGGTGTAGAAGGAAGCGGAACGTTCGCGGTCGCGGCTGGACTGGCGGAACACGAAGGAACCCTCAGGGTGCCGGCGGCGGGTCTTGGCTGTGCCGCCTTCCTCCATCTGCTTGGTCTCCATGACAAAGCTGTCCTCGGGGACGGTGTCGGCGCGGTTGGTGGGGAGCACCCAGGACCCCTTGGAGGCGTCGCCCTTCGGCGCGACCTCGTAGAGGTCTTCTTGGGCGATGAAGCCGTGATAGGACATCAGGCCCTCGTACACCTGGCCCAGCTCGGTCACGCCGAGGGTGGCATAGGAGATAAATCCGCGGTCTTTGCCTGCGGAGACTTTGGATAGGAGCAGGTTCTGAAGGACGCGGGTGAGGGCGTCGTTTGAGAGCTTCGTTGCGTCGATAAGCGATGTCGCTTCGCGCTTGAACAAGTCTGCTTCCAGGTTGCGGAAGGTCAGGCCTTCATTCTGCGCGTCTTTGTCGGCGTCGGGGGTCTCCAGGGGGTCGTGACCGTGGTTGACCTGGGTGAACAAGAGCTGCAGGGAATCGTACAGGTGCGTACCACGGCGGGCTTTATCCGTCACCGGCGGTTCCAGGATCTGGTCGCGGAGACGATCCAGGCCGTAACCGTCGACGTATTCGGGCGCGCCGGTGGGCAAGATGGCAAGCTCCGGGGACGCCTCCGCGAAGAGCAGGAAGAGGATGCGGTACAGGTAGCGCAGGGATTGGCGGGCGAGCTCGTTGCCGTCGAGGTCGTCGATGGGCAGGTTCTGCTCGCGGCGCCGGTCGAGCACGTCGTTGCCGATGATCTCGATGGACTCGCGCACGGCATCGCGAAGGTCGCCGGAGACTTTCACTGCGTGCTGCTGGGATTCCTCGCGGGTTTGAACCCACCACGTGGTGCCGTCGGGGGTGCGCTCGAGATTTTCACGGGCGAGGATGACGGCAATGCGTTCCAGCTCACCGGCCTTCTTCGTGTCATTGCGCTCGACGGCAAGCTGTAGGTTCACGGCCAGATAGCGGCCGAGCGGCCACGATTCGCGCTCAGCGACAAGCACCCACGTTCCCGCGATGACCACAATGAACTCAGGCGGGTCCTGCGAGAGAAACAGATCACCGATGAGCTTGGACACTGTGACTGTGGTGGGCTGAGATTCCTTGCCCGCTGGCGTCACTCCCCCAGCGACCGGGAGGGAAGTGAGAGTGTCCTCGGTGACGTCGTTGTTTGTTTCGCCCTCCCCTCCGTCATGGGCTCCGGTTGCGGGTGCTGCGCTGACGACGATCAGAGTGCCGGCGTTGCCGTGCCAACCGACGTAGGACAGTTCTTCGCCAGCGCGCTCGTAGGTCGTCTGCGAGGGTGCCCCGAACCCGAAAGCTGTGCGGATGAGCGAATCGGTGGCGTCGGCATCAGGGTTCGTCGCAAACGCTTTTTGGAGATCACCGCGGTACTGCTGGAAACGCTTGACCGGCGAGAGTGTTCCGGTTTCATCTTCGAGCTCCGACCATTCCTTGGTGCGGTTCTTCACGCGTTTGGTGAAGGACTCGCCCTTGGTCTCATCGGTGGTGAAGTAGTGATCGCTGATCCACTCGTCGACGTTGAGGATGGAATCGTATGCAGCCATTGGTGTTCGTCTCCTAGTTCGCGCCTGCGTGTGGCTCGGTGTTGGTGTCGGCGGGCAGGATGAGGACGAGTGGGCGGATCAGTTCGCGATCGGGTTCGAGGGAGGAGATCAGTGCTTTCTCTTCACTGATAAGCGATGCCGAGCGGCCGACGCGCAGCATTGTCTGGCTTTCGTTTTTGGCGTGTTGCCAACTGTCCGCGCGGTCGATCCAGTACCCAATACGGTCCTCCGCATGTGAGCGCGCAGCAGACATCATCGGTTGCAGCTGACCACTAGCCACCTGCACTGACTGGGAAATAAGCTCCTGGGCGTTGTCGGGCAGGGTGAACGTGCCCGGATTGATGGCTTGCTCGGTGAGTCCGATACCGCGCAACCACCCGATGGGATCCGGCACGTCCTGTGGGATCATGCCGTCCATCACCGCCACGAATGCGCGGGAGACGACCTGGCCCCGCTTGTTGGTCAACGTCGCCATGAGCAACACGGTCGGGGTGGGGACGTCGCCGGTGATGGCGGTGATCTGGCCGGCGGAGAGCGACGCGAGCGCACGGTCGGTGGCCCAATCTGTCACTGGGTGCAGTGGTCCGAGGAAGTGGGCCTTCGGCCACGTCGAACCGTCCTGTCCGGTGCGGGCGCGGCGCAGCACCTCGTTGCCGATGTCCGTGTTGGTGGCCAGCTGGAATCGTTCGCGCACTTTACGGTCCGCTAGGTAGTCCTGTGGGAGCACTTCCAGGCGGCGGCGCAGGTCCTCCGGCGGAGTGAGTTCAGCGACCTGGTTCGGGTGACGGACGTAGCCCACGCCGTTAGCTGCGATGTCTTTCTCCGGGGCGCCGTGGAACGCTTCGCTCAATGCGTCTTCGAGGTAGTCGATCTCGGACGCGTACAGGCTGCCGCGGTTGGTACTCCCCGCTGTGTTGTGGGTGTGCGGAGCAGCGGAGTCGATGTCCTGTTCGTCGAGCTCAAGGCCGAACCCCGCCATCCATTGGTCAATGAGATCTTCTTCAGTGTGCGCGGTTTCTTCAGCGATGTGTTCCGGGGACTTCACAACGTCATCGAAACCGGCCTGGTTCTGAATGATCTTGCGGATCTCGTCTTCCTCGCCTTTCACGGAGTGCTGTCCGATGAGTGAACCGACGTCGCCGAGGATTTCGTGGGCCTGGTGCTCGCGCTCGATGAGCTTCTGCAACACGTGGAGCTCACCGACGTAGCCACCTTGCGCGGTATCGAGCAGAAGAGCCGTGATCTGCGGCGGCTCGGTCTGGCCGTAGCGGTCAATACGGCCATTGCGCTGCTGAATACGGATGAGCGACCACGGAATGTCGTAGTGGACGAGGTTGTGGCACAGCGTGTGGAGGTTCACGCCCTCTGAAGCGACGTCGCCGGTGACAAGGATGCGGAGTTTGGAGTCTTCGCGCTTGAATTCGTCGACAAGCCTCATTTGCTCCTCGTCCGAAAGACTGCCGTGCATCACTGCGACGGCGTCTTTAGGCAGCTTGAGGTCTTTGATCAGGTTTTCCTGCAGCCAATGGAGAGTGGCAACGCGTTCCGAGAAGATCACCGCGCGGGTGTCGCTCCCCTTTTCCACACCGATGTCATGCAGGTAGTTAATCAGCGCTGCGTACTTGTTGGAATTTTGGCGGGTCACCGTGGAGTTCAGGTCTTTGAGCCGCTCGAGCGCCTCGCGTTGTTTCGGGTCGCTGGGGGGAATGCGTTTCAGCCGGTGTGAGATCGTTTCTTCGAGCGCCGCAGGCGAGGACAGAAACGCTTTGACCAACGTCCACGGGAAGAGCCGGTCCTGCACCGGAATTTGACCGTTCTCCGGGTGGATCCATGTGGCCTCGAGTTCACCGGCCACTGCGTTTTCTTCCGCTGATGCCTCCACCGGAATATTCAGTGGATCTTGCCGGACAGCCCACTTCTCCCCCACCACGGAGGCGACTTCTTCGCTATGGCGGTGGCGGCGGATGAGAAGACGGCTCACCGCAGTCTTGTCAATCGTGCCGTCCGGCATGACAGCAGTCGGGTCCAGCAGACGGAGGATCTCCTTGAAAGATTCGGGGTCACCGTTGTGCGGTGTCGCAGAGGCGAGAAGCAGCGCCTCGGTTGTCGGCGCCAGAGTGCGGGCCAGCTCATTATTTTGCGTGCCCACATTGGTGGCGTTGTGGATCTCGTCGATGACCACCGCGTCCCAGCGAACTTTCTCCAGCTGTGCGCGGTACTTCGGGCTCTTAAGCGTATCCAGTGAGACGATGACCCGGGAGAAGTACGTGAACGGGTTCCGGCTGGCGGGGAGAATCCGGCGCACGCGTTGAATTCCCGCAGAATCCAGACGCACGAGCGGGATAGCAAAGCGCGACCACATTTCCTGCTGGAACTGCTCCATGATGTGCTTCGGGGTCACCACGAGAATGCGGTCCCCGCGGCCACGGCGGATGAGCTCTGACAGGATCATCCCGATTTCGAGGGTCTTTCCCAAACCGACGGCGTCGGCAATGAGAACTCGGGGGCGGAGGTTATCGTCGGAAAGCGCCTTGCGGACCGCAGTGAGTTGGTAGTCGAGCGGATCCATGAGCATCTCTTCCGCAACCGAGAGCTCCTTCTGGTACAGCGGAACCGGAGTCTGGCGCAGCGTTGTCTCCAGCCACAATCGCGTGGTGCGGTACCCGGACGATTCATCAGCAACGACCTCGACCCTAGATGGGTCGAATACCTCGACCTCATCGATTGCCGTGTAGAAGCTCGCCGTGGTGTCACGCACGTAATCGGACAGGCCACGCACCTTCAGAAGGTAGCCGTCCACGGATTGGGTGACATGGGTAATCAGCCAGAGCTCGTCACGGACTCGGACCATCAGGCCCGGTGCGTAGGCGGCCTGGCTGTGCTCAGCGGGATCAACCGACATCGACGTGCTCATGGGTGTAAACATTAGCCACCTCTTCGGGTTTCCGAAGCAACAATAGAAGCCGAACGGCCTGAGCTCATCTGGTAGGCGGGGTGAGCGCGTAACTTAATTGCCGAGGTACGCTCGGGCTGCGTCATCCATACTCGGAAAGTGAGCGATCAGCCCGTCTGCTTCCACCAGGTGGGGACCAATGCCGACGGCACGAATGCCAGCACGTGTGAGCGCTTCCACCCGGCCCGGGAGTCTTCGAACCCGATGATCCTGTCGGTGGGCACGCCAATGTTCGCGGAACCAAGCAGAAACCCCTCGGGATCAGGTTTGCCGTGGGTGACGTCTTCAATGGCGACGCTACGCTCCCCTATCCCAGCGAGCCCGGCTTGGGCTAAGCCGCTCTGCATCAGTGCGCGGAAGGTTCCGGTGACCACGGCGACGCGCTTGCCGTCGTCGATAAGCGAAGAGACGAACCGAGCCGACGCACTCGTGATCGTCGGATGCTCAGCCACCGCCAATGTATATGCGTCGGATAGGTGGCCGATGAGCGCATCGAATTCGTCCGAGGACCGCGCCGCCAAAAGCCGGCGGGCGATATCGGGATCGGACAGGCCGACCAAGGATTCATATTCACTGGAACGTAAGCCGTCGAGCCCCACGTTCTGCAGGGCCGTTTCGTATGCCGCTTCCAGAACCGGCTCGTCATCGCTCAGCGTGCCGTTGAAATCGAACAAGACCCCGTCACAATCCCTGAGCTGTTCTAGGAAGAAATTGGCCATGCAATAGATTGTGCCACGGCCCGTTTGGACGACACGCAACCTTTTGACCAGCAGTTTTCGCAGAAACCAACGCAAGATAATGATCAACTCCTGTTCGCCGATTTGTCACAAAGCTGCCACTGATCATTAAGAAACCTGTGAAACCTTTAAGCGGAAAGCGGGCAAACTCCTGCCCAGCTTCGCCCTAATGGAAAGGCTCTACATGTTCTTTACAAAGAAGTCCGCGGCTGCACGCGTAGCAGCAGCCAGCTTCGCAGTCGCCGCCACTCTCGGCCTCGCGGCGTGCGGTGGTGGGGGCGATGACGGCGCCTCGGCAAACGTGGGTGGCTCCCCTGAGGAGATCGCGCAGCTGGCCAAGGAGGAGGGTGAAGTCCGCCTCATCGCCTACCCGAAGACCTGGGCGAACTACGAAGGCCACTTCAACGAGTTCACCTCGAAGTACGACGTGAAGGTCGCCGTCGATTCCCCGGACGCGTCCTCCGCCGAGGAGCTCCAAGCCGTCCAGAACCTCAAAGGCCAGGACTCCCAGCCTGACGTGCTGGACATCGGCTACTCCTTCACCAACCCAGCCATTGACCAGGGTCTGGTGGAGCCGTTCAAGCCGTCCACCTTCGACGAGATCCCCGACGACTTCAAGGACCCGGAAGGCAAGTGGGTGTCCGCGTACTACGGCGTGATCGAGTTCGGTGTGAACACCAAGAAGGTCGACGACGTCCCGAAGACCTTCAAGGACCTGCTCGACCCGAAGTACAAGGGTCAGATTGCTCTGTCCGGCGACCCGCGCCAGGGCGCATCCTCCATCGCCGGCGTGTTCGCTGCTTCGCTGGCTAACGGCGGCTCCCTCAACGACATTGAGCCGGGTGTCGCTTTCTTTGAGGAGCTGTCCAAGTCCGGCAACCTGGTGAGCATTTCCGACCCGGCTGCCGCTCTGACCACCGGTGAGGCCGCGATCGTCCTCGACTGGAACTACAACTGGGTTGGCGCTACCGAGCAGCTGGAGAAGGACGGCGTCGACCTTGAGCGCGTCGTTCCGGAAGACGGCGTCTTCGGCAACTTCTACGCGCAGCCGATCTCCGTCAACCCGAAGCGCCCGAACGCGGCACGCCTGTGGGTTGAGTGGCTCAACTCCGACGAGGGCGCAGAGCAGTACGCCCTCGGCGGCGCTATCCCGTCCCGCTTCACCAAGCTGGCAGAAGAAGGCAAACTCTCCGATGAGGCTATGGAGAAGCTGCCGGACCCGGCTGTCCTGGAAAAGGTGCAGGTCCCGTCCGTTGAGCAGGGCGACAAGGCCAACGAAGTCATCGCTACCGAGTGGGCAAAGAGGGTCCGTAACTAATGTCTAGCGCCGTCTCTTCTTCCCAGGACGCGGTGGAACCGCAATCTACTCTGGGGCATGACGAGAACGGCAAGAAGAAGGAAAAGCGGGAGCGCACACCCAAAGGGAAGTTCAGTTTCAACCCTGCTTCCCTCGGTGCCCTCCCGTACTTCCTTTTTCTGGCTGTCTTCCTGATCATGCCGATCCTGGCGAACACCCTAAAGTCGTTCCAAGATCCCCAAGGCAACTTCACGCTCGCGACGATGGGCGAGGCAATGGGTTCGACCTACCGCAGTGCGTTCGTCCTCACCTTCAACCTGTCCCTGTTCACCGCCGTCGTCGGTGGCTTCTTCGGCGTGCTGCTGGCGTGGGCACTGACCCACGACAGGCGCCCGGGCAAGCTCTCCGGTCTGATCAACAGCTTCTCCGCTCTCGCCGCCCAGTCCGGTGGTGTGGGTCTGGCGTATGCGTTCATCGCGCTTTTGGGCACCGAAGGCTTGCTCACCGTTGCCATCGCCAACGGCTGGCCCGGCTTCCGCGACGTCTTCTCGTTGACCGGTTTCTGGGGTGTGTCGCTGGTGTACCTGTACTTCCAAATTCCGCTGATGGCCACACTGATGCTGCCGGCCATGCAGGGCATCCGCAAAGAGTGGTACGACGCTGCATCGTCTCTCGGCGCCACCCGCAGCCAATACATCAAGGATGTGGTCATCCCCGTTCTGTGGCCCGCCATCCTGGGTTCCCTGCTGCTGTTGTTCGCTAACGCATTCGCTGCCTACGCCACCGCGTTCGCCCTGGCCGGCGGCTCGCTCAACTTGGTGCCGATCCTCATCGGTTTCTTCATCAGCGGCAACGTGCTGCTCAACCCGGGCCTTGCAGCTGCGCTGGTCACCTGGATGATGCTCATCATCATCGCGGCGATGGCTCTGCGCATCTACTTCACCAGAAGGAGTGAAAAATGGCTCAACCAGTAACGACAGCTCCGGCCGAGGAAGCCATTGACCCCGCGTCCGACAAGCAGGTCCGCCGCCGCAACCAGCACAAGACGTCGGCAGCCTCGACCGCGATCCTCATCGTCGCTGCGATCTACTTCGCGCTGCCCTGGTTGGCGGCTGCCGTCTTCGGTTTCACCCGCCCGGGTGTCGGCTTCACCACAGACACCCTGGCGGAAACCTTCAACCACTCGCGCGCAGGCGAATCCCTGATCAACACGCTGCTGTTGACGGTGGTGACCACCCTGGTCATGCTGATTCTTCTCGTGCCCACCATCATCTTCCTGAACCTCAAGGCGCCGCAGATGGCAAAGGCGGCGGAGTTCCTGTCGGTGCTCCCGCTCGTGGTCCCGGCCGTGGCTCTGGTCAACGGTGTGTCGGTGTTCTTCCGGCCGTTCGCCCCGGGGCTGCTCACCTCGATGTGGATCCTCGTTCCGCTGTACGTGATCAACGCGCTGCCGCTGTGTTACCGCGCCATTGACGCTGGTGTAAAGGCCTTGGACCTGCGCACGATGTTCGCTGCGTCGTCGTCGCTGGGTGCGACTACCTGGCAGACGTTGAGCGGCGTAGTCATCCCCAACCTGCGCGTCGCCATGCTGTCCGCGTCGCTGCTCTGCATCGCAATGGTGGTCAGCGAGTTCGCTATCGCCTCCCTGCTCCTGCAGTACACCTTCCCCGTGTTCATGGTCGAAGTGTCCTCGACGAACCCGCGCGGTATCGCCGCCCTGTCGTTCTTCGTCATGATCTTCACCTGGATTCTGCTCAGTTTGATCTCGGCGGCATCCACCATCTCGCTCAAAAAGAATAGAGCGGCATCCACCATCTCGCTCAAAAAGAATAGAAAGGCCTCGTAGCCATGGCTGAGCCCTTTGTGATCGTCAAGGATCTAGTCAAGTCCTACGGTGAAAAAACCGTCCTGCGTAACTTCAACATGTCCATCGGCGAGGGCGAGATGGTCGCTCTCCTCGGCCCCTCCGGTTGCGGTAAGTCCACCTCGCTGAAGATCCTCGCCGGTCTTGAGCAAGCAGATTCCGGTGAGGTCATCATCAACGGCCGCGAGGTGTCGGGCCTACCTACCCGCAAGCGCAACCTGGGCATCGTGTTCCAGGCGTACTCCCTGTTCCCGCACATGGATGCGGTGGAGAACGTCGCATACGGCCTGAAGATCCGTGGCGTTGATGCGGGAGCTCGCCGTAAGCGCGCGGAAGAGCTCGTTGAGCTCGTCGGCCTGAATGAGCACGCCGCGAAGTACCCGGGACAGATGTCGGGTGGTCAGCAGCAGCGTGTCGCGCTCGCTCGCGCTCTCGCGGTGGAGCCGGAGGTGTTGCTTCTCGACGAGCCGCTGTCCGCCCTCGACGCCAAGGTCCGTGTGCAGCTGCGCGACGAGATCCGCCGCATTCAGCTGCAAGAGGGCATCGCTACCCTCATGGTGACCCACGACCAGGAGGAAGCTCTGGTCATGGCGGACCGCATCGGTGTCATGAATGAGGGTGTGATCGCCCAGATCGGTACCCCGGCCGAGATTTACCGCCACCCGGAGTCCCCGTTCATTTCCTCCTTCGTCGGCATTACCAACCGTATCCCCGGCGTGGTGCGCAACGGCCGGCTCAACGTGATGGATGTCGAGATGGACATTGTGAACAAGGACATGCCCGCCTCCGACGGCGACATCATGATCGCGCTTCTCCGCCCGGAGGAGTTCGAGCTGCGTCACGACGAGCAGGGCCGTTTCACCGTCCAGGACATTCAGCTCCGTGGCATCTTCTCCGCCGTGATGCTCGACCACGACGACTATCCGGGCCAGGTGCGTGTCGACGTCTCCACCACGAAGGCCGACCAGATCGCCCCGGGCCAGCGAGTGAAGCTGGACTTAGTCCGTTCCGAGGCCGTGATCGACACCCCAACCGAGGAGGAGCTGACCGTCGCCCAGGAGCTGTACGCGAAGCGTCCGCTGGGCACCTACCCGACGCTCCAAGCAGGTCAGCCGCACGAGTAAGGAGCAGGTTCACACATGCTGATCCCAAGCAACGAGCATCAGGGCACGAACGATGTCGGCCCGGGTGCGCACCGGCCCATCTTGATCATTGGTCTCGATGGGACCCGGTGGGACCTCGTCCAGCGTGACGGCGTCGGTAACGTTCTTCCCCGCCTGGCCGAGGAAGGCCGCTTCTCCACCATCACGATGGAAGTGCCGACCATCTCTGGGCCGGGGTGGGCCTCCCTGTTGACGGGAGCCTCGCACGCCGAGCACGGGATTGTGGACAACACCATGGTGGGAAGCCACCATTGGGCCTACCCCGACGTTCTCTCTTTGGCGTTCCACCGGGACACCACCACCCGCACGTTTGCGGCGGCTGGTTGGCCGGTGCTGATCGATCCGGCGGGGCTGGGACCGATTCTCCACCCGCGGGACGATCAGCAGAAGGCGGGCCTGCACCGCATCGTCGCACGCGACGGAGAAACCCATGGCTACATTGCTACCGACGCTGAATGCGTGGCCTACGCCCACGCAGCACTGCGGGGGCCGGCATTCGACATGGGGTTCGTATACTGCTGCGACGTGGACGACGCCGGCCACGTCTACGGCGCAGTGTCGGATGAGTACGCCGACGCGATCCGACGGGTGGATGCGCATGTCCAGACCCTGACGGAGGACATTCAGTTCCGCTACGACACCTTCGGTGAAGACTGGCTCGTGGTGATTACCACGGACCACGGTCACGTGGACGAGGGCGGCCACGGAGGCGACTCCCCCGAAGAACGCGCCTCCTGGGCCATCGCTTGGGCCCCGAGCGGGGCCCTGCCAGATTGGCCGGAGGAACTAAAGCCTACCCAGCTCACACCCTTGATTCTCGAGGCCCGATACGGGTAAACTCCGGCACAGAATTCAGACCATAACGCGAGGTCACACACCACAGTGGCCTCGCGTTATGCGTACCGTGATATTGACTGATATCCACTTCGGCCCCCAGAGGAAGGCGACAGCGACATGGCTCACCCCACCGGAAGGCCGGAGAGCTACTGGAATCAGTTCGAGCCAGAACCCGGGCCGAACGATCCCCCGCCGAGCACGTGGCTGCCGCGCGGCGGAGCGCGCCAGTCTGCCGCGTCATCGCCGCACTCCGCTAGGCAGAATTTAACCGCAATGGGTAAGAAGTGGATCAGAGCAGTCACCGTGTTGTTCCTTGTGTCGCTCGTGACGACGGTCGCGGCTGCCGTGGGACTTTGGGTTGTTCTCCAGTCAACGGAGTCAGTGAAGGACAGCACGTGGGGAATTGCACTGGCGTTGACGCTGCGCTTTACAGCGCCACTTACATGCGGCGCCGCACTTGCCGTGATCCATCTCTGGATTATCAAAAGAAAATGGCGTGACCGATCCTCCTCGCTCGACGAAAGCTGAAAGCCGGCAGGTGGTTACATCATCTGAGCAGCGCAGTTTTGCGTCCACCCGCTGGTGCCAACGGTGAAGAACGTCGTGCCGGTTTCGTGGATGCCAGAATAAGCGGGTTAGGGGATCTTTCCCGAGCACACAAAAGGACTTAAACCTGTCCGGACCGCACCGTTATCCGGTGTCATCGTCATCTTCATCTGGGCCGGTGAGAAAGACCACCTGAACGGTTCCAGACGGGCCGGGCACTGGACGCCGCCGGTGAAGATAACTGATGCTTCCTGAACACCACCGTTGAATATCCGCAGTAGCCCTTCCAGCCCGATCTTTCGCCGTGCGCCCCACTGGAGGGTGAACTACCGTGGGGGAGTCCTAGCCCCTTCCTGCTGGAGAATTTTCTGCCATGAGCCCGCACCCCGGCTTCGCTGTCATCGACGTTGTGACAACCGGTTTTGGTGGTTCTGATCGCATCGTCGAAGTCGGTGTCGTGCTGCTGGACCAGCAGCTGCGGGAGCAGGGAACGTGGGAGACATTGGTGCAGCCGAACCGGGACATTGCCACCTGCCACGTGCACAAGCTCACCGCCACGCATTTGAAGAACGCGCCGACGTGGGAAGAAGTCGCGCCCGAACTCGCTCAAGTGATCAGGGGAAGGATCGGGGTGGCGCACAACGCGTCGTTTGAGAAGCGGTTCCTTTCGAAGGAGTTCCGCCGCGTGGGCATTCCCACGAACGTCGGTGAGGCCCACTGGGTAGATACGAAGGACTTGGCCACGGCGCAGCTGGGCTGCGGTAGCCTCGCCGACGCACTCGAGGCAGCAGGTCTGACCAATAGCGAGCCACACGCCGCACTACCTAACGCGGCAGCGACAGCGGAACTCTTGCGCACCCTCTCCGGCACGCTCATTGGCGTTCCTCTGCTTTTCACCGGCAACACGACCCCCACCAACGCCACGTTGATCACCCGGAAAGATCTCGCCGCGGAGAACGCAGAGACCGCAGAAACCGCAGAACCCGCCGAGCACACCGAGCACACCGAGCACACCGAGCACACCGAGCACACCGAGCACACCGAGCACACCGAGCACACCGAGACGGCGGAATTCCATGAGCCCGGCGGTGAAGAGAACTGGCTCGCGCGTCTCATCCAAACGCTTCCCGCGGGCGGCGACACGGACACGGACCAGTACCGCGAGCTGTTGCGGGTCTGCCTCGGCGACCGGCACCTCACCCCGGCGGAGTTCTACGGCCTGGCCCGTTTCGCCCACGACACAGGACTCACCGAGGAGGATGTCGCGAAGATCCACGAGGAGTTCATCCGCCAGATCGCCAGCAAAGCCTGGGTCGACGGTGTCATCACCGAACGCGAGAAAACCGAACTGTGCACGCTGGCCGAACAACTCGCCGTTGACCCGGCCTTGGTCCATGAGCTCATCGCCACGCCTCAGATGGACAACGATCACGATGAGGAATGGGTCGAGCTGACCCCACACGACCGCATCGCATTCACCGGTTCCATGGACGTGTCGCGCGAAGAGTGGAGAACCCGGGCACTCAGCCACGGCCTAACGGTCGGCGGGGTAGGACAGAATACTGCGCTCCTCGTTGCTGCGAACCCGGACACCATGAGCCGCAAGGCCCGCCGTGCCCGCGAACTAAACATCCCGATTGTCAGCGAGCTGCACTTTTCCCGGTTGCTGGCCAGCATGGAGACAGAACAACCGCAGGATCAGCCGGCATCACCCGCAGACGCACCCGACGAGCCGCTGGCGTCCGCCGACCCCGGCCCCGATGACGCCACAGAGTCGGAGACGGAGGCTGAAATCGAAAAGGAACTGGACATTCTCGCTGGCTGGCTCACGCTGACGGGGACGGAGTTGCCGCGTGGGGTAAGGGGGTTGGCACCGGGCGTCGAAAAGCGCATGGCGGGAGACGCGATTGCGGGACTGTTCGCGCGGTGCGTCGAAGAACTAGCCGCCGCGTGCTCGGACGATCCGATGAAGATGACCATGATATCCATGCACTACATGGGTGACACAACGCTGGAAGAGCTGGGCGAACTCTACAACATCTCGCACAAGCGCATCCAGCAGCTCGACGCGGAGATCAGACACGACGTCGTGGGGACCACCGCCCTATCAACTGACGTTGCGCACCATCTCGCGGCGAGGTTCCTGCCGCTGTCAACAACCGCCTCGGTGAACGCGCAGCTTCCAGCGCTGGCAATGGATGCAGAGCCGTTCACTGGCACGTACGAGCACTACTTCCGCATGTGGGGCTTGTGGGACACCGACGAAACGTGGATCGCCGCGCCGGGTTTCGCAAACGCTGTCGACGCGGCGCTGGCAGAGCTTGCCGACGAGCATAACGCGGCGCTTATCAGCGCAGCCGCCGAGTCTTTAGGGACCGACCGCGATCTTCTGGCGGAATGGATGTCGCAGCGCAACGGGCTGGTCGTGCTTTCCGACGACGCGCACGTCCTCATCGCGTCCAGCCACCAAGACTTCGCCGCGGGCGTGCTGTCGCTCAACGGAGCGCCGATGAGCACCGCGGAGATTGCCCAGGCAACGCCGATGGACATCAATGAGCGCTTTATCACCAACGCCGTGAACGTCGATGAGCGCATTATTCGTGTGGCATCTGACCTCTACGGGCTACGCGAGTGGGGTCTGGAGGCCTATGCCGGTGGGGCGGATTCCGTGCTCCACGACCACTCCGATGCCACCAGCGATTCTGATACCAGCCGGGGTGAGACGACCGAGGTTGACCCGCAGGATGACCCGGACCTCTACTGGCGCGACGATGCGTGGTGCATGCTGCTCACTGTCAACCACGATCACTTGGGAGGATCCGGCTTCAGCCTGCCGCTCGGTGTGGCCAGTATCTACGGTGTACCGGCGGGCGGTGAAGTCGCTGTGCCGAGCCGCCTGGGTGACCAGTTCGTGGGCGTGAACGCAGCGGAGCAGTCCGACACATCCACGATCCGCCGCTTCCTTCTCGAGGCCGAGGTATCCGTGGGCGACCGGGTGTGGCTCCGTTTCGCTCCGGAGGAATTCGCGGTTTTCCCCGCTCCCGCTCGTGCATTTCCTGCAGATGACGCAGTGGTAGACCTGGCTCACCTCCTGGACTCAATGGGCCTCGATCCGGCTCTCGCCGGCAACTCTGAATCAGCGCTTGCCGCCATCAATGAAGCTCTTCACCTTGAACCGACTGCCCCGCGTCGCCGCACCGTCGCCGTGTTCCGTCACCGCGGCCAGGACGAATACGGCGACCTGATCCAAGGGCTGTGAAGCTCAGCGCTCCGGTTTTATCAATTTATCAATTGGTGAACCATGTGATCACTTAACGGCTCGAGCAAGCCGAAGGAGAGCATCTGCATCAGGGACCGGCGCTCGCGAATACGGTCCAGAACCGGCCAGGGATTCGCGTTCGGCGGTAACCCAGCATGGGCGAGCCGTGCCGCTTCGTGGATGAACTCCTCGGAAGCATGCGCTGCCAGAAGCGACTAGCACAGAGTGACGCACCACATGGACCTTGCTTTCCTGGGTTTTGGTGTGTCAGCTGGACTTGAGAACAAGGCTTGAAATGTGAAGCATCGTCTTATCCCGCTTGCGATCGCGCAAAGCACCATCTAAAGTTGGGACCACAGTGGCGGCGTTGAAACACACGTACCGCGCTATTTCCGGTGGCCGGGTCGCTTTGAGCGACTCGGCCACTGAGCTATCTGCTGGGGGCTTCACGAATGCTTATCGCTTATATTGACGAGTTCGGACACCAAGGTCCGTACATCTCTCACGACCACGCGAAATACAACACGCATCCGTGTTTCGGTTACGCAGGTTACATCTTGCCTGCTGAGAACGTTCGCGAGATGAGTGGCTATTTCAAGTACGTTAAAGAGCAGCTACTCGCCGTGGAGATCGAACTATCCGGAGTGCCGTCAGACCAGTGGGAAAAGAAAGGTTCTGCATTACTCACGACGCGAAACATTAAGCGCTACGGGGACGAACTAGCCCCGGCGCTCTCCCGTATCTACCGGAAGCTGGGAAAGTTCGGCGGACATCTCTTCTTCTACGGACAGCAGAAACCCGTTGGTCCAGTGAGTAAAACAAGAGAGAAATCCCAGGACAGGGAGAACCATTGTCTTATTCAAGCCATCAACAGGCTCGGATCCCTTGCCTCAGACGAGGAAGAGCTAATACTCGTAGTTATGGATGCTACGGAAACTGACAACCGTGAACGCGCAGTGGCCACTCTGAGCGCCACGATTTACTCGCGCAGTAACAAGTCGAATCGCAGCATCGTCGAAACTCCATTACAGACCGAGAGCCATCTTTACAACACCGTTCAGCTAGTTGACTGGACTTGCGCTCTTTTGGGGAGGTTGACGGACTACCACTTCGCGGAGGAGTCCCAGTTCGCTTGGTCAGTAGATCTAGGACGAGAGATTTTTAAGCTCTCGCATCCGACCGATAATTCTGTTGTATGGTCCAATTCTCCGACGAAGGATTCTACTTGTTTTCCAAATCAGCTCACCAAGGCTACTAGGTTCTGGGAGGTAGAGCAGCGACGTGAAGCGGAGCAGGAAAGGAAGCGCTTACGAAATGATGGAATGTTCCAACGCTTGATCGATGCGGGTTCACCAGACCTTCAGGAGAAACTCTACAAAATCCGTAGCGGCGAACCTTGCTAAGTGCTTCGATGCAACAAAAGCAGCGCTAGGCTCCGCTTAGGTCAGCGCCTGGGTGTCGCGCTCCATCTGGTCGTAGGCCTGGTTAAACACGACCATCGCTTCTTCCTCCGAAGGGTCGAGCAGCCCGAAGGAGAGCATCTGCATTTGGGAACGACGCTCGCGGATGCGGTCCAGAACCGTCCACGGGTTCGCGTTCGGCGGCAGGTCCAAGCGCGTCGGCGGCGGACCAGCATGGGCGAGCCGCGCGGCTTCGTGGATGAACTCCTCGGAAGCATGCGCTGCCAGCAGCGACTTCAGCGTGATCAACAACTTCGCCGGGATGGCAACGGGGTGGTTGCGCAGGGTGTGCAGCGTGTGTCGGATCGGCTCGGTGAAGGCCGGGTGGCGGTAGACCAGCCCCTCAAGGTCAGTGAGGATCTCACCAGCGCGGTGCAGGTAGGCGTACCAGGACAGGTCGCGCTCCAGCGCCTCGCGGATCGCACCGATGCCAGAGGCGCGGATCAGCCAGTCATTGAACGCCGCGCCGCCCTTGACGGCTTCCTCGTGGCCGCGGAACAGGCCGTACTCACCAATCAGGTCGACGACGTTCTCGATGCGGTGCGCTGCGTGCCGGTTCGGGTCCGGGGCCGCTTGAAGGGAGTGGGCGGAGAAGCTGGCATCGATGTTGCGGGGTCCACCGGAACCCTTATTGCCTTTCGAGTAGAGGGCGGAGACAAGCTCCAAACGCGACTGCGATGTCACCGCGGCGATCTCACGGGTCAAGGACTCACTGACCACGCCCGTCGCCACTGTTTGCGCCAACAGGGCGGAAACCGGCATGACCCGGGAGACGAAACCGCCCAGCTGCTGGGACAGGCGCGCAGCGTGCTCGTGGGCTTTCATGATCGGGTCTTCGTCGCCCAAGGCCCCCTCACCGAAGGAGTCCGCGCGCGACAGCACGCCCAGCGTGTTCAAGGGTGTGAAACCGAGCTGCTGGATGAACTCGACCTCGTCGCGGCGGGGTGCAGAGTCAAACAGGAACACGGCAGCATCGGCGTCGACGGAGGCGGAACGGGTTTGCTCGTAGCCGTCGATAAGCGCGGCGCGCGTTGTGGCTTCATTTTCCGCTGTCAGCGTTGCTGTACCCGGGGTATCGATGAGCGTGTACCTGCTCACCGCTTGCGACGGCAACCAGCGGTCGATGAACGCGATCTCCGCCGCCGGCACCGGCAACTGGGACACGCGCCCACGCTGGATCGGGATGGGGACCTGCTCGTCGCTGCGCAGGTAGGCCACGGCGCGATCCGGCATGCCGTTTTGGAACACGGTGACCACGTTGGTGGCCTCCAGCGCGCGGGTCTCCGCGACAGGCGCGCCGACGAGCGCGTTGAGCAGCGTCGACTTGCCGGCCTTGATGCGGCCGACAATGACGATGCGCGGCGGCGTCTGCACGCGCGCGATGAGCGGGCCGCAGGCGTGGGCCATCTCCGGCGACAGCGACGCCAAGCGGTGCAGCTCATTCGCAATCAATTCGAGAATGGACATGTACTACCCCGCTTTCCGTGCCGTGAGCTGATCGATCATGGTCTCTGCATCACCGTGAGCCTTGCGCACGCGCGACCGGTTCTTCTTGATCACTTCCAGGCGCCGATTCCGTGTCTCCTGCCGCTGATTAATGGTCTTTTGAGCACGCGCGATGCGCTGCTTCAAGTCACCCAGTTGCGCTTCCAACTGGGCTGTGTAACGGGCGGAGATCAGCGGTTGAGCCACCAGTGTGAACTGCGTCAAGATGTTGTTGGTGTGCTTCACCGCCGAATTGCGGGACTCATTGAGCCAACTCTTCAGCTGGGATTTACCCGACTTGATGGCACGGAACCCGAAGGTCACGCCGAACCACGCGGCACCCGCAATGATGCCCACGCCGGGCACCAGGGCCGCACCGAGCAGACCACCAATGGTGGAACCGCCGGAGAAACCCATCATGAGCATCATCGGGTCGAACGTGTCGCGCATGTTGCGGTTCACTTCAGCCGTACGGATTTCCCCGATGTGCAGCTGCTCGCGGATCTCCGCGATGATCTCGTCTGGGACGGTGGAGTTGCCGAAGATCTTGTGCAGATAGGCCTCCACATCATTACCGAACTGGCTGACCGACACCACCACCGCACGCTGGAAATCCTCTTCCATCAAACGGGTGAAGTGCTGCGGATCCTTGCGCAAGACCTGGATGCCGTGCTTGTCGATGAAATCCGTCCACTTCGTGCGGATCTCCATGAGATCCTCATCCAACTTGTCCGCGGCAGACTGGCGCATGAGCTGGAGGTCGCGGTTCAAGTGGCGTTCCCACACTTTGGCCTGCTGGCGCAGCTCTTCGAAGCTGGCCTTCTGCTCCTCCAGTTCAGGCAGAACATCCTCGGCCTGCTCGAGATCGCGCTGCTCCGTCTCCATTTCCGCTTCGATGTCTTCCAGCGCACGGTTCATGATCCGCAGCGCGTTGGCCACCGGCAGCGACTCCGCGCTGGCGAAGCGATCCGCGATCTCTTTACGCAGCCGTGCCAAGCCGGCGAAGGCATCGACATTGTCGTCGTCAGTGCCCAGTTCTGCGAACGGCAGTAGCGAGGACACACCGATGACGGGAATGTTCTCGCCGACGTGGGCGGCAATGAGCTTCTCGTCCTCGGCGACGATGTCGCGCCACCGCGTCATGTTCTTATCCGTCTTGGTCACCGCCACGACCACGGACGCGGAGACCTCGTGGGCGTGCTTGAGAAAGTCCATCTCCGGCTTGGTCAACGGGCTAGAAGCATCTGCCACCACAACGACCACACTGGCGAAGTTCTCCGTGTCCGCCTGCACAGCTGAGTCCGCAGAGCCGATGCCGCCGATGCCGGGAGTGTCAATGACAATGGTGTCGCCCATCTTGGAACCGTCGACAGCAATGTGCGCACGGGTGGGTACGAATCCGTCGAAGGACTGCAACGCGCGGTCCACGCGGCTGGGCAATTCGGTCAGCGGATGAATCTCCGTTCCCTCGGCCGAGATCAAGGCCGCACTACCGGCGGGGATTTCCTCGGTTTCAGGTCCGATGGCGATGGGAATGACCGTCGTAAAGTCCGTGCTCGACGGTGAGACTCCCTGCCACCCCACAAGCGCGTTCGCCAACGAACTCTTGCCGCGGTTGACCTCGCCGGCGAGAATCACTGTATTCGTTTGCAGCTCCGCCGACGCCGCTTGCTTGACTCGCACCGACACCTTCGCCCGTCCGCGCTTGTCCAAGATCCCCTCGCAGACACGGTCAATGTAGCCCTTGGCCTTGGCGTGCACGTCCTCCTGCTGGGCTGCAGGCGCTGCGGTGGATTGATCCGGCTGGGTCACTTCTTAAGCTTTCTCACGTGTGGGGGTTAGCTAGAGGGAAGTATATGCGTCCCCCATTGTGGCGGAGATATCGCCGGGCGGGGCAGGGACAGCCCCTTTCCACGCGCGCGGAGGAAAGATATGCCAGACTCTTATGCAAAATTCAGAACGAAACCGCCCTCCAGGGTGTAACCTTCGCAGGCTTTCCCCGCATCCAAACTGTGACCGCATCGCACCTTCATGAAGAAAGGCCCCTCCCCCGTGTCCCGTATCAGCACCCGCGTCGCCGCGATCCTCACCACCGTTGCCGCTGCCGGCGCGCTGACCGGCTGCTCCGTGCTGGAGCAGTTCCAGCAGCCAGAAGAGCAGCAAGCCTCCGAAGAGCAGACCACCTCCGAGGTCCCCGAAGAAGAGAAATACGACACCGGCCAGTACCGCAAGGAACCGCACCCGGGATGGCCCGAAACCCCGGTTGACATGACTTCCTACTCAGAGGGCAACCAGATCGGCTACCAAACCCTGCTGCCCTACGAGGTCGACCCAGAACGGTTCACCCAAGGCCGCATGCCAGTGCGCTACAACACGTTCGGCCGGATCAGCCTGGTCTTCCCCGACGCAGTGAACGAGGCGACCAAGCCGTTTGAGAAGAACTACATCTCCGGCTACATTCACCCCGCCAGCGACGAGGACGGCAACCAGATCGCCGAAAACTACATCTGGCGCTTCACCGACCCGACCTCTGCCGAAGGGTTCGCCAACGCAATTCGCGACACTTACCTGGCAGAGGGCGGCATCAACTGGGAAGACGACACGACCTACCCGTTGGAGTACATCGACATTCCAGGCCACCCCGGTGCCGCTGGCATGAAGGATGAAGAAGGCGACCAAGTCCACATGGTGACCACGTACAACGAGTTCGTCATCTTCGCCAACGCCATGGACAACCGGGACCTGGATATGGCCGAAGAGGAAAAGAACCAAGACCTGACGTGGGCGGTGGACTACATGTCGAAGTTCCTCACCATGCAGCTTCCGATGATGGATGACATTGAAACCCACAAGACCGAAGAAGGCTTCGGCAAACACGACAAACTGCAGCCGATGGACCCGGACAACATCCTGAAGTACGTCGTGATGTCCCCAGAGGGCGTGGAGATGACCGGCCCTGTCCCCGCCCACATGAACAAGCGCGCGATGAACGGCATGTTCAAGGCCACCGGTGAGGTCTCCCGCTTGCTGGACCAAGCCGACATCGAGGCCATGGCGATCGGTGAATCCACTCTCTTCCGTCTGGCCAACCCGCAGAACGCGGAAATGATGCTGGCGTCCTTCCGTGCCCTGGACTCCGAAGACGACCCGGAGAAGTTCGACGAGCCGCAGGGCGTGCCCGGCACCGAGTGCTACTCCACCTACGAGGGCAGCGGAAAGCTCCACTACTGCTACCTGAAGTACGAGAACTACTACGCCCACATCTCCAAGTTCGAAAACACTTCGGTGAACTCCGAAGCGACCATTGGCAACGACCCGGAAGAAGAAGCAAACAAGGTCGACCCGAAGACCCAGCTGTCCCAGATGGTTGCCGCCCAGTACCTGATGCTGCGCGCTGCGGTAGCTGAGGCAGAGGGCAACGCGGACGGCGCTGCAGAGAGCTCGGCGGAGGACACCGCAGAAAACACTGCAGAGAACACGGCCGAAAACAATGCGGATAGCGCCGCGAAAACCCTCTCTGAAACGACTGCTGAAACCCCAGCAGCGGAGTCTTAGAACCCCTTCCTTGGAAAGGCCGGATACCCTCCGGTTTTTCCGGGGCGGGGTGTAACCTCCCGCCCCGCCCCGGCATCTAACTACTGTTAGCCATGAAGACCACCTACTGCTAGGGAGGACCCCCATGTCCAAGGACTGGACTCTGTCCATTGACTTCGGCACATCCAACACCGCGGCGGCGCACACGAACCCGACCCGCGGTGGTGTGGAAGCCGTCAGCCTGTCCCACGACAGGATGACCATGCCGTCGTCGGTGTACATTGAGACCCCCGAACACGTCGAGACTGGCGACGTGGCCCTGAACAAGGCGGAGGGCAACCCGGACGGCTTCCTCGCCGCGCCGAAGCGCGTCATCCCGCAGCAGATCTTCCAGATCAACGGCTACGACATTCCTGCCTCCACCCCGGTTGCTGCCGTGTTGGAGTCGGTGGTGCGCCGGGCGTCCCGCGAGCACAATGACCACCGCCCGGCTGAGCTCGTGCTCACCCACCCGGAGGCGTGGACGGACGCGGAGATCAAGGTGCTTCTCGACGCTGCAACGCAGCTCGGCCTCAACGCCACCAACATCCGCACGGTTTCTGAGCCGAAGGCAGCCGCCCAGTACTACTCGGCGAACCAGCCGTTGGAACCGGGCGACAAGATCGCCGTCTTCGACTTCGGCGGCGGCACCCTCGACGTGGCTGTGCTGGAGGCGCAAAACGACGGGTCTTTTCACATCGTGGCTGCCCGCGGTGACAACTCTCTGGGCGGCAAGAGCTTCGATGCCCTGATTCGGCGTTGGGTCGACCGCCAGCTTGAGGACGACCACCCGGACCAGATCGAGTACCTTCGCCGCCGCGCGCCCCTGTCCGACCGCCACGCCGTCGAAGACAGCATCCGCCGTGCGAAGGAGGTCCTCTCCGAATCCCCCACCGCGACGATCACCGTCCCCGGCGAATCCGAATCTGTCCGGTTGACGCTGACCCGCAACGAGTTCGAGGACATCATCCGTCAGCCCGTCCAGCGTGCGACTGACTTGACGCGCCAGACGCTTATCGACGCTGGCGTCACCTCCCCCGGCGACCTGAAAGCCCTCTACATGACCGGCGGGTCATCCCGCGTCCCGATGGTTCAGGAGGAGATCAAGAGCCTCGGCCCGGTGGCCAACCTCGACGACCCGAAGATGGTGGTCGCCCAGGGTGCGCTGTCTGCCGTCGCGCCGATTGTCACCGGTCTGCATACCTCGACTGCGCCCATCACGCCGACGTACGCCGGCCAGCCGGGTCCTGCAGGTCGGCCGGGCCAGTCGAGCCAGACCGGCCAGCCTAGCCAGTCCGAGCCCCGCAAGAAGAACCGCACCGCCCTGGCTGTCGGCGCAGTCTTGGGTTCGGTTCTCCTCATCGGCGGCATCGGCGCCTTCGCCCTGACCCGCGGCGGTAACGACCCCGCTGAGAACCAGGCGCAGGATGGAGGCACCGCGGCTGAATCCGCCGGCGAGTCCACGGCACCAACCCAGACTGAGTCCGCAGAGCCGAAGACCGGCGAAGAGATCTATGCAGCACTACCGGAGAAGCTCCAGGGCGCCGTCCAGAACTGCTCCTTGAACACAAGCAGTTCGGGTCTCCTCGGCGCGCCCAGCATCCAGTGCAAGGTCAACACGAATAGCGAGGGGGTTGAGCACTTCCGTGAGGTAGGCCGCTACGCTTCCTCCTACGTGAACCTCGCCGTGAACCAGGAGGCCGCGAAGCGGGAACGCGCCTTGATCAAGCAAGGCCGCTACTCCAAGTCCGATGAGGGGATCATGGAGGAAAACTCCGACGGATCCGCAGCCATCGGAGCCGACTCCGATGATCTCTACGATGCTTCGATCACCTACGCCGATACTGAGACCGGCGTGGTGATGAGCTCCTTCGACTTCGCCTCGCCCCAGGATGCCGTTGACTGGTTCAAGACCTACGACCTTCTCTAACGCCATGATCACACCAGAACCGATCCCAGAAGGCTTGACCGAACGCTCCCTGAACACCGCGTTCACCACCGAAGAGTGGCCGGAGTGGGACGAGGCTGACCTCGTTCCCGATGTCGCGGCCGAGGACGACGCGACCGACACCATCGATGACGATGACCTCGCGCTCGACGACCCGGTCGACGCCGACACCGCTCCAGCTACCACCGAGCCAGACTCTGACCCTGCGCCAGAAACCGACCCCGAGATGCCGGACTCTGCCGACCCAACGGAGAGCTTCGATAGCACGGCGGACACCGACGACACGGACGACATGTCCCTTGACGACTACGAGGATCTCGACACCGATCCGGACTTCTAACCCCCGCGCCGGCATATCTGCAAGGGTTATGCGGGCAGTCCGGGCTGCCCTAAAGTAGCCTGTCCGTTATGCACGAACCCCAGCTCATCGCTAACGCCAAGGCCGGCGATCAATCGGCCTTCGCTGAGCTGGTGAAACAGCACGAGGTGAAGCTGTTCAACGTGTGCCTGCGCATCACGGCGAACCATCACGATGCGGAGGACGCCTTCGCGGCGGCGCTGTACCTCGGGTGGAAGAACCTGGAGAAGTTCCGGGGCGAGTCGGGCTTTGGCACGTGGATGTACCGCATCGCCTCGAATGCGTCGCTGGAGATTGTTCGGAAGCGACGCCCGGAGGTCTCCATCGATTCCCCGCTCGGTGGCAACGACGACGCGGGCCCGTTAGAGATCGAAGACGTTGCCGCGGAGTTCGAGGAGTCCATCGCCGACAATGACTCGTTGACGAAGGCGCTGGCCGCTATCCCCGACCAGTCCCGCGAAGCACTCGTGCTCGCCGAGGTCGCCGGATTCACGCTCGCGGAGATCGCTGAACACCAAGACTCCTCCCTCTCTGCAACAAAGGTGCGGGTGCACCGGGCACGGAAGAGCTTGCGCGAACTACTCGCCGCCAATGCTTAGCGAGTGGAGACTGTCACCCGCAACCGCAGGTCCACGGGGCCGCTGCGGTGTAATCTGCTGACATGTCTTCCTCGCCGCTCACGTTCCGCACCCGCATCGTCACAATGCTTGCCGCTACAACGACGGCGTTCGCCTGCGCTTTCGCGCTTGCAGGCTGCTCGCAGTCCACGCTCCCCGATTCGGAGGAGCCCGCCCTGACCACAGCAGCCGCCCCTGACGCGCAGGACGATGGTGACGCCGAGGGCCCGGCCACCGTCATCGAGACCGTCACCGAGAAGCCCAAAGACAAGCAAAAGGACACAGAGAAGTGCGCGCAGCTGCCAAAAGATCCACGCGAGCAGTACCCCTCTAACTCTGCTCCGGGCCGGATGCCTTCGACGGACGGATCGGACTTTAACTACTGGATCGAGGACATCGATAACCACTACGACCCGTGCGCGCCGGTGAGCTGGATCATCTTCCACGGCGGCCGCGGCAGCGTCGACGGACCCGCTGGCACCGGCGCCGCTGTGTCGGATGGCATCGCGTTCTACATCGACGGTAAGCCCGATGGAGATATGCGTACCTTCCGCGGGATCACCAACGTGACCCTCAACGATGACACCATCGACTTTTCCTGGAGCGAGCGCCAGCAGGACCTCACCGGAAGCGTGAAGCTGCAGAACCACGTCACGCTCGGATTCGACAACGGACGGATTGCACCGGTCAGCGGTGATGTCGAAGCGTTCAATCTTTACTGGAACGGCAGCCAGTACATGCTCGGCCACTACGGAGAGTAGGGCCCAGGACAAGGGTGGTTAACGGTGGGGGAGGTTGCGTCGATAAGCGAATGGATGCACCCGACCCCGTAGGATGAGGCGTTATGACCGACAAGAAGCCCGACATGACCACCACCGCCGGCAAAATCACGGACTTGCGCAACCGCTTGGCGGAGGCTCGCGAGCCGATGGGCAGCGAAGCCGCGCGCACCGCAGGTGAAGCCGGTATTTCCACGGCCCGCCAGCGCGTGGAAGCGCTGGTTGACCCCGACACGTTTGTGGAGACGGACGCCTTGGCGCGCCACCGCGTCGAGGAGCACGGCATGGACCGCACCAAGCCCGTCACTGACGGTGTGGTCACGGGCTATGGGCTTATCGACGGTCGACGCGTCGCGGTCTACGCCCACGACTCCTCGATTTTCGACGGGCAGCTCGGTGAGGTCTACGCCGAGAAGATCCTGAAGGTCTACGACTTGGCCATCAAGACTGGTGTGCCGGTCATCGCGATTCACGATTCCACCGGCGCGCGCCTGCAAGAAGGCGTAGTCACCGCCGCGATGTCGGCACGCATCCTGCGCAAGGCGACAGAAGCCTCCGGTGTCGTGCCGCAGATCTCTGTGGTGGCGGGCGAAGTCGCTTCCCTGGCGGCGCTGCTCGTGCCGTTGAGCGACCTGGTGGTCATGGTCGAGTCCGCCACGATGCACCTGACTTCCGTTTCGGCAGTGACCAAGGTGACCCGCCGCGTGGCCACCGCGAAGTCCCTCGGCGGTGCCGACATTCACCAGACGGTCACCGGCGTGGCGCACCTGACCGCCGGATCCGACTTGGAGGCCATCCAGACCGTGCGCGAGCTGGCCGCGTTCCTGCCGGAGAACAACCGCGCCGCCTCCCCGATCAACGACAACTCCGCCGAGCCGGACACCAGCTCCCTGGACACCTACATCCCGGACAATGATTCCGCGGCGTACGACGTCCGCGAGATCATCACCCGCGTCACCGACAAGGGCCTGGTCGAGCTGGGCCGCGGTTACGCCGATAACGTTGTCGTCGGTTTCGCGCACATCTCCGGCCGCGCCGTGGGCATTGTGGCCAACCAGCCGAGCGTGCTGGCCGGCTGCCTCGACCACGCCGCCGCGAAGAAGGCCGCCGCGTTCATCCGCGTCTGCGACTCCTTCAACCTGCCCATCGTCGAATTCGTCGACTCCCCCGGCTTCTTCCCCTCCGAGGAGGAAGAGCACCTCGGTTCCGCCAAGTACGGTGCGGCGCTTGCCTTCGCCTACGCGGAGGCCCAGGTGGGCAAGATCACCGTGATCACCCGCCGCGCCATCGGCCCGTCGTACGTGGTCATGGGCTCGAAGGACTTGGGCGCCGACATGGTCTTCGCGTGGCCCACCGCGCAGATCGCGCTTGCGGACGCCACCACCGCCGCTGAGCACCTCAGCGTCGACGCCGACGAGTACGCTGCAGCCCACCTCACCCCCTATGTGGCCACCGAGCGCGGGCTTGTCGACGCTGTCATCGAACCCTCCCACAGCCGCACTCAGGTCACCGAAGCTCTGCGTCTGCTGGAGCGCAAGGTGGTCTACGCCATCCCGAAGAAGCACGGCAACATTCCGCTGTAGCGAGATCTGGAAGGAAGCTAACCATGACACAGTCACAGTCCTCATCGCAGCCACAGTTCACCGTGGTCAAGGGCAACCCGACTGAGGCCGAACTCGCTGCTTTGACCCAGGTCTTGAGCGACCTGCAGCAGGAGGCGAAGTCCCGCACCGCTGGCGGCCACCGCAACCTGTGGGGCCGTCCCTCCAACCGTGTGCACGGGCCGGTGGTGTTCAACCCTTCGGCGTTCAACTCGACCGCGCTGTTCTAGTGCGTCTTGTTCTAGCGTCCCAGTCGCCGTCGCGGCTGATGATCTTGCGCAACGCCGGCGTGGAGCCCGTGGTCAAGCCTGCGCACATCGACGAAGATGCCCTGCTCGCCTCGCTTATCGACGCCTCCCCCGCCGACTCCGTGTGTTCCCTCGCCCACGCTAAAGCCGAGGCCGTCGCACCGGCCTACCCGGACGACATCGTGGTCGGCTGCGATTCCATGCTCTTTCTGGGCGGCCAGCTGCAGGGCAAGCCGCACACCGTCGAGGAGACGATCCGCCGCTGGCAGGCCCAGCGCGGCCAGACCGCCGAGCTGATCACCGGCCACGCCATCGGTTACAACGGCACGTGGATCACCGATGCGGTGTCCACGAAGATCCGCTTCGGCGATGTTTCCGATGCCGACATCAAGGCCTACGCTCGCTCCGGTGAACCGCTCGAGTGCGCCGGTGCGTTCACCCTGGAAGCCCTGGGCGGTTGGTTCATCGACTCGATTGAGGGGGACCAGACCAGCGTCATCGGCCTGTCGCTGCCGCTGCTGCGCAAGGCGCTCTACTCGTTCGGGGTCAACGCCTCCGAGTTGTGGGGCTAGACTCGCGGGCATGGCCCTCACTGACTTTTTCCGGAAGAACATGGCACCCATGTTCCCCGCCAACCTCTACATGGCCTACCTGTGGCGGAAGAAGCCCCTGCCCATGCAGGCCGTCGCCCTGGCACGGTTGCCGCTCCAGGTGCCGATGATCACCGGCGCGCTCGACATTGCCCGCGGGCGTTAGGTGGGGTTGGGGGAAGAGATCGTCGCTAAGCTGGCGGAGCGCAAACCAGAATCCTCAATCTGCCCGTCCGATGTCGCACGCGACCACGGCGATGACTGGCGCGACCTGATGGACGACGTGCGCGCGGCTGCGGCTGAACTCGCCGCTGTGGGCACGGTGATCATCACCCAGGGCGACCGCGAAGTCGACATGGCCGCGGCGAAAGGCTCGATCCGCATCCGCCGCGGCCCGAAGTGGCAGGATTGACCCCATGGAATTCAAGGACATGATGGCCCCGCCGCCCGTGCAGCTACCGGACGACCCCGCCGCAGGCAAAGAATTGCTCAACGACGACACCGCCCTCACCCACCCCGACTCCCCCAGTGTGTGGGCCGCCCGCGCCCGCCGCGAACTAGATGGCGGAGAGCTGCTCGTGGCGTATGCCTACGCGCGCACCGGCTACCACCGTTCGCTGGACCGCCTGCGCGCCAACGGGTGGAAGGGTTGGGGCCCGGTGCCCTACTCCCACGAACCCAACCGCGGCGTTCTCGAATCGATCGCAATGCTGGCCTTGACCTCTCAGGCCATCGGCGACAACGCGGAGTACGACCGGTGCCGCCAGATGTTGTCGGATGCGGATCCGGCGGCCGTCGAAAAGCTGCTGTAAGCCGCTTTTACTTGGTGGTGTCTTCAGCGCTGTCGACGCTCACAGCGTCCTCGGCGCCCTTTTCCTCATCCACCAGATCAGTCGTGTTCTGAGCGATGCGGACCACCGACACGAGAGCCTCCAGGCCGACGCGAATGAGGATGATCTGCAGCAGCGTCGCCAGCGTGCCGAAGATCAGCCAGCCGAGCAGGAACATGATGCCGGTGCCTGCGCCGTCCTCGAAACCGGAGAAGGACCCGATCAAGCCCAGAACCCAGAAGACCGCGGCGGCGACCAGCAGCACAATGTAAATGATCTTCACGAAGTCGATCGTGACGAACTCGCGGAAGCTGAAGTCGAACAACGAGCTGAAGAAGCCCTTGCCCTTCTCCTGCGGGACCTTGTCGAACTGCTGCATTTGGTCGAACTGCTGCTGTTCAAACTGCTGCTGCTGGCCGTACGGCTGGTTAGCACCGTACGGTTGGTCAGCGCCGTAGGCCTGGTTGGAGCTGCGGATCTCGTGGGCCTGCTCGGAGCTGAGGAACTGGCCACCGAACTGCGCCTGGGACTGTGCCTGCTGGCCCTGCTGGGGCTGGCCGAAGTAGCTCGGCTGCTGCCCGAACTGGTTGCCCGGCTGGTTCGTCTGCGTCGACTGTGCCGGTTGACCCGGCTGCCCAGGCTGGCCTGCCGGCGTGCCGTACGACGACGGGTACTGGTTACCGTAGGACTGCGGAGCGCTGGAAGAAGCGCTCGTGCCGGCCCAATTGCCTGCGGGCTCAGCAGACTGGCCGTACTGGTAGGTGCCGACGTGCACGCCAGAACCCATGGAGCCAGCCGAACCGGTGGCGCCTGCAGAACCTGCGGAGCCGGTGGTGCCAGCAGCACCCGCGGAACCAGTGGTGCCGCTGGTGTTGCCTGCGCCCGCGGAACCAGCGCTGTAGGCCGTAGAGCCCTGGGACGACGAGTAACCCCCTGTCGAAGCAGAACCGGCGGCACCTTCGCGGTTCGTGGAGATCACCGTAGTGTCCGGGTGGGAACTATCGGACGTGCCGGCAGCGGCACCAGGCTTCCTGCGCGAAGACGGGACGGAGGATTCGACGTAGCCGGAGTACGGCGTAGAGCCAGGCGCCGAATCAGAGCCGGTGTTGTCAGAGCGGGAACCGGGTTTGGTGGTGTCGAAGCCGGATGATCCGTACTCGTTGGCGTTGGGGTTGATGGGCTCGTTTGAGTTCGGCTTATTCGGTGTAGACATTGCTAGGTCCTTCTCGGTTCGTGGCTACTTGAACGTCTGTAGTTTAACTATCTTCTGCAAAATTTCCACGGGTCGCTGCGGGGGTGACGGTGCCCGGAGTGGGGTGAGTGGAGTGCACCGCGCCACTGGAAAAGATGCAACACATGACCCTGTGTGGTGACTGTCACTACTGTGTAGTAAAGCTGGCCCCCGGTCACAGGGAGCTGGTTCTTGCAAATTTTGATCTACTTTCTCAAGGAGTCACGGTGACCACCACCGCTTCTTTCTCAGATGGTGTCGGCGGTTCGCATCCCGGTTCTTCCGGTGAATCGCAAACCGACGATGCATTGAACGAAAAAGGTTTTGCCCGGGTGAACAAGCCCGTATTCATCACCTCGGGTGTGCTCATTGTCGGTTTTGTTCTCTGGTCGGCGTTCTTCCCGGGCCAGGCAGAAAAAGTGATCTTCGGGTCAATGGACTGGATCGGAGCGAACTTGGGGTGGTACTACGTGCTCACCGCCGGTCTCATCGTGCTGTTCGTGCTCGTTGTCGCACTGAGCAGATTCGGTGATATCCGCATGGGCCCTGACCATTCACGGCCGCAGTACAGCCTGTTCACGTGGGCCTCGATGCTCTTCGCAGCCGGGATTGGCGTGGACTTGATGTTCTTCGCCATCGCGGGCCCAGCGACGAACTTCGCCACTCCCCCAGATGTCGCCCCGATGTCGGACGAGGCCGCCCGCATGGCCCCGATCTGGACGATCTTCCACTACGGCGTGCCGGGGTGGTCAATGTACGCGCTCATGGGCGTGGCGTTGGGTTTGGCAGCCTACCGCTACCACCTGCCGTTGTCGCTGCGCTCGGCTATTGCGCCGCTGTTCGGCAAGCGCGTCAAGGGCGCTGCCGGTGACGCGGTGGATGTCACCGCCACGATCGGCACGATCTTCGGTATCGCGACTTCTCTCGGTATCGGCGTGGTCTTCCTCAACTACGGTTTGTCGTCGCTATTCGGCATTCCGAACAACATCACTGTGTGGACGGCACTGATTGTCGTCTCTGTGGCGATCTCCATCGTCTCCTCGGTGTCTGGCGTCGACAAAGGCATCCGGTTCCTCTCGGAACTCAACGTCTACTTAGCGCTGGGCATGCTGGCGTGGATCCTCATCACCGGGCAGACGGCGACATTGCTCACGCAGTTAGTGCAAAACGTCGGCGACTCGATCTCCCGCTTCCCCGGCATGCTGCTGGAAACCTTCGGCTATACCGCCGGCATGAGCGACTACCCGGCCGGGCAGTGGCTGCAGGACTGGACCCTGTTCTTCTGGGCCTGGTGGATCGCCTGGACTCCGTTTGTCGGGCTCTTCCTCACCCGCATCTCCCGCGGCCGCACGCTACGCGAGTTCATTCTCGGTGTGCTGCTTGTGCCGCCGGGGTTCATTGTGCTGGTCATTTCTATCTTCGGTAATTCCGCGCTGCGTTTCTTCCGTGACGGCGACACCGACTTCCTGAATGAGGCGCTGGAAGTGCCAGAATCCGGTTTCTACAACCTGCTGCAGCAATACCCGGGTGCCACGTTCCTCATCGGGCTCGCCGTTATCGTCGGGCTGCTGTTCTACATCACGTCGGCCGACTCCGGTTCGTTGGTGATGGCGAACATGACCTCGCACGCGACGAAAGGAGATTCTGACGGTGCTCCGTGGCTGCGCATTGTGTGGGCTGTCATCATCGGTGTGCTCACTCTCGCGATGCTGCTTATCGACGGTGTGTACACCCTCCAAGCAGCCACCGTCCTTATCGGACTGCCCTTTTCGGTCGTGATGTACCTACTCATGGCTTCCGTGATGAAGGTGCTGCGCGCGGAGAAGTGGGCGATGGAATCCCAGGAGCGTGCACTGGCATCGCGGGCCGCGGCACCTGCCGGCACCGGGGAAGACTCGAAATACTGGAAGAAGCGGCTCGCCCGCCACATATCGTGGCCAACAAGCGATCAAGCCAGGGACTTCATTGGCTCCACCGCCCAGCCCGCGCTGCGTGAGGTCTATCTGGAGATGCGCAACATGGGCCTGGATGCGACCTTCATTGAGGGGGTAGATGAGGAAAATCAGCTTCCGTTCATCGACTTGAACGTCAAATTCGATGAGCAGGACGATTTCAAATACCAGCTATGCCCCGTTGCCTACGAGATGCCGGGTTATGCCGTCGGCGCGGAAGACGACCAAGACTTCTTCTACCGCGTAGAGGTCTTCGACGCCCGCGGCACCCGCGGCCACAATGTCATGGGGTACACCTCAGACCAGCTGATTTCTGATGTCTTGAATTACTACGACCAACACCGTCTCTACATGGACATGGCCGGAGACGACTTCGGAACCGTCATCGCTGATACCACCGTCGCTGCACCGACCACGTGGGAGGATGCCGGAGCATCGGCCCCGGAGGCGGACACGCAAGGATCTGTACCCTCGGGAACGTATCCACAGTAGAGAGCGCAAGAGACAGCCCTCTAGAAATTAAGGATCGAAAGGACACGGCATATGCCGGAAACTGCAACTTTGTTCATTGACGGACAATGGGTGGCCGCTTCTAACGGGGCGACGCGCACAATCATCTGCCCCGCCGACGGTTCCGAGGTCGGTGTGGTGTCGGAAGGCACCTCGGACGACGCCAACCGTGCAGTTGAGGCTGCCCGCGCAGCCTTCGACAAGGGTGAATGGCGTAACACGCCCGCTTCGGAACGCGGTGATTTCCTGATTCGGGTGGCCGAGGAAATTGAACGACGCAAAGCGGACTTCGCCAAGGCGGAGGCTCTCGACACGGGCAAGCGCCTCGTGGAGGCCGAGGGCGACATGGACGACATTGCCGGCTGCTTCCGTTACTTCGGCAAGATCGCGGACTCCAACCCCGGCAGGTTGGTCGATGCCGGAGACGACTCGGTTATCGACCGCGTCGTGTACGAGCCCATCGGAGTGTGCGGAATGATCACCCCGTGGAACTTCCCGCTGTTGCAGGCTGCGTGGAAGATCGCTCCGGCCCTGGCAACCGGTAACTCCTTCGTGATCAAACCGTCGGAACTGACCCCGCACACGACGCTGCTCATCACGGAGGTGCTCGATGACCTCGGCCTGCCGAAGGGTGTGGCCAACGTTGTCACCGGTGACGGCGCCAACGTTGGTTCCGTGCTCTCCTCCCACCCAGAAATCAACTTGGTGTCTTTCACGGGCGGGCTGGAGACGGGCCGGATCATCGCCAAGACAGCCGCAGAGGGCGTGAAGAAGGTCGCTCTTGAGCTCGGCGGGAAAAACCCCAACGTCATTTTCGCCGACGCCGACTACGACGCGGCGCTGGACAACGCGCTCAACGCCGGATTCATGGATTCCGGCCTGGTGTGCTCCGCGGGCACGCGCCTCGTGATCCACGAGTCCATCGCGGAAAAGTTCGTCGATGACCTCGTCGGGCGCGCGAAGGACATCGTCATGGGCGGCCCCTTCGACGAGCAGGCTGAAACCGGTCCGCTGATTTCGAAGGAGCACCGCGACAAGGTCACCGACTATGTTCAGCGCGGCATCGATGCCGGGGCGCGGCTGCGCTGCGGCGGCGACTGGGGCGGCCCAGAACACGAAAACGGCTACTTCTACTCCCCCACCGTTTTGGACCAGTGCGCCAGCGACAACCCCGCCGTGCAAGAGGAAGGCTTCGGCCCGGTCATCACCGTAGAGACCTTCAGCACGGAAGAAGAGGCCGTCGCGATTGCCAACGACACCGACTACGGTCTTGCCGGCGCAGTCTGGACCTCTGACATGGGCGTTGCCAACCGCGTTTCCCGTGCCCTGCAGCACGGCACCATCTGGATCAACGACTACCACCCCTACATCCCGCAGGCGGAGTGGGGCGGGTTCAAAATGTCTGGCATCGGCCGCGAGCTCGGTATCGCCGGCTTGGAGGAGTACACGCAGGCAAAGCACATCTATCACAACACCGAACCTGCTGTGACCGGCTGGTTCCCCAACAAGCAGAACTAGAAGGAGACCCCACCTATGAACCTGTCTGACGCACGCGAATCCTACGACTACATCGTCATCGGCGGCGGTTCCTCCGGAGCGGCTGTCGCCTCCCGCTTGTCGGAGAACCCGGATGTCACCGTCGCACTGCTCGAAGCCGGCCCCGACGACCGCGAGCACGACGAGGTGCTGCGCCTGAAGCGTTGGCCGGAGCTGCTCGAATCCGGCCTGGACTGGGACTACCCGATCGAGGAGCAGGAGAACGGCAATTCCTTTATGCGCCACGCCCGCGCGAAGGTGTTGGGCGGCTGCTCCTCCCACAACTCCTGCATCGCGTTCCACCCGCCGGCTGAAGACATGGAGCTGTGGGAGAAGCTCGGCGCTAACGGCTGGACCCCGGAGAACATCACGCCGCTGATCAAGAAGATGGAGACCAACTCCCGCGACGGCGAGCAGTACGGCCACGATGGCCCGGTGCAGCTCATGGATGTTCCGCAGAATGACCCGGTGGGGGTGGCCGTACTCGACGCCTGTGAGGAGGCGGGGCTGCCGCGCAAGCCGTTCAACACCGGTGAGACGGTCACCCACGGCGCGAACTTCTTCCAAATCAACTCCCACGCCGACAACACCCGCGGCTCCTCGGCGGTGTCCTACCTGCACCCGAACGAGGACCGGGAGAACCTGGACATCATCACCCGCGCCTGGGTCACGCGCATCCTTTTCAGCGACGACAACACCGCCACCGGTGTCGAACTGCTTGCCGACGTGTTCAACCGCAAGACCACGATCACCGCGAACAAGGAGATCATCGTCTCTGCCGGCGCGATCAACACCCCGCAGTTGCTCATGCTCTCTGGCATCGGGCCGCGCGAGCACTTGGAAGAGTTCGGCATCGATGTGCTTGTCGACGCCCCTGGTGTCGGCGAGAACCTCCAGGACCACCCGGAAGCTGTCATCCAGTTCGAGTCCAACGTGCCGATGGTGCGCGACTCGACCCAGTGGTGGGAGATCGGCATCTTCACCCGGATCGAGGGCGACACCGACCTACCGGACCTGATGATGCACTACGGGTGCACCCCATTTGACATGCACACCGCACGCCAGGGTTACCCGCAGGCCGACGAAGCGTTCGCGCTGACACCGAACGTCTGCCACGCCCGCTCCCGCGGCACGGTAAAGCTGCGCTCCAACGACTACCGCGACAAGCCGAAGGTCGATCCGCGCTACTTCACGGATGAAGAGGGCTACGACATGCACATCGCCGTCGAGGGCATCAAGCTGGCCCGCAAGATCGCGGCGCAGCCGGCCCTGAAGGACATTGTAAAGCGCGAGCTGTCCCCAGGCCCGGAGGCGCAGACGGACGAAGAGATCGCGGACTACATCCGCAAGACCCACAACACCGTCTACCACCCGGTGGGAACAGTACGTATGGGCTCTGCGGATGACCCGATGTCGCCGGTCGACCCAGAGCTGCGCGTCAAGGGCACAAAGAACTTGCGTGTCGCCGACGCATCCGTGATGCCGCAGATCGTGGCAGTCAACCCGAACATCACCTGCTACATCATCGGCGAGAGGGCCGCCCAGCTGATCGCCGGCGAGTAATCCTCCCGGCCGTCACACCGGCCCCAGCAACGAAAAGCTCCCCGCCTGGACCAGGCGGGGAGCTTTTACGTCGATAAGCGCGCGTTTAAGCGTTCTTCTCTTCGACGCGCTTGATGGCCTCGTCAGCGACCATCTCCTGGATGCCCATGTCCAGCTCAGAGGTGAAGCCGACGCAGGAGCAGTTGATCTCGCCGAGGACGTAGGTGTCCTCACCGGTCTCGTCATCGTCGGCGAGCATGAAGTCGGCGGTCCAGATCAGCGGGATGTTGTCGCCGCCGAGGTTCTCGGCGATGACCGGGCGGGCCTCGGCGAACATGTCGACGAGCTCCTGCCACTCCTCCGGCTTCTGGTAGGTGTACTTTGCGCCGGAGAACAGGGTCGCGGAGAAAGCGTCGCCGCCCTCAGCCGGCTTCTTGTGCACGACGAAGACCGGGTGCGGGCCGACGAGCAGGATGCGAATCTCGCCCTCGACGATGCGTGGCATGAAGCGCATGTCCACGAGCATGCCGTTGTCGCCGATGATGTACTGGTCGCAGAAGTCCATGAACTCGCCCAGCTCGCGCTCCTCGGTGTGGTTGTCCACAGCCTCGGTGCACTTGAGCTTGGTGTCCAGCGGCAGCGCGGTGCCCGGCTCGACAGACTCTGCCAGGGACTCGTCGGCGAGGCGGACGCGCCAGATGCCGGAGCCGGTGGAGCCGCGGTTCTGCTTCAGCACGCGCTCGCCGTAGGAAAGGGAAGTCGGGAAGGTCTCGTGGAAGGACTCGACGTCGTAGTAAGCGGCGGTGTCTTCCGGGACGAGGTCGGTCTTGTTCAGCTTGACCAGGGCGTCCTTCGCGCCGTAGGAGATCATCTCTGCCGGGGTGGACATGCCCACCAGGCCAGCCTCGGACAGGCGGGTCAGCAGGTCGAAGTAACCCTTCTCACCGCCGGGGATGTTGCCCGGGTTGACGCGGGAGATGTAGCCGTCGAAGTTCTCGGAAACGTAGTTGAAGATGTCGTCGGACCACTCGGGGCGGAAGAAGACCACCTCGGAGTGCCAGCCCTTGTCCTTGATGGAGTTGACAATCGGCATGGTGTCGCGACGGTGACCGTCGAAGTACTTGTCAGAACCGCCCTCAACCTCGAAGACGACGATAGCCTTGTGCACGTGAGTTCCCTTTCGATCAGTGCTTTTACGTCTGCGGACCTCCACCAGGTAAAGGGTGATCCACCCCTGAGATTAAGCCGTTTTTCAGGTCGTCGCTCGGCGAGTGACGGAGATAGTAATTAACTTCACACCGGGTGTGCATCACACTAAATGCGCTCGGCAGGAATGGTTGACGGGTAAGGTTAGGCAGTGACCGTTTTCACGCCGTAGAGGAATCTCGCATGGCCATAGAATTTGACCCGTTTCCGCAGTTCCAGGACTTTGCCCACCCGGAGAAGTTCGTCTCCGCGTCGTGGCTGTCGGCCCGCCTGGGGGTCGACGGTTTGCGGGTGGTGGAGTCGGACGAGGACGCGTTCCTGTACGACATCGGGCACATTCCCGGGGCGGTGCGCATTGACTGGCACCGCGACTTGAACGATCCGGTGCAGCGCGACTTCATCGACGGGGAAGCCTTTGCCGCGCTGATGGATGCCCGCGGCATCAGCCGCGATGACACGGTGGTGGTGTACGGCGACCGCAACAACTGGTGGGCCGCCTATACCACGTGGGTGTTTGAGCTGTTCGGCCACCCCGACGTGCGCCTACTCGATGGCGGGCGCGACGCGTGGATGGGCGAAGAGCGCGACACCTCTTTCGCTGTGCCCGAGTACCCGGCGCAGGGCTACCCCGTGGTCGAGCGCGACGACAGCACGTGGCGCAGCTTCGTGGAGCACGTCCGCTCGCGGCCCGAGGACACATTGCTTATCGACGTCCGCGGCCCCGAATACTTCGCCGGCGCCGAGGTTGAAGTAGCCCCCGACTCCAACTGCGCCTCCCCTGTGTTGCGCCACGGCCACATTCCGGGTGCGGTGAACCACCCGTGGGGTGACTCCGTCCACCCCAACGGGCGCGTGAAAGACCGCGAGTCCATCGCCGCCGCCTACACCGATGTGCCCGCCGGCGCTCCGGTGATCACCTACTGCAGTGCCGGTCAGTCCGCCGCCCACACCTGGTACATCCTCCGCCACGTGCTGGGCGTGGAGAACGTCTCGCTTTACGACGGATCCTGGTACGAATGGGGCAACATGGTCCGCATGCCGATTGAGCGGGGCACAGAGTAAGCGGCTGCTTGGGGTGCGGGGGAAACGTCGATAAGCGTTTTTGCGATTAGTCATCCGTAACTGCCCGGTTGAAGTTCAGCTGTGCTTGCGCTGTGCTTTACCCTTGGCGATAACTGTCTGTACACCCGGCTAGAAGGAAGATCCCCGTGACAATCTCGAAGGTTCTCATTGCCAACCGTGGCGAAATCGCCGTGCGCGTGATCCGCGCCGCGAAAGACGCCGGCATCGCATCCGTCGCTGTCTACGCGGAGCCGGACGCGGATGCCCCGTTCGTGGGCCTGGCTGATGAGGCGTTCGCGCTCGGCGGGGCCACCGCCGCCGATTCCTACCTGAGCTTCGACCGGATCATTGGCGCCGCCCAGGCCTCCGGTGCGGACGCGATCCACCCCGGGTACGGCTTCCTGTCCGAAAACGCCGATTTCGCCCGCCGCGTTATCGACGAAGGCTTCACCTGGATCGGCCCCTCGCCGGAGGCCATCGCGCTGCTGGGCGACAAGGTTGAGGCCCGCCGCATCGCCGAGAAGGTCGGCGCGCCGATGGCACCGGGCACTAAAGAGCCGGTCAGCTCGGTCGACGAGGTTCTCGCGTTTGCCGACGAACACGGCCTGCCCATCGCCATCAAGGCCGCATTCGGTGGCGGCGGCCGCGGCATGAAGGTCGCCCACACCCGAGAAGAGATCCCCGAGCTGTTTGAGTCCGCCACGCGCGAGGCCGTCGCAGCGTTCGGCCGCGGCGAGTGCTTCGTCGAGCGCTACCTCGACCGCGCCCGCCACGTCGAAGCCCAGGTGCTTGCCGACGTTCACGGCAACGTCATCGTCGCCGGCACCCGCGACTGCACCCTGCAGCGCCGCTTCCAGAAGCTCGTGGAGGAAGCTCCTGCACCGTTCTTGTCCGATGCTCAGCGCGAGGCGATTCACTCCTCTGCCAAGGCCATCGTGAAAGAAGCCGGCTACCACGGTGCTGGCACCGTCGAATACCTGGTCAGCCCTGCCGACGAGCAGAACCCGGAGGGCATCATCTCCTTCCTGGAGGTCAACACCCGCCTGCAGGTCGAGCACCCCGTCACCGAGGAGACCGCAGGCATCGACCTGGTACGCGAGCAATTCCGTATTGCGAACGGCGAGAAGCTGCGCCACACCGAGGATCCGGCCCCGCGCGGCCACTCCATCGAGTTCCGCATCAACGGCGAGGACCCGGGCATGAACTTCATGCCGGCACCGGGCACGATCTCCCGCTATGTCGAGCCCGCCGGCACCGGCATCCGCGTCGACTCCGGCGTGCGCACCGGCAATGTGATCGGCGGCCAGTTCGACTCCATGCTGGCCAAGCTCATTGTCACCGGTGAGACCCGCGAGGAAGCCATCCAGCGCGCCCGCCGTGCTCTCGACGAGTTCATCGTCGACGGCCTGCCCACCGTGATCCCCTTCCACCGCGCAGTGCTGAACGACCCAGCCTTCATCGGCGACGAGAACGGTTTCGGCGTCTACACCCGCTGGATCGAGGAGGAGTTCACCGCCGAGATCCCGCCGTATACCGACGATGAGGAAGAAGGCGAGGAGCCGGGCACAAAGCGCACCTACGCCGTGGAGATCGACGGCCGTCGTGTCGAGGTCGCCCTTCCCGCTTCGCTCGTGATCGGTGGCAGCGGTAAGCGCAAGGCCAAGAAGCGCCGCAATTCCGCGGCAGCCCTGTCCGGCGATGCCGTGCCCGCCCCGATGCAAGGCACGGTGGTCAAGGTGAACGTCGCAGAGGGCGACACCGTCAACGAGAGCGATATCCTCCTCGTGCTCGAGGCCATGAAGATGGAAAACCCCGTCAAGGCGCACAAGTCCGGCACCGTGAAGGGGCTCGCTGTTGAGCAGGGCGATCAGGTGAATAAGACCGCCGTGCTCCTAGAAATCCGCTAACTACTGGTTGGCGTACGGGTCGCACCGCTTTCCGGGGAGGGTTCAAGCTCTTCCCCCGGTGTTTCTCTTATGCCCAGCCAGCCGGGACAAGCCCCAGCAGCGAGATAATGGAGTAGATGAACGCCGCCACGTAGACGATGATGATGAGCGCCTGGATGACGGTGTTGTCTACTCCGCGCACCTGCCACACCGGAGTCTGATCCCCGTTCGCCCGGGCGCGGCGAAGCAGCAACACGGGAACGACCGACATGATGGCGCCAGCGAAACCGCCGGCGTAAGTCAGCGCAGAGACGAAACCGCCAAGGCCCGCCACGGCAATCACGAGAGGCGGAAGCACCGTCAGTCCAGTTGCGGCGAGACGCTGCCACCCGTGTTCCGGCCAATGGAAGATGTCCAGCACGTTGCGCATCGCAGTGAAGCCGATGGCCAAGAAGGACGTGAACATGGCCAGCAGCGCGAACAAGTTGGCCATGTAGTAAGCCGCAGTCCCGAGTTTCTCGCCCCAGGCGATGGTGACCACCTCAGTCACCTCGGTGCCCAGCAGGCCGAGCGCCGCGAACGGCACAGCCGCGAGGGTGAACGCGGTGATGCACATGCCCGCGATGATCGCTTTCGGCAGTATTTCCGGCTTGGTGGCGGCCATGCCGCGCGCCATCTCCGGCACCACGTACTGGGCCAGGAATGTGAACACGGCCAGATTCATGATCGGGATGATGAAGTAGGGCTTGAGCACCCAAAGGTTCGCGGGCTCAATGCCGGGACCGGCGATTGTCCACACCACCAGCGTGAAGATGATGATCGCCATGCCGCTGGTGATCAGCCCTTCCACCTTCCCTGTGGCTTGCAGGCCCTTCCACATGATGAAGGCACCCAGGGCATAGAAGATCAAGGTGCCCGCCAAGGAAGGCAGGTTGAACAGGTTGTGCATGAGATTGCCGGAGCCGGATGCGTACGCAATCAATGCACCGACGCTGTTGACCATGATCGCGGTGAAGACGAGGAAGCGGCCGGTCTGACCCAGGTACTTCTCCGCCAAGCCGGACAACTGGAGCGGCTCTTTTGTCCGGAGGGAGACTTCCGCGACGTAGAGCATGGAAATAGTGGTCAGGGTGCCTGCGATCGCGAGCGCCACCACTAGAGCGAGGAAGCCGCCGTTGCGGGCCGCGTACGGCAGGGAGAGAATTCCGGCGCCAATGTTGGTGCCGAAGATCAGGGCTACGCCCTTCCAGAAACCGAGGGCGTGACCCGCTTCATCGGAACGGGCAGATTCGTCGTCGCGCAACGGCGCGTGCACAGAAGTGGTTGATGACATAGCGAGAATGTAGCAACAACTTGACCGGGGTCACACTTGAGGTCCTATGTGGCCCAGATGTCACCCCGGTCCGTGCGTCGTCAACTGCGCGGAACGCGCTGGTTCTACTGGTTGGCGTACGGGTCGCGGACACCGATGTACTGCACCTCGGTGTACTCGTCGATGCCCTCTGCTCCGCCTTCGCGGCCCAAGCCGGAGTGCTTCACGCCGCCGAACGGGACAGCTGCATTGGAGACGACACCGGCGTTGAAGCCGACGATGCCGAATTCCAGGCCGTCAGCCAACCGCCACATGCGGTCCGGGTCCTCCGAATAGACGTAGGAGGCGAGGCCGTATTCGGTGGAATTGGCCAGCTCGATCACCTCGTCCTCATCGCTGAACTCGTAGACCGATGCGACCGGCCCGAAGATCTCTTCCTTGAAGATCCGGGAATCAGTGCTGACGCCACGCAGGACCGTCGGTTGGAAGAAGTAGCCATCACCCTCAGCGGCACCGCCGCCAGTGAGAACCTCGGCGCCGTTCTGTTTCGCGTCTTCCACGAGCGCGGCGACATTCTTGCGTGCCTTCTCCTCGATCAGCGGGCCGACGTTGACGCCCTCGTCGAGGCCGTTGCCCACGGTGAGCGCTTCCATCGCCGCGACGAGCTTCTCGGTGAACTCATCGGCGATGCTCTCGTGCACGAGGAAACGGTTCGCCGCAGTGCAGGCCTCGCCGATATTGCGCATCTTCGCTGCCATTGCGCCGGTGATCGCCTGCTCAATGTCCGCGTCCTCAAAGACGATGAACGGCGCGTTGCCACCAAGCTCCATGGAGGTGCGCAACACTGAATCAGCTGCCTGCTTCATCAGGATCTTGCCCACCGCCGTTGAGCCTGTGAAGGAGACCTTGCGCAGACGCGGGTCCGCGATGAGAGGCTCGGAGATAGCTGCCGGATCGGTACCGCAGACAACGTTGAGCACACCTGCCGGTAGGCCTGCCTCAACCATGGTCTGAACGAAGTAGTAGGTGGTCAGCGGCGTAAGCTCAGCCGGCTTGAGCACCATCGTGCAGCCCGCAGCGATCGCCGGGGCGATCTTGCGGGTCGCCATCGCCAGCGGGAAGTTCCACGGGGTGATCAGCAGGCACGGGCCGACCGGCTTGCGCCGAGTGACCATGCGGATGCCGCCCTCTGGCACTTCCTGGGAGCGGCCGTACTGACGGACGGTCTCTTCGGCGAACCAGCGCAGGTATTCCGCGCCGTACTTCACCTCACCGCGTGCTTCCGCCAGCGGCTTACCCATTTCTAGAGTCATGAGCGTGGCGAATTCCTCGGTGCGTTCGGTGACCAGATCGTACGCACGTCGCAGGATCTCACTGCGCTCGCGGGCCGGGGTGCGTGCCCAGTCCTTTTGCACCTCGACCGCAGCGTCTAGCGCCGCAACCGCGTCGTCGCTATTCGCGGACTGGAGTGTCACCAGGACTTCGCCGGTGGCCGGGTTCTCCACATCGAATGTCTCGTTGGTGGACGCGTCACGCCACTGGCCACCGATAAACAGACCGGTGGGCAGGGAATCGAGCAGTTGTGCAGTATCGACAGCGCCGTTGGAATCAGCCATGATCTCGCCTTTCGTAGATTGATTTCGCCGGTGTTCAGCGAACTGGCTCACGCCAGCCTTTTCTCGAAAACACGCTATACCGCTGCAGGCTACTCAGCGTACGGTTGCCGCACGCCCCCGTTCAGGGGCATTGAAAACGCCAAACTCCTGTGCTAGGAGTTCGATCCTGCAGCGTTGAGCAGCACAAGAATCTCCGCGCGGCCGAGCGGGTCATCCAAAGGCAACCCGTAGCGTTGCTCGGCGCGGTCGATGCGCGCCTTCAGGGTGTGTCTGTGAATGCTGAGAGACTCAGCGGCAGCACGGATCTCGCAACCATGCACCAAATAGGCTTGGACTGCATCGAGCAGGGCTGGGTCATCCTCTGCGAGCGGCGCGAGCACTTCCTTATAGCGGCGGGACAGCACTTGCCTGACCCCCGTGTCTTCCGTCCAGTCGAGCCGCCGAGGGAGATATTCGTCGACGGTGCCCGGCGGAAGCGCGCGCGCACGGTCGAGCAATGCCTGCAGCTCGTCACGGCCTAGCTCGCGCCAGGACTGTTGCCGACCGGACAAGACGCGCAGCCGGGCCCCGAAATCACCGATAAGCTCCGTCACGGCGGCCTCGGAGATCACCCTGCGTGATAAGAACACGAAGCCGTCCGGGGCGAGTCTCACATGCGCCAACGGGTTGTCGCGCAGATTGAGTCCTTCATCCAAACGAGCTAGCGACCTGTTAGACGCGGCCTTATTCGCGGCGACGATCGCGACTGGGACGACAGCCCCGTCAGCGTCCGCGGCACGATCCAGCAAACGCGCGGCTGCTGGAGAAGCCTCCTGGCCTTCGAGAAAAGTCTCTAGGGCCGACCCGTGCAGTTGCGTTTCCGCGCTCCTGAGCGCCTGCGGATCTCTCAATACGATTTCCGCGAGCCCCACGAAATGCTTCACGGCACTGCGCGCGAGCGGCGGCAGAGGGCGCGGGGAATCCACCACAGCGACGAAGTATTTTCCTCCCATCGCCCGCATCCGCTGGACGATCATGGTGCGGTTCTCCGTCCGGTACGCGCGGCTCCGCCCGTTATCGGCAACGGCCAGACGAAGGGCCTTCAACGCGCGCTCCGTTGGCTTCGCAGGGGCTGAGGAGATGATTCTGCCGGTGTTGTCCCCGATCAGCACATCGGCGCCGACTGCTGTCCGGGTGCGTCCAACGAGTGCATCGACTCCGCCAATCCATGCTGCGCGGTTGAGACCTTCCGCAGCCTCGAGAATCTCGTTGGCCGCGACTGCTTGCAATCGCGCATACTCCTCCCCCACCACCTTTGAGATCAAGGCGAAGGGGGTCGCCCGCGGCACCTCGAATAGCGGCAGAGCCGCGTCGGCGCAGGCCCGGATGAGGGCGGGAGGAATCTCGGCATGCTGCAGCCCCGTACCGAAGCCAAGGGCCGCCACCCCGGACTCTTTCAACTGCTCCACGTAGTGAGCGATGCCTGCTTCATCGTCCGGCTGAATGCGCAGGCCCAACGTGAGAATGACAGAGAAAGGCCGGAAGAACTCAGCGGTCTCCATAATCTCACTGGCTTGGACAGACTCGAATCGCCCCCGCCTGAGGTCTCCGACGGGGTCGAGGTTCAAGGCTCTGATTCCGTACAACCAACTGAGATCTAGGAGATCAACGGCGGTCTCCCACTCGGGATGACCGCTTCGTGCGTCGTCAAGCACATCCTTGCTCATGGACACAGTGTAGAAGTTTCACGAAGAAGATCGACACTGTGTCGGTTGCTTTGAGGGTGGGCGGGGGACGGATACTACAGCCATGAACCACTGTCCGTTTTCGGGCAGCCCGCTGGATTGAATTGGAAAGGAACCCGCACCATGCAGGATCTCGAGTATCGCCTCCCCCAGGTCCGTCGAATCGACACCGAGCTGCCGGGACCGGCAAGCGCAGAACTGGACAAGCGCCGCGCAGCGAGCGTGGCCTCCGCCTTGAGCCCGGGCTTGCCCGGCTACATCGTCGACGCCGACGGTGGTGTGCTTGTCGACGCCGATGGCAACTCCTTCGTCGACTTCGCATCCGGCATCGCTGTGACCTCGGTGGGCGCTTCCAATAAGCGTGTTGCAAGCGCAGTCGCCGATGCCGCCGGCCACTTCACTCACACCTGCTTCATGGTCAGCCCCTACGAGAGCTACCTGCAGGTCGCTGAGCTGCTCAACGAGTTGACCCCAGGCGATTTCGAGAAGCGCACTGTCCTGTTCAACTCCGGTGCGGAGGCAGTGGAGAACGCCGTGAAGATCGCCCGCTCCCACACCCGCAAGACGGGTGTGGCCGTTTTCGACTACGCCTACCACGGCCGCACCAACCTGACGATGGCCATGACGGCGAAGAATAAGCCGTACAAGTCGACCTTCGGACCGTTCGCCAGCGAGGTGCACCGCGCGCCAATGTCTTACCCGCTGCGCGACGGCCTGAAGGGCCCGGAAGCCGCTGAGCGCACCATCCGTTTCCTCGAGCAGAATGTCGGCGCCGAGAACCTCGCCTGCGTGGTCATCGAGCCAATCCAGGGCGAGGGTGGCTTCATCGAGCCGGCCGAAGGCTTCCTGCCCGCCATCGTCGACTGGTGCCGCGAGAACAACGTCGTCTTCGTCGCCGACGAGATCCAGGCCGGCTTCTGCCGTTCGGGCGAGTGGTTCTCCTCCAGCTTCGAAGGCATCGAGCCGGACCTGGTCACTACCGCAAAGGGCATCGCCGGCGGCATGCCGCTGTCCGCTGTGACCGGCCGCGCCGAGATCATGAACGCCCCGATGGCCGGCGGTTTGGGTGGCACCTACGGCGGCAACCCGGTGGCCTGCGCGGCCGCTATCGCCGCGATCGAGGAGATGAAGGAGCACAACCTCGCTCTGCGCGCCAAGGAGATCGCCGAGATCATCCACGAGGAGCTCGACCCGCTGACCGAGCTGGACGAGGTCGCTGAGATCCGCGGCCGCGGGGCGATGATCGCTATGGAGCTCGTCACCAAGGACGGCAAGCCGAACGCTGAGCTGACCGCCAAGGTCGCCGCCGAATGCAAGGCTGCTGGCGTGCTCATCCTCACATGCGGCCTCGACGGAAATGTCGTCCGCCTCCTGCCGTCGCTGGTCATCCCAGAGGAGCTGCTCCGCGACGGCCTGCGTGTCATGGCTGAGGCCGTGCGCAACAACGCCTAATTACAGCTAGTTGGACGGATCCGTAATTCCGTCCAACAGATCTTTCAGGCCAGCTTCAAAAGGCTGGTCGGCATAAGGGTTAGCGTCATGCTGACCCTTTTTTGCTGCCCGGGCACGCATGGCATCCGCCACTCGGCGCAACTCCGCGTGTTCCGGGGAAATCGCGGCGGGATCGAAGAGGTCCGCCGGCGCAGTAGCATCCCATGCGGAGCCGTAGATGAAGGATTCGAGCGCGATGATGCGCTCCATCACCTTCTCGTGCGGGCAGCCGGCGGCAGAGACTGCGCGAGCGACGATCTCGTACATTTCCTGGGTACGTGGCGAATCGCCGATGGGCTGCCGTGCGATGACCGGGATCAACGGGGTATGCCCGGCGAACACATCGCGGTAAGAGTGTGCCCACGCCTCGAGCGCCTCCCGGTAGCCTTCGCCTGCGGCGATGGCGTGCTGCAGCGATGTGACGTCGACAAGCTGCATGACCGCATCCTGGAGCAAATAAAGCAGCTCTCCCTTGCCCGAGATGTGGTTGTACAAAGCGCTGGGCGCCACCCCGATTTCGCGAGCTACTGCGGCCATTGTCAACGTCTCGTAGCCCCGTTCGGAGGCAATACTTAGTGCGGCGAAACCAATTTTTTCGCGACTGACCAGGGGTTCAGCCGGGCGACCACGTTCATTTCCCATGTGACTCTTCCTTCTACCCGAACTCGAATGTATCCTGAATCACACCATTAATGAATGGCGTTCATTACCCGCGACGGTCGGATCCATCCGGCCTCAAGAACAGGAGCAGAAGCATGAATCCTAGCGCACAACGCACAGAAATCGAGCGCGACGTTGTCGTCGTCGGCGCTGGCCCTGCGGGCCTGATGGCGGCACGCACCCTGTCCAAGGCCGGCAAGTCCGTTGCCGTCCTCGAGGCGCGCGAGCGAGTCGGTGGCCGCACATGGAACGGCCGCGTGCGCGACGACAACGGCGTCGACCACTTCGTCGAGCTCGGCGGTCAGTGGATCTCCCCCGACCAGACCCGCCTCATCGAGCTTGTCGACGAGCTGGGCCTGTCCACCTTCCAGCGTTACCGCGAAGGCAAGTCCATCTACCTCTCCCCCAACGGTGAGCGCCACGAGTACGAGGGCCCGGTCTTTCCGGCTGCCGACAGCACTCAGGCCGAGATGGACAAACTGATCAAGATTCTCGACGATTTGGCAGCCGAGATCGGAGCCAAGGAGCCGTGGGCGCACCCGAAGGCCGCGGAGCTCGACTCCATCTCCTTCCGTCACTGGCTCGAGCAGCAGTCCGACGACGAAGAGGCGATCGACAACATCTCCATCTACGTCGCGTCCGGCATGCTGACCAAGCCGTCCTTCACGTTCTCCGCCCTGCAGGCCGTGCTGATGGCCGCCTCCGCTGGCTCCTTCTCCAATCTCGTGGATGAGGACTTCATCCTCGACCGCCGTGTCGAAGGCGGCATGATGTCTGTCTCCGAGACCCTGGCCGCAGAGCTCGGCGACGATGTCTTCTTGGGCACCCCGGTCCGCGAGATCCAGTGGGCTCAGCCTGACCCGTCCACCGAAGACAGCCTGAACAACGTCAAGCCGGACGTGCGCAACGGCATCCCGAACAACGGCGAGCCGGGTGAGGTCACCGTCGTCTCCGACCAGGTGACCGTCCGCGCCAAGAACGTCGTCATCGCTGTTCCGCCGAACCTGTACAACCGCATTTCCTACGTCCCGCCGATGCCGCGCGACCTGCATATCGCCCACCAGCACATCTCCATGGGCCTGGTCATCAAGGTGCACGCCATTTACGAAACGCCGTTCTGGCGCGACAAGGGCCTGTCCGGCACCGGCTTCGGTGGCGGTCGTCTGGTCCAGGAGGTCTACGACAACACCAACCGCGGCCAGAACATCGCTGGTGGCACCGCTGGCGAAGAGGACGCCTACGGCACGCTCGTGGGCTTCGTCTCCGATGTCTACGCCGAGGAGATGTGGCACTTGCCGGAGGAAGAGCGCAAGCAGCGCATTTTGTCCGCCATGGCCGAGTACCTGGGGCCGGAGACCATGGAGCCGATCGCGTTCTACCTCTCCGACATGGCTGCTGAGGAGTGGACTCGTGGCGCCTACGCCACCAGCTACGACCTGGGCGGCCTGTCCCGCTGGGGCCACCTGCAGAACCAGCCGGTCGGACCGATCCACTTCGCCTGCTCCGATATCGCCGACGAGGGCTACCAGCACGTCGACGGCGCTATCCGCCAGGGCGAGCGCGCTGCGAACGCCATCCTCGATAACGGATAGGAATAGGTGATATGACACAACCGTCACCACAACCCACTGACCAGGGACCGGCGAAGATCCTGGTCGGATACCTCGCCACTCCGTCCGGCAGCGATGCCTTGAACCTCGGCATCGGCCTGGCGCGGAGTTGGAATGCCGACCTCGAAATCGCGATGGTCGTCCCCCACTCCGAGGCACATTCCGGCACGTACCCGCACACACGGGCGCATGAGACGGTGATCAGCCGCAAGCTGAGCACATGGCTGGAAGACGCGCTCGCGAAAGTTCCCGACGAGATCAACGCCACCGGCCGGGTCGTGTCGGGAAGCGACGCTGCGCGCTCACTCCACCGCACTGCGAAGGAGCTGGACTGCGACCTGATCATTCTGGGGACCCGCGGTGGCGGACTACTCCGTCGGTTCAGCATCGGGTCGTCGGCGAACACGCTGCTGCATTCGTCGTCGATCCCCGTCGCACTGGCACCGCCACGCTACGAGGCTCCCGAGCGCATCAGCCGCATCTCCTGCATGTTCGGCACGCTCTCCGGGTCGCACGAGCTAATCGACACCGCGATCCAGACAGCGAAGAAGTCCGGCAGCGAGCTCCGCCTCATCTCCTTCCTCACCCAGGAAGACGCAGGCGCGCTCAACCAGGAAGTCAGCCACAAGGTGCTGGAAAACGTCGAGGCGAACGCGAACCGCTACCTCGCGGAACAAGCAAAGCAGCTTGTCGACGCCGGGTCTGCCTCCACCGAGATCGTCACCGGAAAGACGGTCGCTGAGGCAGCCACCGAACTGGAGTGGAACGACGACGAAATCCTGCTCGCCGGGTCGTCGCGCCTGGCCACTGCAGGCCGAGTGTTCATGGGCCCGCGCGCTGCGAAGGTGCTTCGAACCTTGCCGATCCCGCTCGTGATCACTCCCGCACTGGAAAAGAAGGACGAGTCCGAGGAGGCGGGTGAATGAGCAAGCGTAAGAAGGTAGAGAACCTGGCACACCAGCCGTCGCAAAGCGAAAAGGGCCTCATCGCAGGACGTGTCGGCCTCATCGGTGCCGTCGTGATCGGCGTGAGCTGCATCGCCCCCTCGTACACGCTGACATCCGGTCTCGGCCCGACGATCTCTGAAGTCGGCGACCACGTCCCCGCTATCCTGCTGCTGGGTTTCTTCCCCATGCTGCTCGTCGCGTTTGCCTACCGCGAGCTGAATAACCGAGTGCCCGACTCGGGAACCTCGTTCACGTGGGCAACGAAAGCATTCGGCCCCTGGGTCGGCTGGATGGGCGGATGGGGCCTGATCACCGCGACGATCCTGGTGCTGTCGAATCTCGCAGCTGTGGCCGTGGACTTCTTCTATATCCTGCTCGCCCAGCTGACCGGCAATGAGGCGATCGCGGATCTCACCCGCAACCTATGGGTGAATATTCCGACGACGATCGCACTACTCGCAGTCGCCGCATACATCTCGTACCGCGGGCTCGAGTCCACGGAGAAACTCCAGTACTTCCTGGTCGCCTTGCAGCTGTTCACTCTCGTGCTCTTCGGCGGAATGGCGCTCTGGAACGCGTACCACGGCAAAGGCTTCGATTTTCACCCGGTTGAGGCGGATTGGTTCAATCCGCTGACCATCGGTGACTTCTCGACAGTGGCAGCTGGCATTTCCCTGTCGATCTTCATGTTCTGGGGCTGGGACGTCACCCTGACCATGAACGAGGAGACGAAGGATCCGGAGAAGACCCCGGGCCGCGCGGCCACGCTCACCGTGCTCGTGGTCATCACCGTCTATGTCCTCACCGCTGTCGCGGTCGTGGCCTGGGCAGGCACCGGCGACACCGGCTTAGGCGCCGGCAACCCGGAGAACCAAGAATCGATCTTCGCCGCGCTGGCGAGCCCGGTCATGGGACCGTGGGCGATTCTGATGTCGATTTCGGTGCTGGCGAGTTCATTCGCCTCCCTGCAGTCGACGATGGTCGGGCCTGCCCGCACCTTGCTGGCGATGGGCTTCTACAAGGCGCTGCCGCCGATCTTCGCGCAGATTAGCCCGAAGTTCCACACCCCGGCAGTGGCCACTGCTGCCTCCGCTATCGCGGCAGGCGGGTTCTACACCGTGACCCGAATCGCGTCGGAAAATGCGCTGTGGGACACGATCACCGCCTTGGGCCTGATGATCTGCTTCTACTACGGCATCACCGCGTTTGCCTGTGTGTGGTTCTTCCGCAAGGAGATCACGGATTCGGTGCGCGGCTTCATCTTCCGCTTCTTGCTGCCATTGATCGGCGGCACGATGCTTCTGGCGATGTTCTTCGTCACCGCATTCGACTCGATCGATCCGTCCTACGGCTCCGGCTCCTCGATCTTTGGCGTGGGAACCGTGTTCGTGCTCGGCATGGGCATCCTCCTGCTTGGCGCCGTGCTCATGCTGTTCACACGCCTACGGCACCCGGCATTCTTCCGCAACGAGACCCTGCCACGGACCACGGCTGAAGACGATGAGCAAGGCGAGATGTTGACCATCTAGGCAGCGCACAAGGCACATCTGATTCACAGGGCGCCTCCCTACACTGGGCCGCACAAAAGAACACAGACAACGAGCACAGATAACGAAAGCTCTACGAATTAAGGAGAAACATGGCTGAGAAAGATATGTCCTACCGGGTAGAAAACCCGGCCACCGGCGAGGTCATCACGACCTTCCCCACCGCTACCGACGATGAGATCCAGGAGGTGCTCGCCGCCTCGGAAAAGGGCTTTAAAGAATGGTCCGCCCTCGACATTGCTGAGCGTAAGAAGTACGTGCTGCGCATCGCCGAGCTTTTCGACGAGCGCCAGGACGAGCTCGTCGAGATCATCGGCCGCGAAATGGGCAAGTCTCGCCCCCACGCCATCGACGAGGTGGAGCTGTCCGCCAACATCTTCCGCTACTACGCGAATAACGGCGAAGAGTTCGCCGCCGACCGGAAGATCGAGAGCTTCAACGGCGGCACCGCTGTGATCCGTCACCTCCCGCTCGGTGCCCTGGTGGGCATCATGCCGTGGAACTTCCCCTACTACCAGGTCGCACGTTTCGCGGCGCCGAACCTGATGAACGGAAACTCCATCATTCTCAAGCACGCTGAGATCTGTCCGGAGTCCTCCGCCGCGATCCAGAAGATCATCGAGGATGCTGGTGTCCCCGCGGGCGTGTACCAGAACGTGTACGCCTCCCACGATCAGATCACCACGATGATCGAGGATCCTCGCGTTCAGGGCGTCTCTTTGACCGGTTCCGAGCGCGCCGGTGCCGCTGTCGGCGCGACGGCAGGCAAGAACCTGAAGAAGGCAGTCTTGGAGCTCGGCGGGAACGACCCCTACGTGCTGCTGGACACCGACGACGTGAAGGCCGCCGCTGAGCTGGCGTGGGAGACCCGCATCTACAACATGGGCCAAGTCTGCAACGGCAATAAGCGCATGATCGTCATGGATGACATCTACGACGAGTTCGTCGACGAGCTGGTCAAGCTGGCCGAGCAAGCGAAGCCCGGCACGCCTGAGGAAGCTGGCGAGAACGGCATCTACTCCCCGCTGTCCTCCCGCGACGCCGCCGAGCGTCTCGACGAGCAGGTCACCCGCGCCGTCAAGGAAGGCGCAATGCTTCGCGCCGGTGGCGGCCTCGGTGACAACGCCTACTTTGCCCCGGCCGTGATCACCGACTTGGGCAAGGACAACTCGGTGTACAGCGAAGAGCTCTTCGGCCCGATCGCCCTCGTCTTCAAGGTTTCCTCCGACGAGGAAGCTCTCGAGCTGGCCAACGACACCCAGTACGGCCTCGGCGGCGCCGTCTTCTCCCAGGACACGGAGCGCGCACGCGCAATCGCCCGCCAGATCAACTCCGGCATGGCTAACGTGAACACCCCCGCAGGAGAGGGCGAAGAGATTCCATTCGGTGGCGTGAAGCGCTCTGGCTTCGGTCGCGAGCTCGGACCGCTGGGCATGGACGAATTCGTCAACAAGCAGCTGTACTTCGAAGAGGACTAAGCAGCCCGCCCCCCCCATCACAACTGCCACTGCCCCTCTGTCTCTGCCGCTGCCGCGGAAACCAGAGACGAAGGGGCAGTTTTCTATGTCATTAAGGATAATTAGATTCTCATAAGTGGCGTCTATTAATCGTGCGTTTCGTTATAATTGGTGTTTATGGAATTCAGACTCAAGCCCGCCACCGAATCGGACCGCACCTACATCCGTCGTCTGTACTACTTGGCAGATGTTTTCGGAGACGAGTCCAAGCGACTCAGCAGCGGCCAGGAGAAGGTCAAGGCATTTGTCGACGATTGGTCGCCCGAGAATGACGGTGGCTGGATCGCCCACGACCAGGACCAAACCCCGGCCGGTGGCATCTGGCTGCGCTACTGGGAAAATGGCGACAAGACCAGCGAGGCCAACCTGGGCCCGGACGTGCCGGAGCTGATCCTCGCTGTGGAGGAGCGCTCCCACGGCTACGGCCTCAGTGCCGTGCTGCTGCACTCCGTGTGCGAGCTTGCCATCGACCAGGGCGCGAAGCGCATTGCGCTCGAGGTCATGCCAGAAAACAAGCGTGCGCGCTACGTGTACGACAAGTTCGGCTTCATCCCCACCAAGGAGAACCCGAACGTGATGTACCGCGACTTGGTCTAAGTTCTCACCATCACCGATATTCCGCCGTGCGCCCGCTTTCGGGCCGCGGCGGTTTTCGTATTGCACGCGTTGCACGCGGCTGGCTCTCCCCCTAACCGCGGGGTGCGCGACGGGAAGAAATACACGTTTTTCGTGTGACGGCTGCGACCAAACGGGCCTTATCCGGAATGAAACCCCCGGGTCGGGGGTGACGGGTGTGGTATTTCTGCAGGGTTGTTCACTGAAAATTCACTGAATCCCGGTTTCAAGGCACGCGTTATTTAACATTGGGGAAACCTCCTATCTGAAAGGTCTACGCATGAAACTTCACGCAACCCGTCGTCGGACTGGCGCAGCGCTGTGCGCAATCGCACTGTCCGCTACTACTCTCGCAGCATGCTCCAGCGATTCCTCCGGCTCCAACGGCGGCTCGGAAGGCGCCGGCGAGCGAGGCCCCATCACCTTCGCCATGGGCCGCAATGACACGGACAAGCTGACCCCGATCATCGATGCGTGGAATGCGGAGCACCCGGACGAACAGGTGACTCTGAAGGAGCTCGCCGGTGAGGCCGACGATCAGCGCGACACCCTCGTGCAGTCGCTTCAGGCAGGCAACTCCGACTACGACGTCATGGCCCTCGACGTTGTGTGGACCGCAGACTTCGCAGCGAACCAATGGCTCGTGCCTTTGGAAGGCGACTTCGCAGTGGACACCTCCAAGCTGCTGCAGCCCACGGTGGAGTCCGCCACCTACAACGGCACCCTCTACGCACTGCCGCAGAACACCAATGGCCAGCTGCTGTTCCGCAACGTGGACAAGATCGACTCGAAGCCGGACACATTCGCCGACATCACCTCCGCCTGCGAGGCAGTTGAAGGTGACTGCCTGACCACCCAGCTCAAGCAATACGAAGGCCTCACCGTGAACACGGTCGGCTTCATGAACGGCTGGGGCGGTGAGGTGCTCGACAGCAACGGCGAACCCACAGTTGAATCGGACGAAGCAAAGGCAGGCTTGGAAGCGCTGGTGAATGCCTACAAGGACGGCACAATCTCCAAGAACTCCACCTCCGCCACGGAAGAAGAGACCAACATCGCCTTCACCGAAGGCACGACTGCTCTGGCCATCAACTGGCCGTACATGTACGCCAACGCCAAAGAAAACGGCATCAACTTCGAGGTCCAGCCGCTCGTCGGCGCAGACGGAGTGGGCACGTCCACCCTGGGCGGCTACAACAACGGAATCAACGTCAACTCGCAGCACAAGGCCACCGCGCACGACTTCATCCAGTTCATCATCAACGAGGAAAACCAGCGCTCCTTCGCAGAAGCATCCTTCCCGCCGGTGCTGGCATCCGTCTACGACGACCCAGACCTTATTGAGCAGCAACCCTACCTGCCTGCCCTGAAAGAATCCCTGGAGAACGCCAAGCCGCGACCGGTGTCCCCGTTCTACCCAGCCATCTCGAAGGCGATCCAGGACAACGCCTACGCCGCCCTGAACGGCAACAAGAACGTAGACGAAGCCACCAAGGACATGGCCGCAGCTATCAAGCAAGCACAGTAAGAGTGTCCATGGGGCGTGCGGCTGTTCGCAGCGCGCACTGTCAACGTGACAGACAGCGCGGGCCTGCGTTGAGCCACGTTGACTTCGAATCAGCCCCCATAGACTAACGCCTGCAACGGATTGCCCCCCGTTGCGGGCGTTCGCCCGTTCTTCCTTCTCACCAGCCAACGCATGAAGGGTCATTCCCCGATGAGCACCCCTATCAACGCTGAAGCCGCGTCGTCGACGACTACGCGGACGCCCGACCGAACCAGTTCCACCGCCGCGCCTGATCCGCGTCAGCGCCGCGGCCGCAGCAACTCCCCCGACGCACGGCGAGCATACCTGCTCATAGCGCCGGCAATGCTGTTTCTCGCCGTTGTCATCGGCTATCCGATTGTGCGGGCGATCTGGTTATCCTTCCAATCCAACCGGCACCTCGATCCAGCAACAGGAGTCTTCGTCGAAGGCGGATTCGCCGGGTTGGACAACTACCTCTACTGGATCAACAACCAATGCATGACTCCCTCCGGCACCGTCGGTGACTGCCCGCCGGGCGTGCTGTCCACCGACTTTTGGCCTGCCGTGGGTGTCACGTTGTTCTTCACCGTGGTCACCGTTTCGCTCGAAGTCGTGCTGGGCATGATCATGGCGCTGATCATGAACCACCCCTCCCGGATCCGCTCCCTGATTCGCGCGGCAGTGCTCATTCCGTGGGCCATTCCTACCGCAGTGACCGCACAGCTATGGAAGTTCATGTTCGCTCCCAACGGTCTGGTGAACTCGCTGCTTGGACAATCCATCGCGTGGACAACGGACCCCTGGGCGGCACGTGTCGCTGTGATCATCGCCGACGTGTGGAAAACAACCCCCTTCGTCGCCCTGTTGATCCTAGCGGGGCTGCAAATGGTGCCCAAGGATGTATACGAAGCAGCACACGTAGACGGAGCCTCTGCGTGGCAAGCATTCACCCGCATCACTCTCCCCTTAGTGCGCCCGACACTCATGGTGGCTGTGCTCTTCCGCACGCTCGATGCCCTGCGCATGTACGACCTGCCAGTGATCATGATCTCTGACTCGTCCAACTCCCCCACCGCCACGATCTCCCAGCTCGTGGTCGAGGACATGCGGCAGAGCAACTTCAACTCGGCCGCCGCGTTGTCCACGTTGATCTTCCTGCTCATCTTCGCAGTGGCGTTCATCATGATCCGCTTCCTCGGTGCAGATGTAGGTGGGGATGCTGACGGGGGCAGCAAGACCGACAAGCAACGCGCACGCCGTCAGCGCCGCTCCCGCGCAGCCAGCAAGAAAGACTCGGCCGGAGCACCTGCCGACGCACACAACGCAGTGGAACGGGAGCAAGCACGATGAAGAAAATCGGACACTACATTGGCGTGGCCTTCATTCTGCTGTGGGGCCTAGCGCCGTTCTACTGGATGCTGGTCACCGCACTGCGGGACAAGCAATTCACCTTTGACACCACCCCATGGCCCACGCACGTCACGTTGGACAACTTCCGGGATGCGCTGGTCACGGACAAAGGCAACGATTTTCTTGGCGCAATCGGCAACTCGCTGATCATTTCACTCACGACGACAGCACTTGCTGTCGCTGTGGGTGTCTTCACCGGCTACGCCCTAGCCCGGCTGAACTTTCCCGGCAAAGGCATTGTCACCGGTATCATTCTGGCCGCGTCGATGTTCCCTGGAATCGCGCTTGTCACCCCGCTTTTCCAGCTCTTCAGTGACATTGGCTGGATTGGCACGTACCGCGCAATGATCATCCCGAACATTTCTTTCGCGTTGCCGTTGACGGTGTACACGCTCATCGCGTTCTTCCGGCAGTTGCCGTGGGAGCTGGAAGAAGCCGCCCGCGTCGATGGGGCAACGCGCGCCCAGGCGTTCCGCCTCGTGCTCTTGCCCTTGGCGGCGCCCGGGATTTTCACCACCGCGATCATCGCGTTCATTGCGACGTGGAACGAGTTCATGCTGTCACGCCAGCTGTCCACCGAGGCCACCGAACCGGTGACTGTGGCCATCGCCCGTTTCGCTGGCCCGAGCGCATTCGAGTACCCGTATGCCTCGATCATGGCGGCGGGTTCGCTGGTCACCGTGCCGCTGATCATCATGGTGCTGATTTTCCAGCGGCGCATCATCTCCGGGCTGACCGCCGGCGGTGTCAAGGGGTAGACATGAGAGAAGAAATCCACGGCCAACAACGTCAGCGGAGGTAACCATGAAATTCACGCTTGTTCCCGCCACCGAGTCCGACCGCACGTACTTGCGCCGGCTCGACTACCTTGCCGACGTCTTCGGCGACGAGTCGCACCGCCGCCACGGAAGCGTCCAAAGCGCCGAAGAGTACGTGGGCAAGTGGTCCCCCGAGCACGACGGCGGCTTCATCGCCTACGACGACGAACTCGTCCCCGCCGGCGGCGTGTGGCTGCGCTATTGGAAGCCCGGCGAGGACTACTCCGAAGCCAACCTGGGCCCCGACATTCCTGAGCTAGCCATCGCCGTGGAGAACCGCTCCCACGGCCACCGGCTGGGCCGCATCTTGCTGCAGGCCGCGTGCGACCTCGCCGCCGAGCACCACGCCCGCACCATTGCGCTGCACGTCGAGCCCGGCAACGACCGCGCCCGCCAGGTCTACGAAGATTTTGGTTTCGTGCAGTCGGACCACCACCCGGAAGTGATGGTCAAGCAGCTCTAGAGGCGCTCTAAACCCCCAAACCCTTATTAGACCTCCGCGGGGCAGTTTCGGTTCCCTGCGGGCCAAAAAAGTTCGCGGGATGTGGATAACTTTCCGCAGGTCCTGGGACTTTTGTTTGCCGCGTTGTGCGCTTTCCACAGCTTGGCGCTAGGCCTTTCCTTCCCGGTGGAGCTGGGTTAGCGTCCGAGGCATGAGCCAATCCAGCCCGCTTCTTGAGCTCCTCACCGGCATCGGCCTCGAGGACCTCTCCAGCTTCAACCGCGCCGCGTTCCTCGCCGCCGGCCTGTCGCCTGCCAGGGTGACGGAGCTGCACCTCGTCCACGCCGCGTACTATGGCACCACCGCCACCCCCGAGACGGTCACGGCTGCGGTCGAATCGGGTGTGTGCATCGACATGCTCGCCCAGATCGAGCGCTGCATCCGCCACATCGCCTCCGACAGCGCCCGCGCGCGTTATCGCCTGGCGCTTATCGACGCCGCCGCCACCACAGCCACCACCTGCGCCTCCCTCGCGCGTTACGCCAAGACCATCGTCCCCGCCAAGGAGGCAAAGCCGGTCAAGGGGGCGCACTTCGGCCTGTCGCGCAATGGCCTGCGCACGTCGATCATCACTGCTGACGAGCACGTCATGGCCGACCTGGAGGCGTCGCTACGCGGCAGCATCAACCGTGACAAGCCTGCCGCGCCGCAGATGGCCGCCGCCTTCGAAGACCTGATGCGCTCCGGGGCTGGGGTGCCTGCCGCTGCTCCCCGGCCGCTCGTCCTCGTCCCGGCGCCGGAGCTCGCGCGCGTTATCGCCGGCGACGGTGATGATGTTGTCCTGGGCTTGAGCGACGGCACCACGATGAGCGGTGCAGACTTTGTGAACCGGTTCCTCGCGGGCCCTGCCTACGGTATCGAGGCCGCACTGTTCCACCCCACCGAGGGGCCGCTGAACCACTACCGGGACAAACGCTTCGCCAGCGAAAAGCAGCGCACCCTGGCCAAGGCCACCCAACCGATCTGCGCAAGCCCCGACTGCCGCCGGCCCGCCGACCACTGCGAAATCCACCACGCGCAAGCCTGGAAGAACGGCGGCCTGACCAATATGGACAATCTGACGGTCCTGTGCGAGTACCACAACCGCGTTAACGACGACGATGACCACATTCGCAAACGCGGCCGCATCGAAATTCGAGGCGGCCGCCACGTCTGGGTCTCCCCCACCGGTTACCCGCGGACCAACACTCGCCACCCGTTCGGTGCGATGCACACGCTCTTCGGGCACTGGAGGAAGCGGCCCGCGACCGCTACACGTTAACCCAGCAAAGAAACGCGGCCGCCGCCCGCGACAGTTGACGCTTGCCGTAGCACGCGAACGCTCTGCTGCCGAAAACACCGAAACCCGTCCCGCGCATGCGGCGGACGGGCTAGCTGGCGTGCCTGACAACAGAGTTAAGCGAAGTTAGGCGAAGGCTGGGGTGTGCTCGTCCATCTCGAAGACCTCATCGGTGGTGGAGATGAGCGAGCGGTCATGGGTGACAAACCCGCAGGCGACGCCATGCTCGTCGACAAGCCGGCGCAGCAGGGAGACGATCTCATGGGAGCGGTCGGAATCGAGGGCGGCAGTCGGCTCGTCGGCCAGGATGAGCTCCGGGGAGCCCATCAAGGCCCGCGCGATGCCGACGCGCTGGCGCTGGCCACCCGAGAGGGCCTGCATGTCGCGGTCGCCGAGGCCGTCGAGACCGACGGTGGCCAGCAGCTCATCCGCGCGGTCCTTACGGGGTTTGATGCCGCGGATGTGGTCGGTGACCAGCAGCTGGTCGCGGACGTTGAGGGCGCTAATCAGGTTGGCCTGCTGGAAGATCATGCCCATGCGGTCGCGTCGCACAGCGTCGTTGACCTCACGGCCGTTCAAGGTGGCGGTGCCGGAGTCCGGGGTGATCAACCCGGCTGCGACGGACAGCAGCGTGGACTTGCCGGAGCCGGATTCGCCGACGATGAAGGTGAGCTGGCCCGGTTGCGCGGTGAAGTTGATGTTGTCCAGGACGGTGCGGCGCTCTTCGCCGTCCTGGAAGGACACGGTGACGTTGGTGAGTTCGAGCATTATGCGACACCTCCGAGTGCGCTTTGGGGGTTGACTTTGGTAATCGAGCGGGTGGCCAGCAGGGCGCCGGCCATGCCTAGGAGCCACACGGCGACCGGGGGCACACCGATCACGGACGCCGACAGGGTGAACGGCGCGGTGCCGGCCATGGCCAGGCCGATGCTGAAGGCCGCCAGCCCGCCGATGAGCACGCCGACGAGCAGCAGCACAGCCGACTGGCCGAGCGCGTCTTTGAGCAAGTACGTGTTGGAGGCGCCGATGGCCTTCAAGATGGCCAGGTCGCGGGTGCGCTGCATCGTCCACACGGTGAGGAAGGCGATGATGACCAGCGCGGCGATGGCGTAGAGGAAGCCCTGGATCATCTTCAGCGAGCCCTGCTCGGAGGAGTACGCCGCCAAGCCTTGGAAGGATTCTTTGAGGGACACGCCGTCGGCGCGGTCGGGGTCGTTGGACAGCAGCACGGTGCCGTCGGCGTCGGTATGGAAGGCCTCCTGCCACGTTTCGGTGGGCACCCACAGCACCGGGGTGTGGGAGAAGTGGAGGTCCTCGGTCACGGCGTCGACGGTGGTGGTGGCGGACCCGAGGCGCAGGGCGTCGTCACGCGAAAGGCCCAGCGACTCGGACGCAACCACTCCGTCGCCCAAGACCTCTCCCCCGGGCAACGTGGTGCCGCGCGGCAGGGAGAGCACGGCGACGGATTCTTCGTCGCCGCCGTCGACCTGCATAAGGGTCTGACCCGTGCCGAGCGGTTCCGTGCCCGCCTCCGCCTCAACGCGCGAGGTGGTGAACGACGGCTCGGACGGATCCTCGAAAACGACGGACTGCGGTGCAAGCGGCTCGAGCGCGGACGTGTTCTGCTTGCCCAGGCCCGACGTCAGCCCGGTGAGCACAGCGACGAGCAGGGTGATCAACGCGACGGCGCCCACGATGAGCCCGAAGCGCCCCTTTGCTTTCCTGATTTCTCTGATTCCCACGAACATGCCTCAATTGTGGCGCTGACCTGCACGACTAGACATCGGGCGGGTGGTTGAAAACGCGGTCAACCGATCGGTTGATCAAGCATGCGCCAGCAAGCGGATAGGGTGGCGCGCATGACGTCGCACCGGATTCTGGCCACCTTGCGCGTGAGCTTGCACGTGTTGGTGGCTGTGCTGTTGGTTGTCGGTCTCGCAGGTACGCGGGACTGGCTCACTGTCGCTGCCGCGGGCACATTCGCGGCGGTGTACTTGTTCGGCACGGTGCACCAGAACCGCGGTGGCGCGTACACGCAGGCGCAGGCGGCGGTGTGGCTGGCGGTGGTCATTGCGGTGTGGGTGGCGCTGGCGTTGCTGTCGCCGTCGTTCGTGTGGCTGGAGTTCCCACTGGTGATGGTGGCGTGCTTTGTGCTGCCGACGTGGTGGGGCATCGCCGTGACGGCGGGGTTGTTGGCGTTCACGCTGTCGGTGACGGTCCCGGCGAACGGGGTGGGCGGGTTGATCGGCCCGACGATCGGCACGGTGTTGGCGGTCGGCATCGTGCACGCGTACCGCGCGCTGCGTGCGGAGGCGGAGCATTACCGCCAGGTCGCCGCGGATCTTCGGGCCGCGCAGTTGGAGCTCGCCGCCGCCGAGCACGAGGCAGGACGTGCGGAGGAGCGCGCGCGCCTGGCGCGCGAGGTCCACGACACCATGGCGCAGGGGTTGAGTTCGATCGTGCTGCTCGCCCGCTCGCTGGACAAGCAGCTTAGCGACGCCCCCTCCCGCGACACCCTCGCCATCATTCACGACACAGCTGCCGACAATTTGGCGGAGGCCCGCCGTTTCGTCACCGGCAACTCGGCAGGCGGCACCGGGGCTGGCGTGGGGGCGGTAAATGGCCCTGGTGCCGGGGAAACGCTGACCGCGCGCATCGAGCGTCTCGCCCGCTCCGCTGAAGCCCGCCAGAAGGCTCTCGGCACTCCCCTGGAGGTCCGCGTGGACGCGGTCGACCTGCCGGAGCCGGTCGCTTCGGTGGTGGAGCGGGTGGTTCGGGAGGGGCTGAGTAACGTCGTCAAGCATGCGGGGGCGACGCTGACGGTGGTGACGGTGGATAAGCTGGGGGCGCACGCGACCGTCGACATTTACGACAACGGCCGCGGCATCACCGGGCCGGAAGGCTACGGGCTGAAAGGGCTGCGTGCGCGTGTGGAAGAAGCCGGCGGCGATCTCACCGTCGAAGGCAACGTGCTCGCAGCATCGCTGCCGCTGGAAGGAGCCTAATGCGCGTCATGCTTATCGACGACCACCCCATCGTCCGCGCCGGCCTGCGCGCCGTCCTCAACTCATTCGGCGACATTGACGTCGTCGCCGAGGCTTCCGACGGCACGGCCGAGGTCCCGGCGGACGTCGATGTGGTGGTCAGCGACATCCAGATGCCCGGCGTCGACGGGATCGAACTGACCCGCCGGCTCGTGGCTGAGGGCGGGCCGCCGGTGCTCATCTTGACCACGTATGACACCCAGGCGGACGTCGTTGCGGCCGTGGAAGCCGGCGCGATGGGTTACCTGCTCAAAGACGCGCCGGAGGACGAGCTGCACGACGCCGTCGTCGCCGCCGCCCAGCGCGAGCGCGCCCTGTCCCCGCAAGTGGCCAACGTGCTCGCCGAGCGGGTGCTCAAGCCGGACGAGGCGCTATCCGGCCGTGAGATCGAACTGCTCAAAGCCCTGCAGACCGGCATGTCCAACCGAGAAATCGCCGAGGCCTTGTTCATCTCCCAGGCGACGGTGAAGACTCACCTGATCCACATCTATGCGAAGTTGGGCGTGGATAACCGCACGGCGGCCGTCGATAAGGCGCGGGAGCGCAGAATCATCTAGCTGCCCGCGGTGACCACAGCCACGAGGTCGCCGCCTTCCACCTTCGTCGATTGGGTGAACGCGAGGCGCTCCACGGTGCCGTCGTGCGGCGCGGAGATCGCCGCCTCCATCTTCATCGCCTCGATCGTGGCGATCGGGTCGCCCGCCTTGACCGTGTCGCCCACCTTCGCGGTGATGGTGACCACCCCGGCGAACGGGACGGCGACGTGGTTCGGGTTGCCCGGATCGGCCTTCTCAGCGTCGGCGACGGTGGACTCTGCGTTCTCGTCACGGATCGTCATCGGGCGGACCTGGCCGTTGACGGTGAGAATGACCTGGCGCATGCCCTTCTCGTCCGGCTCACTCATCGCGTCCAGGCGCACGACCAGCGGCGTCTGCTTCGAGTCGATCTCGCCGTAGTAGATCATCACTTCCTTTCCCTCTTCCAGGCCGTAGAAGAAGGCCTTGTCGCCGAGCTGGTCGGTGATGCCGTAAAGGCGGCGGTGCTCCAGGTAGGACTCGTACTCCTTCGGGAAGAGCAGCTTGTCCAGGGCGACGCGGCGGCGCTTCTGCGCCTCGCCGTCCGTTGCAGCGAGTTCGGCTACGAGGTCGTCGGGCACCTGCACCGTGCGGTCCACCGGCGCGCGGTCGGCCAGCGCCTTCTCGCGCAGCAGCGGCCAGCCGCCGGGCGGGGTACCCAGCTCGCCCTGCAGGAAGCCGATGACGGACTCGGGAATGTCGTACTTGCGCGGGTTCTCCGCGAACTCTTCCGGGGTGACACCGGCGCCGACGAGGTAGAGGGCCAAGTCGCCGACGACCTTCGACGACGGCGTCACCTTCGTGGGGCGGCCGAGGATCTCGTTGACGCCGGCGTAGTAGTCCTCGACGAGCTCGAAGCGGTCGGCCAGGCCCAGGGCCCTGGCTTGAGTGCGCAGGTTGGACAGCTGGCCGCCGGGGATTTCGTGCTTGTACACCCGACCGGTCGGGCCGGGAATGCCGGATTGGAACGGCGCGTAGACGGCGCGCACTGCCTCCCAGTACGGCTCCATGTCGGAGACAGCCTGCAGCGGGATGCCGGTGTCGCGCTCGGTGTTGGCAAAGGCGGCCACAAGCGCCGACATGGACGGCTGCGAGGTCGTGCCTGCCAGCGGCGCGGAGGCGACGTCCACAGCGTCGGCACCAGCGTTCGCCGCCGCCAGGTAGGTGGCCAGTTGGCCGCCTGCGGTGTCGTGGGTGTGCACGTGAACGGGCAGGTCGAAACGCTCCCGCAGCGCAGTGACCAGCTTGGCGGCAGCCGCCGGGCGCAACAGGCCAGCCATGTCCTTGATCGCCAGGACGTGGGCGCCGGTCTCAACGATCTCCTCGGCCAGTCGCAGGTAGTAGTCGAGGGTGTAGATGTCCTCTGCAGGGTCGAGCAGGTTACCGGAGTAAGCCATGGCGACCTCGGCGACCGTTGTGTTCGTTTCCAGGACGGCGTCGATGGCCGGGCGCATCTGGGAGACGTCGTTAAGCGCGTCGAAGATGCGGAAGATGTCGATGCCACTGGAGGCGGCCTCGCTCACGAACGCGCGCGTGACGGACTCCGGGTACGGGATGTAGCCGACGGTGTTGCGCCCGCGCAGCAGCATCTGGATGTTCACGTTGGGCATCGCCTCGCGCAGCTCGTCGAGACGCATCCACGGCGACTCGTGCAAGAAGCGCATGGCGACGTCGAAGGTCGCCCCGCCCCACGCCTCCACCGACACCAGATCCGGGGTGAGGTGGCCGACGTGCTTTGCCGCGGCGACGAGCGTGTTCGTGCGCACGCGCGTGGCCAGCAGCGATTGGTGCGCATCGCGGAACGTCGTCTCAGTCACGCCCAGCGCGGTCTGGTTGCGCAGCTTCTCCGCCCACTTGACGGGGCCGAGCTCGAGCAGGTCGTCGCGGGAACCGCGCGGCAGCTCACCATAGTCCAGCGGCGGCAGCTTCTTCGACGGCTGCAGCGTCGACGGACACGGCCCGTTCGGCTGGTTCACCGTGACGGTGGCCAGGTAGTTGAGGATCTTCTCGGCATCGTCGTCGGCAGATGGGGCGTCGAGAAGCAGCGGGTGGTCGGCGATGAAGCCGGTGTTGATGCGCTGGTAACGGAAGTCCGGCTCGCTCAGCAGCGCGCGCAGGAAGCCGATGTTGGTGGACACACCGTCCACGGCGAACTCTTTGAGTGCCCGCAACGCGCGGTCGACAGCGACCTGGAAGGTGCGGCCGCGGCAGGTCATCTTCACCAGCAGCGAGTCGAAGTTGGGGGTGATTTCGGTGCCGACGGCCACGGAGCCGTCGAGACGCACGCCCGCACCGCCCGGCGAACGGTAACCAGTGATGGTGCCTGCGTCGGGACGGAAGCCGTTCTTCGGGTCCTCGGTGGTGATGCGGCACTGCAGGGCCGCACCGTAGACCGAGATCTCTTCCTGGCGCAGGTGCAGCGCGTCCAAGGTGGCGCCGGCGGCAATGTACATCTGGTTTTTCACAATGTCGATGCCGGTGACCTCCTCGGTCACCGTGTGCTCGACCTGCACGCGCGGGTTCATCTCGATGAAGACGTGGTTGCCGGCTTCGTCGACAAGAAACTCGACGGTGCCGGCACCTTCGTAGTTGATCTCCTTGCTGAAGTTGACCGCGTCCTGGCAGATGCGCTGGCGCTGCTCCTCGGTGATGTGCTGCGCGGGCGCGATCTCGACGACCTTCTGGTGGCGGCGCTGCACGGAACAGTCGCGCTCGAACAGGTGCACCACGTTGCCGTGCGCGTCAGCCATGATCTGCACCTCGATGTGCTGCGGGTTGATCACGGCGCGCTCGATGTAGACGTCCGGGTCGCCGAATGCGGCTTCCGCTTCGCGGCTGGCTTCTGCTGCCAGTGCAGCCAGGTCCTCGCGCTTTTCGACGAAACGCATCCCGCGTCCCCCGCCACCCGCAACCGCTTTGACGAACACGGGGAACTCGAAGTCCTCAGCGAACTTTTCCAGCTCAGCAGGGTCAGAGGATGGCTCGGAGTCCTTCAGCGTGGGCAGGCCGGCACGCTCGGCGGCCTGGACTGCAGCGGCCTTGTCGCCGGTCAGGTCGAGCGTTTCCGCGGACGGGCCAATGAACTTGATGCCCTCTTCGCGGCAGCGGCGCGCCAGCTCTGCGCGCTCCGACAGGAAGCCGTAGCCGGGGTAGATCGCGTCGGCGCCGGTCTGCTTCGCGGCGTCGATAATGCTCTCGATGTCGAGGTACGCCTTGACCGGCTGGCCTTCCGTGCCGATCAGCACTGCCTCGTCCGCAAACGGGCGGTGGAAGGAGTGGCGGTCTTCGCGCGGGTACACGGCGACAGTTTTCGCGCCGGTCTCCACGGCGGCACGGAAGGCGCGCACGGCGATCTCACCGCGGTTAGCCACGAGCACCTTGGAGAAGGTGGGAAGATCTGTCGGATCGGGGAGGCTCGTCGTCTGCGGGGTGGTCATGGTGGGGTTTCGTCTCCCTGGATCGGTAAAGAATGGACTGTCTTCCCGATCCTAGTCCCAACCGGTGTCCTTGATCCCCTCATTGTCCAGGTGGTACCCCATATGCGGGATGGTGAAGTTGAGGAACCCGCGCCGCGGGCTGTAGATCAGCTCCCGGTCGAGCAGCGCCTTGCGCGCCATCGACTGCGATTGCAAGGTTCCACCCAGTTCATCGGCGATGTCACTGACGGAGACAGCCTCGTTGCCGTGCTGCACCTGAGCCATAGCCACAAGGAATTCATGCTGCTTCGGCGGGACACCGCGTAGCGCCGGCTCATGCACGAGCTGCCCGAGTGTTTCCAGCACGTCCGGGGTCACAGCGAGCGTGTCGTTCGACTCGACCACACTGCCACCTGCTGCCGCCCGCTCAAAGAGGTGGAAGCCGACGAGCTGCACCAGGTACGGGTAGCCGCGGGTGAGCTGCACTGCCTCGTCGAGCGCGCCTTGATTGAACCTCACCCCGCCTTCTGCGGCGGTTTGGACCAGCACGTCGGCGGCGTCCTGCGGGGTCATGGGCCCGAGGTTCGCGTGCTGCGCGCGCCGCAGGAACGTCGTGCCCGGGTGCTGCAGCAGCGCACCGATTCCTTCCGGCAGCCCCGCCGCGGCGAAGGCGACGTTGTGGTTGTCGCGCATGAGGTCTTGGATCGCCGCCGTGAGCTCCCACAACTGCTCCGGGTCGGCCGATTGCACCTCATCGACGGTGATGAGGATGCCGCTGCCCGGGCCGAGTTCACGCGAGAGCTCGTTGAGCGAGGAGATGAGCGACGCAGACGGTTTGCGGCTGGTGTCCACTTCCGTCTCGATGCCCCACCCGCTGGCCCTGATCCCGGTGATGCGCCGTTTGACGGTCGGCCGCTCACGGAGCGTGGCCAGCGTTTGCGGGATGACGGTGTCCACCAGGGGATGCACCACCGCGTTGGGGTGGGCCCGGAGCACGACCCAGCCGCGGCGTTTCGCTTCGTCTTCAAGCTCGTTGAGGGTGACGGTCTTGCCGATGCCACGCGGGCCGCTCAGCAGCAGCACCCGGCGCGGGTCGCCGACCCCGCCGTCGAGCCCGCGGCCGAAGGACGACACGACGCTCGCGCGGCCGGCAAAGACCATCGGCGAGACACCGAATGTCGGAATGAACGGGTTAGCCACGATGATCTCCTCTCACACGCCACCTACCAGGCCTACCAGCCTTTTATACTCCTTATACTCCCCCCCGCGCCAAGCGTTTTTATACTCCTTAGAGTTTCGCCCCCTCCCCTGCAGCCTGGCTTGCCGGGTGCGCCTGCGCCATCACACGTGCGGATGTGACCGGCCGGCGCACCACCGACGCCACCGCCACCGCGGCGTTGTCGATGATGCGGTTGATGATCACCTCCATCGTATCCGCCGGTGCTTCTACCGGATCAGCGGCGACCTGGGCGACCTTGTAGGCCAGGTGTTCCTCATACGGGAAGTTTTCGGCGGATCGGTGCGTGCGCACCTTGTGGTTGATCATGGTGAGCGGGCCTCCTCAAGCGCTTCGGGTGGGGCTGCGCCGACAACGCCGGACAGCCGGGAGTTCGTGCGCTTAGTATGCGTGAACTAATAATTTCGCACAGAGGAATGGCCGGGTTTTCTTGGCCGGGCCGGGTTCGATTTTCATGGTTCGCCTATCGCGGTTCGCCGACGGACAAACCCGCAGGTCGGCGTGAAAGGCGAACTGTGAAAGGCGAACGGCCGCTAGTTGAGGTCGGTCTTGTGCACCAACCGGCGCGCCGCCTCCGTGATCGAACCCGACAAGGAGGGGTAGACCGCCATCGAGTTGGCCAAGTCCGCAACGGTCAGATTGTTGGTCACCGCGATGGTGAGCGAGAGGATCAACTCGGACGCGGTCGGGGCGACAATGACGCCGCCGAGCACCTGGCCGGAACCCTTGCGGGAGAAGATCTTCACAAAACCAGTCTTCAACGAGCGCATCTTGGCGCGCGGGTTGGTGGGCAGGTCCAGCTTGATAATGTCGGCGTCATAGTCGCCGTTGCGGATCTCCGCCTCGGTGATACCGACAGCGGCGATCTCGGGACGGGTGAACACGGCCGAGCCGACGGTGCGCACGCGCAGCGGTGCCACGCCCTCCCCCAGCGCGTGATACATCGCGATGCGGCCCTGCATTGCAGCTACCGATGCCAGCGGCATGAGGTCACAGCAGTCGCCGGCGGCGTAGATGCCCGAGATGTTGGTGCGGGAGACGCGGTCGACGTGGATGTGGCCAGACGGGGTGACGTCCACACCCTGGGACTCGAGCATGAGGTCCTTAGTGTTCGGCACCGAACCAATGGACATCAGACAGTGGGAGCCTTCGATCTCGCGGCCGTCGCTGGTGCGCACGATGACGCCCTGGCCGGTGTTCTCCACGCTCTCCACGCGGGCATCCTTGACCAGGGTGACGTCACGGTTGGATAGGACGGATTCGAGGACGTCAGCGGCGTCAGCATCGTCATGCGGCAGGATGCGGTCGGACGAGCCCACCATGGTCACCTTCACGCCCAGCTCAGCGTAGGCGGAGACGAACTCCGCACCCGTCACGCCCGAACCGACCACGACGAGGTGCTCCGGGGTCTCGATGAGGTCGTACATCTGCTGCCAGTTGAGAATGCGTTTGCCGTCGGGCTTCGCCTTCGGCAGGACGCGCGGGGAAGCGCCGGTAGAGATGAGGACGATGTCGCAGTCGAAGGTTTCCTCTGTGCCGTCGGCAAGCTCCGCCTTGACGCGGTGGGTGGTGTGGCCCGCCTGCTCGGACGCGAAGCGGGCGCGGCCGTTGACCATGCGCACGCCAGAACGCTCAAGCTGGGCGCGGATGTCGCGGGACTGTTCAGAGGCGAGCGCGACAACGCGGTTGTTCAGCGCAGGAATGGACAGATCGACCTGACCCAAGCCGTGGCGCAGACCCATGGCGTCTGCGCGGCGCAGGTCCGTCTTGATGTTCGTGCCGGCGATGAAGCCTTTCGACGGCACCACATCGCGCAGAATGCCCGAACCACCCATGCCGAGCGCCTCAATCAGGGTAATGTCCGCGCCGTACTGGCTCGCAGTCAACGCAGCCTCGTAGCCGCCGGGGCCGCCGCCGATGATCACGATCTTTTTGGACATGCGAAAACTCCTGTTGCGAAAAGCGAATTGCGAACGGTCAGATTCTCGCTAGACCACTGTAGCCACGAAGGCCATCACGCGCCGGTGGGCCCCCGGTCCGAATCCGCGAAGCGTTCCACGATGGTGCCGAACAGGCGCACGCCCACGTCAATGCAGCGTTCGTCGATGTCAATGTCGCCCTGGTGCAGGTCGTACTTCTTACCGGTGCCGCGCCAGCACCCCAACCTCGCCATGGAGCCGGGCACCTGCTCGAGATACCAGGAGAAGTCTTCGCCGCCGCTGGACTGCGGGGCCTGGACGATGGCATGGGGGTCGACGCTGCGCACCGCTTCGACGAGAGCGGCAGTAGCCACGTCGTCGTTCATCACGGGCGGCACACCGCGGGTGTAGGCGAGCTCGTGGGAGCAGCCGGTCGGGGCGATGATCGCGTCGATAAGCTCGCTCATGAGCGGCTCAAGCGTGCGCCACGTCGCAATGTCCTGGGTGCGGATCGTGCCGGACACGCGACCTGTTTTCGGCACGGCGTTGGGGGCAAAACCGGCTTCGATCTGCCCGAAGACCAGCACGGTGCCGGTGCGCGGGTCGATCCGGCGGGTCAGCAGCGCCGGCAGTTGGGTGACCAGGCTGCCCAGGGCGTAGACGATGTCGTTAGTCAGGTGCGGGCGCGAGCTGTGGCCGCCGGGGCCGGTGACGTTGATGCGCAGCACGTCGGCGGCCGAGGTGATCGCCCCGGTGCGCACGCCGATTTGGCCGACGCGCAGCTTCGGCTCCGCGTGGACGGCATAAATGCAGGCCACGCCATCGAGACCACCCCACTTGATCACGTCGGGCGCGCCGCCGTCCATGACTTCCTCCGCCGGCTGGAAGATGACGCGCACGCCAAAGGGCACGTCAATCTCCGCCAGCGCGCACGCCAGCGCCAGGGAGATCGCGGTGTGCACGTCGTGGCCGCACGAGTGGGAGGCACCCGGGGTGCGCGACGCGAACGGCAAGCCGGTGGTTTCCTCGACGCGCAGGGCATCAATGTCGGCGCGGAAGGCGAGCTTTTCGTCGCTCTGCGGCCCGATGTCGACGTACAGTCCGGTCTCCGGGAACAGGTGCGGCTCCAAGCCGCGCTCGCGGAGACGCTCAGCGATGAACTGGGTGGTGTCAATCTCGTGGTGGGAGACCTCTGGGTGAGAGTGCAGGTGCCTACGCCACTGAATGACTTCGTCGCGGTGCGCGGCAAACCACGAGTCAATCTGGGCCGACAACCCCACTTTTTCCACGGAACAACCCTCCCGGACAATGCACGACAGTGCGACAGGTACCTGTGGAAGTGTAGTACTAGACCAAGCTGTACAGACAGTTGGGGTTGGCCGGCTTCTACAGCGCGAACGGCCGGGTGTCCTCGGGGCGGGCTGGCCAGAGAATTTCCAGGTTGAGCGCGCTGACGTCCTGCGGGCCGAAACTGTCCCAGCAGATCTCCCCCACTTCTTCCCCGGCGCCTGGCAGAAGCAGCACGGGCGGCACGCGCAGCGCGTACGCCAGGCGGTAGATCGTGCTCAAGTTCGGGTCGTTGGACCGGCGGCTGTTGTTGTGGTTGCGCTCTAAGTTGGACACCTGGCTGCGCGAAAGTCCGGACAGGTCAGCCAGGCGCTGTTGGCTCACGCCGCGCATGGTGCGCACCGACTTCAGCCGCGCGGACAGGCTGTACCCGTAGCTCGCCCATTTGGCGTCCGGCAAGATTTCGCTGTTCTCGCTGGCCCCGCTAGCTGCGCTGGCATCGCTCACGGTGGTGCCCCCCTTTACCGATCCCCCATCGATTGTTTCCGCTCTGAGACTACTACAGATCGATGTTGCGCGGGCCGTACAACCGATCACCGGCGTCGCCCAGGCACGGCACGATGTACGCGTCCTCGTTCAACCCCGGGTCGATCGCTGTGGTGACCAGTCGAATCGGGGCGTCCAGCTCCGCAATGCGGTCCACGCCGGGCTGTGCGGAGACGACGGTGATCACGGTGATGTCGTCGGCGCCGCGGTCGGTGAGCAGGTTGATCGCGTGCACGAGCGATCCGCCGGTGGCCAGCATGGGGTCGACGAGGAAGACGGGTTGGCCCGCTAAGTCGTCGGGAAGCGCTTCGAGGTACGGCACGGGCTCATGCGTTTCTTCGTTGCGCGCCAGCCCGATGAAGCCGACTTGCGCGTCCGGGATCATCGACAGCGCCGGATCCACCAACCCCAGCCCGGCGCGGATGACGGGAACGATGATCGGCGGGTTCTTCAACCGCGTACCTACGGCGGTGCCAACAGGGGTGATGCAGTCGAATGTCTCGGCCTCCAGCGCGCGGGACGCCTCGTAGATGAGCATTGCGCCCAAGTCCGACAACGCGGCGCGGAAACCGGAGTTGTTGGTGCGCGCGTCGCGCAGCTTAGTCAAACGCGCGGTGGCCAGCGGGTGGTCGATCACTGTGATCTGCATATTCGACATGCTAACCAGAAATTTCGCGCTGCAGGGAACCGAAAGCGGGTCAAAAGCAGTCCAACATGGCATGCACACTTTCATCTTGGATCCGCCCACCGCACGCAGCCACATCGAGCGCTTGCTTAACGACGCTTCTTCGACCACCCCCACCACCCTCCCGCCGTTACCCACGACCGGCCCCGTCGCCGGATTCGCGGCGGCCTTATCTGCCGCCGTTGATGCCGCGAACCATCAGGCCGAACTCCTCGCCGCCGAAGCCCGCCGCACCGCAGGCACTATGGATACGCTGGTCACGGCAGCTGAGCGAACCGACTGGGCCACCGGCGACGCGTTCGGGAGAATCCAGCAATGACGCAACTTTTGAACGAACTTCTGTCCCCGACACGCACGGCGCCCTGGGCCTCGCAGATTGAACAGGGCATCCACGCGATCATGCAGGCCGTTCCAGAGCAGCTACCGCATATGTCGTTTCCCGCAACACCCGACTTCACCTCGGTAACACCACTGGCGGAGATTGTCGGGGCGGACCCGAGCACGATCAACAACGCCGCCACAGCGCTCACCGCCGACCGTGAAACAATCGACGCCGCTGTGCGCGAGGCAGTACCGCATGTCGCTACGGCCTCCGCGGACATCGTCATGATCGGGCAACGCTTCCTCACTGACGCCGCCCCGTTCGCGCTCGGAGCCATGTTTCCGCTCACCGCCCCTATGGCGATAGGGCGGATGGCGGGGTTGGTGGGAGAGGCGCTGGTGGACGTCGTCAAGCGTGTGGAGCAACTCGAGCAAGACCTCGCTCCTCTCACTGAGCGCCTGGACACGGTGGTGGCGCGCGCGTTGGAACGCCCGCCGCTTGTCGCACCGCCGGAAGCGCAGGCGGCGGAACAGGAACTCCGCGAACTGGCAGACGCCCCGGAGACTGCGCCGGCCGCAGCATCCGCCGAAGTTCCTCCACCTCCGGCTGGCGACACGGCACCTCCCGATGGGGAGAGTGAAGGAGGCAGTGCCGCCGGGCGCGCAGCCGTGGAAGCGGCGAAATCGCAGATGGGAACGCCCTACGTGTGGGGCGGATCGCAACCGGGCGGATTCGACTGCTCGGGATTGACGTCGTGGGCGTACAAGCAGGCCGGGGTGGAGATCCCGCGCACTGCGGAGAACCAGGCGGTGGGACAACAAGTCAGTTATGAAGAGCTACAACCCGGCGACCTTGTGGTGTGGTCCGGGCATGTGGCTATGTACGCCGGCGACGGCATGATGGTTGAAGCTGGCGATCCGGTGCAAATGAACCCGGTCCGCACAGAAAACATCGGCATGCCGTTCAAGGGGTTCTGGCGACCGACGGCATGACCCTAGGTAAAGTGATTGCCCATGACGACGCGTGCAATTCTGCCGGTGAAAATCTCCTTGACCCACGGCGACTTCTACACCCTCTGGGCTCCCACATGGCGCCAGGGCGGCTCCGAGTGGCAGGCCTTCTTCGGCGACAAGGATGACATTCTGGCGTTCACCAGCCCCGAAGCGCTGCTGGTGTACCTCGAGGACCACGCCGAGCACGACCTGGCAGATCACCCCCAGTGGGACGCGTTCCAGGCGCGCGGCGACGACCGCGTCGTGCCCGCGGAGAAGAACGAGTACGACATCATCGGCCTACCCCACTTCCTGGCCGGCCGCCCCAGCCACGAAAACGTCTCCGCCGCCTCGCGCGTGTTCCAGATTTCGCGTTCGCTTGCCGACGTCGCGGGCGCCGAGACCGCATCCATCTTCTTCGCGTCCCACTCCATCCTGAACAACATTCACCGCGGGCACGAGCACTACTCGGGCCCCAACGGGATGGACGAGTGGACCGGTGTTGGCCGTGCAGTGCTGACCAACTGGAAAGACGTCGTCGAATCCCTCGACGGCGCTGTGCGCGTGGTGGAGAACGAGGACTTGGACTCCACGCGCGTGGAGAAGGCGGGCGAGAGCATCGCCGCCGCCACCGCTGCCCGTGAAGAGGCACGCGCCAAGGCGGAGCAGGAAGCCGAGGAAACCCGCGCCGCCGCCGACCCGTACGACGTTTCTCCCTGGGCCGATGCCGGTATCGACCCGGTGAAGATGACCGTCCAGGGCAAAGGCGTGTACACGCTGCGCACGTACGTGGGTGGCGCTCCGGTGTTCCTGGGCAAGTACGGGGAGATCTTCACCTTCCCCACAGCCAAGCACCTGCTGCGCTGGATCGTCGATAATGACGACCACGACCTGGCAGGCGTGTCCACCTGGGAAGACATCATGACGCTTGCCAACGCCGGCGAACTCGAGGTCGATGTCCACGCCGACAACTCCTACTCCCTCAACGGCATCGCCACCGACATTGAAAAGGGCGTCGATGCTGTAGACACCCAGCAGATGACCAAGGCCTACGAGCTCATGGCTGACGCTGCCGACTGGGCCAAGGACGACTCCCTGAACTCCTTCCTGCTGTCCAACCCGCGCATGCAGGACTACCTCGCCTACATGATGGGCTCCACCGAGGCCGCCGGCTACGTGCCATCCGCCCCGTTCACCGACAAGGCGGAAGCGTGGAAGGAGCTCGAGGAGATGCTGGTCAAGAGGTTCTCCAAATTCTAGGTTCTCACGCGGGCGGGCTGAGCGCGCGGCTCTAGGGGCGTCCTGGGCCCCCAAGATTTCGTTCACATTGAGCGCTCTATGTAGCGCCAAAACCCCAGGTCAGATTTCGTTGCCGAGACAACGATGCAATCTAAATCCGCTTACCAGGTCTGCGCCCCGAACCCAACGGGTCTGCGCTTAGCCAACCGTGGTGCCGAAGAGCATGCCCACCAGGAAGGTCGCGGCCAGCGCCAGCCCGCCGCCGACGACGAGCCTGACTACTGCCCGGTTGGCCTTCGCGCCACCGAGCTTCGCGGAGATCGCACCGGTAACCGCCAGAGCCACCAAGGTCACGGCCACACAGACCGCAACGCGCACTGATGCCGGGGCGAGCACGATGGCGATGAGCGGCACAACCGCGCCGACGAAGAACGCCAAGAACGACGCGATCGCGGCCGACCAGGGGCTGACAATGTCTTCCTCGTCGATGCCGTAGTGGATCTCCAAGTGGGCGGCTAGCGGGTTGAGGGCGGTACGCTCCCGTGCCACTGCGATAGCTGTTTCCTCGGACAGGCCGGAGTTCTTGTAGGCCTGCACCAGATGGGTGAGTTCTGCATCCGGGTCAGCTTCTTGCAGTTTCCGTTCGGTCTCAATCGCGGCCTTTTCGGCATCGCGCTGGGAGGAGACGGAGACGTACTCCCCTAGCGCCATGGAGATCGCGCCACCGACGAGCGCCGCAATACCGGCAGTGGAGATCTCACGGATGCTCGACGTCGCTCCGGCAACGCCGACGACCACGGCTGCGACGGAGACAATGCCGTCGTTCGCGCCCAGGACGGCTGCGCGCAGACGGTTCAGTTTCTCGCCCATGCCGTGGGTTTCCACCTCGACTTCCGGGAATTCGTCCGCAGAGTGATCGGCGTTCGTGCTTTCGGTTGTCTTCATGCTTCAAGGTCTACCCCGCTGCCAACTTGGGGCGCAAGCAAGCAAGCACTTACTAACTGCAGGTCAGGCAGTATTTTTGAGGTTAGGCTCAGCTTCGGTGCGGGCAACCGCCAGGACCATCAACTCACGGCCTACACTTGGCTGACGATGAAGACGTACTCACATGCCGCGCCCCGCACCGCCGCTGCTCTTGCCGCAGCGTCCATTGCGGCAGCACCCCTGACAGTCCCGTTCGCCGCCGCTCAGGACGGGCTGTTCGGCTACGACGGGCAGGCCGTGAACGACGCCACCGTCACCGAAACGGTCACGGAAACCGAGTACACCCCTCCCTCGCGCGAGAAAGCCCCGGACACGGACAACTGCCCCCAGGCGACGGTGCCGCCGGAGCCGGTGAGCACGTCGGAACGCGTGGCGCCGGGCAGTGCGTCGCCGACGCCGCTGCCGGTGACCTACGACGGCCCGTGCGGGTACATCACGCCGGACGGCTTCACGGTCGATGAAGCGGTGGTGTCCGCGGCGTGGATGGTGGCGGACGTCGATACGGGCGATGTCATTGCGATGAAGGACCCGCATGGCCGCTACCGGCCGGCCTCCATCATCAAGGTGCTGCTTGCGCTCGTTGCTATTGACGAGCTTCCCTTGGACAAGAAGGTCACGGTCAGCGAAGAATCCGCCGGTCAGGAGGGCTCCGCCGTCGGCATCGGCGCCGGCGGCGCGTACACTATCAATGACCTGCTGCACGGCCTGCTCATGGTGTCCGGCAACGATGCCTCCCACGCCCTCGCCCAAGAGCTCGGCGGGGATCAAGCCACCTTGGAGAAGATCAACGCGAAGGCCCGCGAGCTCAATCTGAAGGACACCTACGCCGCGAGTTATTCGGGCCTCGACGCGCCCGGCATGTCCACTTCCGCGTGGGACATGGGTCTGGCGTACCGGGTCGCGTACGAGAACGACACGTTCGCGAACATCATCAAAACGGAGATGTACCCCTTCCCCGGCTACACCGCAGCAGACGGCACCGTCTTCGAACCGTTCGACGTCTACAACGACAACCATCTCTACTTGAACGACCCGGACGGCATCGGCGGCAAGACCGGCTACACCGATGACGCACACCACACCTTCGTCGGCGCACTTGACCGCGACGGGCGCAGGCTCATGGCGGTCGTCCTAGACACCACCGCGGACGAGGCGCGCGCGTGGGAGCAGGCACAGCGGCTGCTGCACGAAAGCTACAGGTTCACCTCGTCCGAGGCTGTCGCATCGCTTGACGACGCCACCGCCAACCCCACAGAAACCGGCACCCCCATCACAGACGAAACCGGCACCGACTCACGTACTGGGCGCTTCGCCGCTACTGGAATTCCGTGGCAGGCCGCGGCTGTGTTCGTCGGAGGGCTCGTACTGGCGGCCGTGGGGACGTGGTTGTCGGTACGGTCGCGCCGTCGATAAGCAGCTAGCGCGTGAGCAGTGAAACCGCTGCCACACCAATCGCACCGATCGCGGCACCGATGCCGATGTTGCGCCCAGTGTTGTCCTCGTCGCTGACGCCGGCGCGGATGTTGATCACGGCGGGTTCCGGAACGTTCGGCTCCTCAAGCGCCAGGGATTCCTGGTACGTGGCCGTCCAGGCGGAGACGTACAAGACGATGCGCCAGACCAGGTACAGCACGACCATGAGCGAGATGATCGGGCCGAAAATGGCGCCGGCCGGGTTGCCGGTGGCGGAACCGATGACCACGGTGGAGAACTGCTTGAGCAGCTCGAAAATGATCGCGCCGATCAGTGCGCCCTTCAGGCCCGCGCGCATCGGCACCTTGGTGCGCGGCATGAACACGATCATCCACCAGAACACCAGGAAGTTCGCCAGGACACCGACGGCCAAACCGACCAGCCAGACCAGGAAGCGTGCACCCGGGAAGTCGCCGATGCCCAGGCGCTCCATGAGCGTGGACGTGAAGCTGGACGCACCGATGGCGGTGACCGCAAACGCAACAATGAACAGCACGAGCAGCCCGATCAGGGCGATCAGGTCCCAGAACTTCTTCATCACGAAGTTGCCGCCTTCATTGGCATCGAGGTTCCACATCGCGCTGATGCCGGCGCGCAAGTGGTTCATCCAGCTCAGGCCAGACCAGAGGGTGGTCAGCAAACCAATGCCGGCAACGGCGCCGCGCTGATCGATCGCGGATTCAACGACACTGTTGATCATCTCACCGGCCTCACCCTCGACTGAGTTGGTGATCTGCTCGGTGATCTGATCCAGCAGGTCCGGGCGCGCTGCCAGGAAGAAACCAAGGCCCGCGAACAGCAGCATAGCCAGCGGGAAGAGCGACAGCACCGAGAAGTAGGTGATGCCAGCAGCGAACTGGTTGCCGCCGTTGGCCCCAAAGCGCTCGTTCATCCGCATCGCGTGGCCGACGACAGGAGCTTTCTCCTTGACGTCCCCCATCAACCCTTCGTCCTGCTGGGTCGGGTGGGCGCGCTCGATCCCTTGCTCATCCGTGAAGCCCGTGCGGGGCGAAGTGGAGGTGGCCATGCGTCATTGTTCCTTTCAGGGGTACACGACAGGGTGTGATGACATCGGTCTCCCACAGTAGCGTGCAAATGTCTCCCGTAGGGTATTCCGGCGCACGCGAGATCACCCGGTTTTCATGCGCTGAGTAGGATTAGGCCACATGACTGGCTCCAGCACTCACGATGAAAAGCAACGCGTCCTGTCCGGCATTCAACCCACTGCGGACTCCTACCACTTGGGCAACTACCTTGGTGCGCTCAAGCAGTGGATTGACCTGCAGGACTCCTACGACGCGTTCTATTTCATTCCGGACCTGCACGCCATTACGGTGGACCAGAACCCTGAGGAGCTGCGCACCCGCACCATCGCTGGCTGTGCGCAGCTCATTGCGCTGGGCATTGACCCGGAGAAGTCCACGCTGTTTGTGCAGTCGCATGTGCCGGAGCACGCGGAGCTGACGTGGGTGCTGCAGTGCTTGACCGGTTTCGGCGAGGCTAGCCGCATGACGCAGTTCAAGGACAAGTCGGCAAAGCAGGGACAAGACCGCACGTCCGTCGGCTTGTTCACCTACCCGATGCTCATGGCGGCAGACATTTTGCTCTACTCCCCGCACCTCGTGCCCGTCGGCGAGGACCAGCGCCAGCACCTCGAGCTCACCCGCACGCTAGCGGAGCGCTTCAACTCCCGCTTCGGAGAGACTTTCGTTGTCCCGGAGGGTTTCATTCCGGAAGGCTCGGCGAAGATCTACGACCTGCAGGAACCGACGGCGAAGATGAGCAAGTCGGGCTCGAACCCGAAGGGCATCATCAACCTGCTGGATGAGCCGAAGACCTCCGCCAAGCGCATCAGGTCCGCGGTCACCGATGACGACGGCGTTATCGCCTTCGACCGGGAGACGAAGCCGGGCGTGTCCAACCTGCTGGCCATTCAGTCTGCCCTAACGGGTGAGAGCATCGACACGCTCGTGGCCAAGTACGACGGCCAGGGTTACGGCGCTCTCAAGGTCGACACCGCCGACGTGCTCGAAGCGTTCACCACCCCGCTGCGCGCGCGTTACGACGAGCTCATGGCCGACCGCGCTCAGCTCGAGGAGATCTTGGCTCAGGGCGCACAGCGCGCACGCGAGGTCGCAGCGCCGCTGCTTGACAGCGTTTACCGCCACATCGGTTTCCTCGCCCCGAAGAGGTAGTCGCCAACAGGCTGACCTGCTCGTTCCGCACTCCCCACCTCACGCCCATGCGGCTGGTGGGGATTTTTTCTTGACCTTTAGGCCCCTGGGTCATATGGTTACCCACATGAGTGGCAAACCCTTATACCAAGAGATCGCGGACGAACTCCGTGATCACATAGCATCCCGAACCTATCCGCCGGGCGAAAGAGTCCCATCCACCAACGAGCTATCGCAGTTCTATTCCGTCAACCCGACCACCTCCGCAAAAGCCCTAACCGAGCTGTTCAACGACGGCTTGGTGGAAAAACGCAGGGGTCTTGGCATGTTCGTCAAGGATTCTGCGCGTGACCAGGTCTTGCGCACCCGGCGCGACGCCTTTGCCGCTACCTTCATCCGCCCGCTCCTGCGGGAAGCGGACCAACTAGGCATTTCCGCTGATGAGCTGACTGATTTGATTGCTAAGGAGCGCCGATCATGACACCGACACTTCCCCTCTCCCCCGGCTTCTACGCCCTCGTGGGCCCCAACGCCGCGGGCAAGACCCACTTCCTCCACAGCCTCATTGGCCCGGATGCGGCGTTCGTTCCCGCCGGTTCAGACATCCACTTCGCTGGCCGCACCGTGGCGGATCATCTTCGCGCCGCCACCACGATCAGGAAGCTGAGTTCGGTATCGCTCCCGGACAAGGTGCAGGAGTCCTCCCGCTTCAGCGACCTTTCCGTCGGCCAACGCCGCCTGCTCACGATCAATCTCGCGTTCGCCGTCGACGCGCCACTACTGCTTCTTGACGAACCTTTCGACGGCCTCGACGTCACCTCGCGCCGCACCGCCCGGGAGAACCTCATCGCCTACCTCGCAGAGAACACCGACCGCACGATCGTCATGGCCTCTCACCGCACTGAAGACTTCGCTGGCCTGGCCACGCACGTCATTCAAGCGTTCGAGCATGAGATCAGCGAGCCAATGCTTATCGACGATCTCCGCACCTCCTTCCCCACCGTCACCGGCCCCATCAAGGACGTGAACGCGCTCGCTGAACGCTACGGTGAGCTGACCCGGTCGACCCTCGGCCCCACCGCGCGGGTCACACTCGCCGAAACACCTTTAGATCTGGACTCCATGCCAGGGCTAAGCGTCGAGTATCCCGACGATGCACAGCTCCTCGACATCCTGGCAACGACTCCCGCTCCCGCCGCAACCTCCGAAGCAACGACCCGAAAGGCCCAGCCATGAAACTGTTCTTGAGCCCATTCTCTAGCTACACCTATCTGCTCGCTTTGGCCGCGCTTGTCGCTGCAGTACCCCTCGGACGCTTCTACGCGGGCGACGGGACTGTGTGGACCGTCTTCGGCGGACTCGGTTTAGTGGCCCTGTTCACCATCGGGGCGATGCAGTGGCCAGCGATGAACCAACTGGGCACGAGCTTCCGCACGTGGCTGAAGTCTGCCGCAGCCACCGCAGCGGCAGTGTCCGGAGTACTCGCTGCGGTCACGACCGCTTCATCGGTAGTGAACCAGGAACAAAACCCCTACTACAAGGCCTATGACGCATTCCTCGTGGTGAGCAACGACCCCGTCGAATGGAGAACCAGGAACGGGGAGGCATATCTGCTCGACGCCGCCGCCCAGAACGCCGGGACGATCATGGCCACGTTCGCTGTCACCTTCGCATTCCTTTTCCTTACTTGCCTGATCGGCGTGGGGGCGGGTCTCGCAGCGAAAACCGAGTACCGCTGGCTTCCAATCGTCGCCGCGATAGCCGCCGTTGCCGCCGCAGTGTTCTGCAACGTGGCCATCATGGCCTACAGCACGAGGGAGATCGGGGGAGAATTCGTGTCGATTCCCCCTGCCTACACAGGATTGCTCACTATTGCAGTCGCGACACTCATCGCGACGGCAGCTTCGGCCTTCTCGATCGCGCGCGCCCCGCGGCTCATCCGTTAACCACCCTAAAGCCCGCCACGAGGGAATCGCTCCCATGAAAGTGGCGGGCTTTTTCGGCGTTCAACGCTCTAACCACTCCGAGCGCAGCTCCCCGTGGCGCGAACAGGCTGCCGCCCACCCCATCGGGCTGATCTTCACCACCATGCGCCGTTGGCATAAGGGGCAGATCCGCGGCGCGTCGTACGGCCGGGCAGGGTCAGCCGGCAGCGCGACCTCGCCAGAGAGCACTGCGCTAGCCAGCTCGTCGTTGTCGGGAATTTTCATCTACAACGCCGTGAGGGTGTCGTAGAGTGCACCGTTGCCGGAGTTGCGCTTCTGCCCGACCGGTGTGATGCCTATGTTCATACCCGGTTTCATTCCAGGTTTCGCACCGGCCTCCATGGCCTGGTCGACGGCATCGCGGTCGCGCTCCATCGGGCGGCCGAAGGTGGTCAGGTAGTTCCCTCCGATGATGGCGTTGGCGCCGCCGAGGAGACCGGCTTCGGTTCCGTCGTCGCCAAGCGCAAGCTCAGTGCCGCCTGCAAACCGCAACTGTGTGCGCGGCATCGCAAGCCGCATTGCTGCGACCATGCGCAATGCTTCTCCCTGCGGAACGAGTGGGCGGTCCGAAAATGGCGTGCCGGGGCGCGGGTCGAGGAAGTTCAACGGGACTTCCTCCGGCTCGACGGAGGCGAGCTGAACTGCGAACTCCGCGCGCTGCTCGAGGGTTTCGCCCATGCCGATGATGCCGCCGCAGCAGGTCTCCATCCCTTCTGCGCGCACGTGCTCAAGCGTGTCCTTGCGCTCTTGCCAGGTGTGGGTGGTCACCACGTTGGTGAAGAAGGAGCGGGCCGTTTCAAGGTTGTGGTTGTAGCGGCTCACGCCCATTTCCCGCAGTTGGCGGGCTTGGTCGCGGGTGAGGATGCCCAATGACGCTGATATGGAAATGTCCACCTCGTCCGTGATAGCCACGATCGCTTCGGCGACCTGGTCCAAGAGTTTCTGCGTCGGCCCTTTCACCGCCGCGACAATGCAGAACTCGGACGCACCCATTTTCTCTGACTGTTTCGCGGCCTCCACCAACTCCGCGATGTCGAGAGTGACCGCACGCACCGGGGACTCAAACAAGCCCGACTGGGAACAGAAATGACAGTCTTCTGGGCAACCACCGGTCTTCAGCGAAATGATGCCCTCGAGCGAGACATCCACACCGCAGTGCTTGATGCGTGTCTGGTGAGCAATGCCCAGCAGCTCAGTAAGGTGATCGTCTTCAGCGTTCAGGACAGCAAGCACCTCTTGCTCGCCCAGTCCCTCCCCGTTCTCGAGAGCTTTCTCCCGTGCCACTGCGAGAATGTCGTGCATGTATCTGTCTCCAATCGGTCCGTATTCAATGCCAGCTTAGAGCAATGATTGAACACTGTTCAAGAAGCACCCTGGCGAGTTGGAACCGGCCAGAGCCGAGCATCCTGGCTGAGAAATGTTTACGAATTCAATAAGACACGTTTTCATAACAATTTGGAGACGGTACGGTCAGTTTGACGGTAGCGCGATTTACCGCCTAGACACCGCTCCTACCGGAGCAGCGCCTACTGAGAAAGTGACCCGATGACGAACCTCATCTTGCAATCGTTCATTAGCCTGATTGCCTCCATCCTGCCCATCTTCGGGCTCCCATTTGGTGAACTGGCTAAGGACCACAAGCCCGACACCGGCACCGCAGAGCAAGTACAAGCTGCCCCTGCGAAGCTGAGCGAGGAAGCCGAGGAGCCGCTCGTCGAGGGCGGTGCCCCCGTGCCGGCCGCAAACGACTCCGCAGAAGCCCCTGCAGACGATGCCGCACAGGTTTCCGATGAGGAGCTGAGCGATCTACAGGAGGCGCTGATCGATGCGGCCAACCGCTTCCGCGTCCAAAACGAACTCCCAGAGCTCGAACCGATGCCCGAGCTCAACGACCTCGCCCAAGACTGGTCTGAGCAGCTCGCCCGCACCGGGGGCGACATCTCGCACCGCCCCGACTTTGCCGAGAGCTACCCGGAGGGATGGAAGAACGCGTCAGAGAACGTGCTGCAGAACATGACCGATGCTGACGCTGATGACCTCGTGGAACAGTGGGCCAAGTCCCCGGGCCACCGCAAGAACATGCTCGACCCGGAGATCAACCGCATTGGTGTCGGTGTCGCCGATCACCCCGATGGAAAGCGCTACGCGACCCAGAACTTCGCGCGCTACTAATTTGGCTATCCCTGGATGCCATTAATGCCTGGCACCCCTCCAGTGCCCCTCCACTAGTCCCCTCAAGGCCCAGCCTCGCCGACTATCGGCGCAGGCTGGGCCTTTTTCTGCGCGCAGCAAACCTTTCGCATCCTCCTGCCGCTTGCGCTACTGAGCCAACCAGTTATATGGTTACCCACATGAGTGGTGAACCTATAAACCAAAGAAATACTCGTCCCGTGTCAAAACATTCCTCCGCCACCCCGGCACGAGCAGGAAAGGCCTAACTATGAAACTCTTCCTCAGCCCGCACAAGCCCGTTAAATACCTCGCGCCGTTCGCCGTGTTGTGCGTGATTGTGCCCCTTGGCCGATTCCTCGCCGGGGACGGCACCGTGTGGACACTCCTGGGCGGTGCGGGCATGTTCGCCCTCTTCGCAATTGCAGGGAGGAACTGGGAGGCCGTGGACCAACTCGGAGCGAGCTTCACCAAGTGGATGAACTCCGCCGCTTTCACGATGATCACCGGCTCCGGAGTGCTCGCACTTGTGACGGCAGCTTCCTCGGTGATCAACCAAAAGCTCAATCCTTATTACAAGGGCTACGACTTTTTCCTGTTCACCACCGACAAACCGGTCGAGTGGGCGACTTCCCCGGGCCCCTTTGCCGATTCCAGCTTCGTTCCTGAACCGTATTTGGTGGAAAACGCTGGCCAGAGCATCCTCACCGTCGCCTTGACGGCCCTGCTCACGTTCACCTTCTTCGCGCTGTGCTGCGTCGGGGGCCTCGCGCTCGGTCTGACCATGAAGCGCCGGGGCGGTTTACTCTTCCCGGCGGCCGTGGTCATCGCGATCGTGGCGTACGCCATCACCTACACCGTGCTCGCCTTCCCGTACACCAGCGGGCAGGTAGACCCAGTTGATCCCGCGCACATGATCGTTCCGCTGGCCGAACCAAGGTCTGTTCCCATCGCCGCCGCATCCATCGCCGGTTTAATCATGCTGTCCGCTTCGGCATACATGATCGCCCGCACCCCGCGCCTGCGACGGTAAAGCCCAGACGACTGGTAGAACTTCGCGGTAGATACAGGACAGTGATGAAAGGACAGCGCCGCTAGTTAGCGGTACTCCACAAGCAGCGGTGAGTGATCCGACCACCGCTGCTCAACCGTCGGCGCCTTTTCCACCCAGGTGCGCTCGGCGCGCTCAAGCATGCTCGCGGTGGCGGCGTGGTAGTCGATGCGCCAGCCAGCGTCGTTGTTGAAAGCCTGGCCGCGGTAGGTCCACCACGTGTAGGGAGCATCTTCCGGGTGGAGGCGGCGGGCGACATCGAACCAGCGCGGCTCGTCGCAGGCGGAACGGCGCGCATCGCTGACATAGTCGACAGCACCGAAGAAACCGGCCTCATCCTTGGCGGCGGTGTCCTGGGCCTCGTCGTCCGGGAAGCAACCGAAGACGGAGTCCATGAAGGCGCGCTCGCCCGGCAGAAAGCCGGAGGACTTCTGGTTCGTCTTCCAGTTCTTCAAGTCTTCACGTCGGTGGCAGATGTTCCAGTCGCCGCCGATGACCATGTCGGGGTACACGTCGGGCCAGGTGGCTAGCAGCGGCTCGAACTGATCGAGGAACTGCCATTTCTCGTCCTGCTTCTCTGTGCCGGTGGACCCAGACGGCAGGTACAGGGATGCGACGCGTTCCCCACCGGCGGTCGTTCCGGCAATGAACCGGCCGGAGTCTTCGAATCCGGGGATGCCGTAGGAGACGTCGATAAGCGGCGTGCGCGAGGCGATGGCCACCCCCGCACGTCCTTTCGCGGCTGCGGGCGCGGTGTACACATACCACCCCTCCTCGATGGCGGGCGCGAGTGCTGCCTGGGCTTGCTCCTCAGTTGCGCGAACTTCTTGCATGAGCACCACGTCGGCAGTGGTGTCGGTCAACCAGGCGAGCATGCCCGGGTTGGACTCGTTGCGGACCTTGGTGGCGGCGCGGATGCCGTTAACGTTCACGGAGGCGATAGTGAGACTCATAGGAAGCCAGGGTACTCGGCGCAGGTTTGACCAAATAGGTAGTGTGGGAGCGAAACGAATAGCTCCTATTAATTGAGGTGAACCATGGCCAAGATCATTTGGACGCAGACGGATGAAGCCCCGCTGCTGGCAACTTACTCCCTCAAACCGATTGTCGAAGCCTTCGCGTCGAACGCTGGCGTGGACGTGGAAACGTGCGACATCTCACTGGCAGGCCGCATCCTTGCACAGTTCCCGGATTACCTCGACGAGGACCAGCGCGTCAACGACGACCTAGCAAAGCTCGGTGAGTTGGCGGAGACGCCGGAAGCCAACATTGTGAAGCTGCCGAATATCTCTGCCTCCCTGGTCCAGCTGAAGAACGCCATCAAAGAGTTGCAGGACGCCGGATTCAAGATTCCGGATTACCCGGCTAACCCGTCCAGCGACGAGGAGAAGGGCATCAAGTCCCGCTATGACGCTGTGAAGGGCTCCGCTGTGAACCCGGTTCTCCGCCAGGGCAACTCCGACCGTCGTGCGCCGCGCTCGGTGAAGAACTTCGCGCGCAAGAACCCCCACTCCATGGGTGAGTGGTCCTCCGATTCCAAGACCAACGTGGCCACGATGGAGGACAACGACTTCCGCCACAACGAGAAGTCCGTCATCCTCGACAACGACGACACCCTGACCATGAAGCTCGTGGGCGCAGACGGGCGCGAAGAGGTCTTCCGCGATGACATGAAGGTCGATAGCGGTGACGTTGTGGATGCGACGTTCATGTCCGCCAAGGCACTGGATGCCTTCCTGTTGAACGCGATTCAGCGCGCAAAGGATGAAGGCGTTTTGTTCTCCATCCACCTGAAGGCCACTATGATGAAGGTTTCGGACCCCATCATGTTCGGCCACGTAGTGCGCGCCTTTTTCAAGGACGTCTACGACCAGTATGGTGAGCAGCTCATGGAGGCTGGCCTGGACGGCGAGTCCGGCCTGGGTGCTATCTACTCCGGGCTGGAAAACCTCGAGAACGGCGCGGAGATCCGTGAGGCCTTCGACAAGGCCATGGCCGAGGGCCCGGACCTGGCGCAGGTCAACTCCCACAAGGGCATCACTAACCTGCACGTGCCTTCTGATGTCATCGTGGATGCTTCCATGCCCGCCATGATCCGCAACTCCGGCCAGATGTGGAACGCCGACGATAAGCCGCAGGACACCCTGGCTGTCATCCCGGACTCCTCCTACGCCGGCATCTACCAGGTGGTCATCGACGACTGCCGCGCCAACGGCGCCTACGACCCGACCACGATGGGCACCTCCCCCAACGTCGGCCTCATGGCACAGAAGGCAGAGGAGTACGGCTCCCACAACAAGACCTTCAAGATGCCTTTCGACGGCACCATGCAGGTCGTCTCCTCGAGCGGCGACGTGCTCATGGAGCACGAGGTGGAAGAGGGCGACATCTGGCGCTCCTGCCACACGCGCGGCCCCGCCATCAAGGACTGGGTCAAGCTGGCCGTCGACCGCGCACGCAAGTCCGGCATGAAGACCATTTTCTGGCTCGACCCGGCCCGCGACCACGACAACAACATCCGCACGCTGGTGAACAAGCACCTCGAAGAGCACGATCTCGAGGGCGTGGACATTTCCTCCCAGTCCCCGGAGGAAGCTACCCAGACCACGGTCGACCGCATCCGTCGCGGTGAGGACACCATCTCCGTCACTGGTAACGTCCTGCGCGACTACAACACCGACCTGTTCCCCATCCTCGAGCTGGGCACGTCGGCGAAGATGCTCTCTGTCGTCCCGCTCATGGCAGGCGGCGGCCTGTTCGAGACCGGTGCCGGCGGCTCCGCCCCGAAGCACGTCCAGCAGGTCCAGGAGGAAAACCACCTGCGCTGGGATTCCCTTGGTGAGTACCTCGCTCTAACCGAATCCTTCTTCCACGAGGAAGAGAAGAACGACAACGCCCGCGCCGGCATTCTGGGCCACACCCTCGACCGCGCGATTGAGACCTTCCTCGACGAGGGCCGCTCCCCGTCGCGCAAGGTGAACGAGATCGATGACCGTGGCTCCCACTACTGGATCGCCCGCTACTGGGCCGAAGAGCTCGCCTCCCAGGAGGACGACACAGAGCTGGCCTCCGGCTTCGAAACCATTGCGAAGGACCTCGGCGACAACGAGGAACAGATCTTGCAAGAGCTTCTCGACGTCCAAGGCGATCCCGCCGATCTCGGCGGCTACTACTGGCCAGACAACGAGAAGACCACGAAGGTCATGCGCCCGTCGGAAACCTTCAACAAGATCGTCGACAAAACTGAGGACGACTAGAACGACGAGCGCCAACTAGCGCCGCCGGAGCCCCGCCTGGGGTGCTGGCGGCGCACTTTTTCTCTCCCACCCAGAAGCTGAGAAGCAGGTAAGTTTGTGGACATGACTGAGCCCGCAGACTCTACTTGGATTCAAGCCCCCGACGGATACGCCCTGACCATTGCAGACGGTGCGATCCAGGCACGTAACGCCAAGGGCAAGGTACTGAAGTCGGTGCCTGCAAAGGTGAAGAAAACTGATGAATTCCTTGAGCTAGACAACCTGCTGACGTGGCTGCAGTCCCACGACGCTGAATGCGGCTCAACAGTGGAAACCTGGCTGCTGCGCTCGCTGCCTGTCCCCACCGCCGTCATTGCGGCTGTGTGGCCGGATGAGACATGGCAGTCCTGGCTGCGCGACCTCATCATCCAGCCGGTTGACGGTGAAGATTCTGATGCTGAAGAAGCCGGGTTTCTGCGGGACGCATCAGCGACAGATGACCAGATTCACCTCGGCATCGTCGACTTAGACGGCGAAACCCGCACCATCGTGACGGACGAGATCCTCATCCCCCACCCTGCACTGCTTGAGGATCTTGCTGATTTGCGGGAGTTCGCCGCAGATCTCGGCGTGGAGCAGCGCTTCGACCAATTGCAACGCGCTGTCTATGAACTGCCCGACCCGCTTCCAGAGCCTGCCGTGACCAAGCTGGACACGTGGGCGAATGGTCGGTTCGAACAGGGACGTTTTTCCACCGGCCGCGCACAAACCGCCGGATTCGCCATCAAGGGCGGATTCGCGGTGGCTCGCATTCATGAAGCCGGCCGCCTTGTGGAAGCCCGGTACTGGATCGGGGCGAACGAGAACCCAGAGGTAGAAACCTGGACCGGTGAACTGCAGTGGGAGGTTGAAGGCGAGACCGTCCCCGTGCGCGAACTCGGCCCCGTCGCCTACAGCGAAGGTGTCCGCATGGCCACATTCATTTACGCAGGCCGGTCAGTGGAAGGGGAGGGAAATGAGTGACAACCGAGCTCGCCTGGAACAAGGCGGCATCACGCTGCAGGCAGACGACACTACTTACCCGCTGACTGCGGCTACCTTCACGCACCCTGTCCTGCCCGGCCGCACCATCGTCCGGCTGATCCCGGAGCCGCTGCTGGAAGCAGAACGCCTCGCCTTAGATGTGTCCGGGGTTGAGTTACAGGGAAGCACTCCGGTCGGTCACACGCGCCGCCGCGGGGTGGGTTTCCCGGCGTGGCCGATCCTCAACGATCCTGACAATGCCGAGCATGCGCTGAACCTCGTTGGCGACTTGGAGCGAGCGACCCGGCGTGCGCGTCCGAAGCCGGGCGCCACCAAGCGAGAGATCTTAGAGCTGACCGCCTCGCTGGAAGACAGCGCACCGCACTTTCTGCCGACGTTCCTAGAACAGGTTGCCCGCGTCTACTTGAGCGTGGGAAACAGCGCCTATGCCGCGCAAATGTTCGGTAGGGCGCGTGAAGCCGAACGCCGCTACGCGCTACCTATCGACGAGCAGCGCCACCGCGACGTCCTAATGGAGTTCGCGTACGCTGGCGCCATCAGTGCGAAAGCGCTCTCTGCTGAGGCTCAAAGCCTCTCCGAACGGTTAGAGCCGGCTGACGCTTACGAGACGTTCCGCACCCTGTGTGTGGAACGCATCCGCGGTGGTCTGACTCCCTACTCCGGAATGAAGAAGGACCTGGCTAAGTTGGCGAAAGCAGCTGGACTGAAACCTGCCGACGAAGAAGTCCGCATCGTCTCCGAACTGCTGCGGATCGGTTCCATCGAGCGCGCGAACGAGAGCTTCTGGAAGAACTACAAATCAGCGATCCGCAAGGCGGCAGCGAAGGACGAGGAGCTGCGCGCCATCCTGTTGACGCTGGCACCGAAAGAAGCGAATAATGACAACTGGCTGGAGCTTCTCGACGCCTCCGGGGCGCTCGAACTAGTCAAACAAGGCACCCACCCAGAGTTCGTGCCTTTAATCGTGTCATTCGCCTCCGAGCGCAGGTGGGGGCGGTGGGGTTCCCCAGAGCCGAGCAAGAAGCTGGCACCGGTGCTCGCTGACATTCTTCCGCACGCAGGATGCACTCGAGTGACGTTGTCGCGGCGCACAATCAATGAGATGCCCGCCGCAGTGCTTGAACAGTTGGCGGCTCACGACGTGGCGGTCGAGGTGGACGACGCCGGCCCCGAGACCTTCGTCGATATGAAGGCATGGGTGGACAGCGAAGATCGCGCACCCCTGCCGCACCTGGCAGCCCATGAGGATTTACGGAAATATCTCATCAACGGCATAGAGCGTGCGCTCACGTCCCCGGACGTTGTGACGATTGTGTCCACCGACCCCGACCTTCGTCCCGTCTTGATCGAAATGCTCACTGAGCAGGTTGAACTACTTGAGTCGGCCCCGCCGACGGCCGACCGGCTGACCGAGGTGACCTCATTCGTCCGTCACTTCGAGTTCATTGCTGATGCGGAGGTGCAAGCCTTGCTGGACCGTGTGCGGGCCTATCACAGCGATCTCGCCGAAGTGCTCGCCGAGACTCTGCGCCGCGGTTTGCTCGATGAGTTGGGCTGGCCAGAATTCGAGGAGGCGTACAAAAACAACACCGCTGGCAACGGTCGCCATGGGGCACGGCTGCAAGAGTGCTGGCCGGGTGTCGTGGCATACAACGACAGCAAGGCCACGTATGTGTGCGGACGCACGAGCCACGACATCCAGAATTGGACCGGCGCATCCATATACGGTGTGACTGAAGTCGAGGGGCAGTTCGCGATCATGGATCATGACTTCTCCACGGGAAAGAATTACGTCAACTGGTCTAGTTCTGGCGAGCGGCTCGTGGCCCGGACACGTCAATCCTGGTTCCACGATCCGGATGAATCTATTCCCGTTCCCGGTGGGCGGCTTGTCGACGCGAATACGATCATTCGCCCTGACCGATCAACGTGGAGCGACGGCAGCAAGCAGTTCTTCAACGAGGGAGACCGCTTTTGGATGGTCCAAGACAACCGCAAGACCGTCAAGGTCGTTGAGATTGATCCGAAAACCGGCGCCAAGGGCCGCGAATCCTTACCGGATTGGTTCGAGGAACAACGCCGCCGCCACCCCGATCTCGTCTTTGACCCGACTCGTTCGCAGCTGCGACCCGTCACCGACGAGACCACGGGCTCACTCTTCTCAACTGCGGACGGCTATCACAGAAGCGCCGTGTTCTACCGTCCGGATGATCCGCACTCTCAGCTCGTCGTCGACGCCGACGGGACCGAGTATCCCGTTACCGGCACGTACGCTCCCCTAGTACGCGGTGTCATTCGCTTACCCGACGGGCAACCTCGTGTTCTTGCCGGAAACGGCCGCACCATATATCTCCTCGACCCGGATGACCTCATGCCCACGGTTCACCATGGAATCGGCTTCGAAACGCCCCTGTGGTGGCATCACGCAGTTCCGCGTGACCCCGAACTCAGTGCACGGTTACGCCAGATCACTGCAGAGGAGATACGCCCGTTGATCGAGCGTATCTCGGCGCGCGGTCTCCCTACTGTCACCGTGATCCAGAAGGCGGTCTCCGAGCTGCTCGGGCTGCCCAGCTCTGCGGTACGCGATGCCGTCGCCAAGCATGCCGATGCTTTAGTGCACTCGTGGCCGGGCTGGGCCACCTCAGCCCCGACCCCCGCACTTCCGGACGCTCCAACGCTGAAGCACCACCTGCGCGTGCTCACGTCGGCAATGCACACGCACTTGACCAAGTTCGACGTCATGTCCATTTGGCGCGACACAGCAACGCTCGGGTTGCATGACCGCGAGCTGCCCAAGCACGCCCAAAAAGATCGCCTTCCTAGTCTGCGGCACTCGTGGGGCGATTTGCTGGGCAACTCCGATGCGCTTCTCGCTCTCGCCGCTATTCCGGGCCGCACCGCTGGCGAGATTCGGGCCCTGAAAGAGCTGTGGTCCGTGCTGCGCGAATCGGGGCTCGTGGGCACCACTAACCTCTTTGTTGACGTCCTGCAAATACCTGACGGAGTTGACCCGTTCCTCCACGTCGCACCCCCGCGGACACTGGAGATTGATCATGGCATCGATACGGTCACCCTGTTGCGTGCTGATTCCGGCAAGCCCGTGGCCCGCAGAGGGCGCACGTTCACGCTGCTGGAACGGCGCGAGATCGCGCCAGGGCACACAGATCTCGAACCGGTCTTTGATGCGCTGATGGAGCGTGTGAGCGCCAATGGACCCCAACCGTGGTCACCGGAACCGGGCGAGGCGTTCGCCGCCGCCAGTGGGGTCTCGGTGACGGATGCGCACCTGATCATGGCCGGTTTCCCCAACTTTGCTGATTTTGAAGAAAACTATCTGCCAAAAGAGTTGCGCACAGCACTAGGCCTTAAAGTCCAGAAAGCGCTGGATACGAAAAGAAGGCTGCAAGAAGTCAACGAGCACTTCTTGGCCGTCCTTGCTGCCGGTGTGCCTAAGGACCCAGCTGAGCTGCTGGAGCATGGACTGGACACCCAGGCTATGGCGGCACGCTGGCCCGGGCACCCTCCTGCCCCCGAACAGCTCCACGCTGACACTTCTGCCCGCGAAAAGCCCGCCGCTACGTTGGCCGACCGCAAACCGACGTCTTTGTGGGATACCACCTTCAGAGATGTCATCGCGGGCAAGCACGACAAGAGGTTCTGGGGCGAGGAGGTGGCTATGCTGCTCTGGATCGCCAACGATGTGGGCCTGTCCGACCCACTTCGCATCGCTTTGGCGGACTACGCCGAGGAGTTGGCGCAGTCCCCCGCTGGCCTGGACTCCGTTCACCTCGGCCGCATTCGCGATTACGCCCATGTTCGCCAGCGTCTCGGACTTCCCGGCCCGGAGGAGGCGAGCATCGGATCGCAACAGCAAAAGGCAGGACGGTTCCGCGTCGAATCCAATCGCTGGCAAGACAGTTTGCACGCGGATTTGAGCGACATCACTGACCCGGAGGATCCCGATCTGAACCTGGCGCGCCAGTGGGGTGTGGCGTTCGGCGGCGATGTCCAGACGCTTGCTGCGGTGGATGTGTGGTTGTCGGGCGGGTTGTTCGCGTATGCGCAGTGGCTGCGTGAACACGGTGAGGGGGATCCTCACGATCCGCTCGTCGTTGTGCCTGAGCTTGTTGCCGACGCCGCCGCAGAGCTAAGCGTGAGTGAGGACGCCGCGCGGTACTACCTGCAATTGATTGCGTGGCCAGACCCGACCGACGCGAACGTGCGCCGTTGGAACAACTGGAAGAAAGCCGACATCACCCGCGCGGGCAAAGAACTCGCTGCGGTAGACCTCGTCTTAGAAGCGAAGCGGACTCGCTCTGGACGCAACTTCTTCTTGCCGGGCGGATGGCTTGAAGCCGCTCCCCCGCACGTGCCGCTGGAGCTGTGGAAGAAGGAGGCTTTCGGCATGGTCGTCTTGCCTGACTTCACCAAACCCCGTCCAATGCTGGGAGTGGCCGTGGCGCCCCTTCCGCCCACGTTGTGGCTCCCAGCGTGCTGGGAACGCTCCCGTGGTGATGACGCACCGCAGTTCAGCAATCTAGAAACCACCCGGAGGACGCGCCAATGACGCAACCCAGTACAGTCCGCCTTGAACAGGGCGGCATCACTACCGATGCAACGGACACGTCCGTACCGCTCGTCGCGGCGAGCTACACCCACCCGGCGCTGCCGAACCGCACCATCGTCCAGCTCATACCAGAGGCTCTAGCGAAAGCTGAGGATCTCGCTCTCGGGGTCGCCGGACTCGTCTCCCAGGGCCACGTCCACGTCGGTCACACGCGCCGCCGTGCAATCGGTTTTCCAGCGTGGCCAATTCTCACCGACCCCGCCAACGCGCACCACGCGCTGAATTTGATCACCGATCTTGAGCGGGCCGGCCGATACGCGCACACGAAACCAAAGCGTTTCAAAGAGATCGTCGACACGCTTGCAACCAAGCTGGACAACAGTGCGCCGCACTTCCTACCCACGTTCCTGGAAGAGGCCGGGCGAATCTGCATCGCGGCCGAGAACCCCCGGTTCGCAGCGCAAATGTTCACGCTCGCACGCGATGCAGAAAAGCGCCACCGGCTGCCTATCGACGAAGAGCGCCACCTCGAAGCCGTGATGGAATTCGCCTACGCGGGGGCGATGAACACCAAGGAGCTCAGCAACGAAGCGAAACGTCTCGCAGAAAGCATGGAGCCGGCCGAGGCGTACCAGACCTACCGCACGTTGTGCGTGGAACGGGTGCGCGGCGGTCTCACACCGCATGCCGGAATGAAAAAAGAGTTGGCCAAGCTCGCCTCCGCTGCCGGATTGGATCCGGCAGCGGAAGAGCGCACCATCGCCAAGGAGATGCTCCGGGCAGCATCAATCCAGTACGCCGGCGCGCATTTTTGGAAGAACTACGAGAAAGCGATCTGCCAGGCTGTCACGGAAGAGGACGACCTAGTAGACCGCCTCCTTTCGCTCACTCCCTACGGTGTGGACACCGACGTGTGGTTGAACCTGCTGAGCAAGACAGGAGCGCTGGAAAAGGTCAAAGAAGGCAACCACCCCGACTTCGTCCCGCGCATTCTGTGGTTTGAATCCATCCTGCGGGACTGGCCCCCGACCGAATCTGAGGACCTAGCGTCGGTGCTGGCCGACATCCTGCCGCACGCCGGGCTGAAGGAGGTGCCGTTTCCCCACGACCGGCTGAGCTATCTTCCCGCCGCCGTAGTCGAGCAAGTTGCCGCCTCCGGCATCCCCTTCGCCTTCTCTCATCACGAACAGGCTGAATACATTGCTCTCGGGAGGTGGGCCCGCCGACCGGATCGGGAACCCCTGCCCCATCTCGCTGCAGACGAGTCACTGCGCGAAGACATGGTCGAGGGAATAACCGCCTGCCTGGCCTACCCCGAGATAGTGGATACGCTCGCCTCCGATCCGCACATTCGCCCCTTGGTGCTGGAGCTGCTCGGTGAGAGCGTCGAAAAGCTTGAAACTGGTATCCCGCCAGTCGAACTGCTGACACGTATCACCGGGTTCGCCCGGGGTTTTGAGCAGGTCGATGACCCTGAAATCCAATCGCTCCTCGACCGAGTCCGGGTCATCCACCGCGACCCGGCCGTACCGCTGGCGGAGTCACTGCGCCGCGGCTTGCCCGACGAGCTCGGCTGGCCTGAGCTGGAACAGGCCCAGAGAGACTATGGGGAGTGCAGACAACTTTCCACGTGGCTTGACACCAGCGATTGTTGGCCCGGTGTCATTGTGGAGAACAGATCTGGCATCACATACCTGCGCGGCCGAACCTCCACCACGATCCCAAATTGGACTGGTGACAGCATTTTCGACGTGAAGGAAGTCGACGGCCAGTTCGGTCTGGCGACGTATCACGATAACAACCCCCGGGTGTGGTGGCCCGAAGCCCCGAAGGGCATGTCGAGCAACCTGAAACACTTTGACAGCCAAGGGTTGAACGTCTCCGTGCCGGTACCCGGGGGCCGGCTTTTCGGCGAGGGAGTGATCATGCGCCCCGGCCAATCGACGTGGGCCAGGGGCAGCGAGCACTTCTTTGTGGATGGTGAGCGAGTATGGCTGGTCACGGACGAAAAGGTGCTGGAGATTGACCCTGCCACCGGTGCGACAGGGCGCGCCTGCCTGCCTGACTGGATGGAGGAGCAACGCCGCCGTCACCCAGACCTGGTGCTCGATCCACAGCGTTCGCAGCATCGCCCGGCGACAGATGCAACGAGCGAGTCCCCCTTCTCCACCGCGGCAGGCTATCACCGGCACGCGGTGTTCACTCGCCCAGATGACCCGGACTTCTGCCTGATCGTGGACGCAGACGGAACCGAATACACCATCACCGGCGCCTCCGCCAGAGATGCGCAGGGCACTTTGCGCCGCCCAGGCGGGGGTACTTGGATTCTTTCCACATGGGCTTCGGACCCGGCGGTTGTAGACCCAGAAGATCTCGCGCCGATCCCGCTGCGCGGCACCGATTCCGACTGCGCTATGTGGTGGCACCACACTCGCGTACGCGACCAGGAGGTAAGCGATCGTTTGCGGTCGATCACCGCCGAGGAGGTGCGCCCGCTGATTGACCACGCGCACACCGAGCAAGCTGCGGGGGTCACCGAGAAGCTGTGCACAGCGGTAGGCGACCTGCTCGGTATTGAGGATCCGGTGCTGCGCTTTGCCATCGCGAGTGTCGTGCACGACGTGGCTTCTTCCTGGCCGCAGCCGGACGCGGAGACACAGGCAGAAACATTGACACCGGCCCCGACCTTTGCGGAGCACCGGCACGTTCTTGACCCCGTCAAACGGTATAGCCTCAATGACTTCGATGCCTTTGACATATGGGAAGGCGCGTCGGAACTGGGGCTGCACGACCGCCACGTATCCACAAAGCGGCAATCCGGCTACCGCCGTCATGGAAGCAGCGACTGGATGCACCTGCTCGGTTACGGCGACGCTTTGCTCGCACTCGCGGCGATCCCCGGCCGGACTGCGCAAGAAGTCCAGGCGTTGAAGGAACTATGGACGGTGATGCGTGACGCAGGTGCTCTGGGAGCGGAGAACCTCGTGGTGGAGTCCTATCAATGCATCCCGTATCCGGTGAGTCTTGAAAAGCAACTGCCGCCACAGTCGAAAGAACTCCTATCGCCTTTCACGCGTGACGAGGTGATTGTCCGGGCTGCAGGCAGCGAGCCTTTGACTGCAGGCGGTAAGGCGGTTTCGCTGAAGAATCGCACCGAAATCCCTGCCTCGCGTACCGACCTTGAGCCGGTTTTCGATGCTCTGCTTGAGCGGATCAGTGCCGAGGGCCCGCTGCCGTGGTCGCCGGAGCCAGGCGAAGCTTTCGCCGCCGCCACTGGATCGCCGCTGGCGGATGCGCACTTGATCATGGCCGGGTTTCCCAACTTCCGCGCACTTGAGGTCAACTTCCTGTCGAAGGAACTGCGCACCGCCATGGGGTTGAAGGTGGATGAAGCGAAGCTCGCCCGGGAGCGGCTGTGGGACCAAAGCGAGCAATTCCTTGGTGTGTTGGCTGCGGGTGTGCCCGAAGATGCCAGCACACTGCTTGACGACGGTTTGGACACCGCATCCATGGCCCAGTTCTGGTCCCAACACGGACCCGCTTACCTTCCTGCGCTGCCACCCCACATCGCGGACCGGAAACCGAAGACGCTACCGGAAGAGGTGACGCAGCGCGTGGTCGCTGGCCGGCACGCGGACGGCGACGACTCGGAGACCGCGTGGGCTGAGGAGATGGCCGCCCTTTTCTGGGTAGCGAGCGAGCTGGATCTTTCTGACCCGCTGCGTCCCGTGCTAGCGGACTACGCTGAACGGTTGCACGCGAACCCGAGGGGAATCGACCACGTAATGATCGGTGTCGCCTGGGGCGACAAGTCCTGCAGCAAGCTGCGCCGCGCCATCGGTGTGCCGGAGAGGGTGCCCGGCGATGAGAGCCACAAGACCATCCAGTCGGGTCGATTCACCCTGTTCCAGGAGTCCTCGTCAGACTGGGTGTACCTCGACTTCACCGGAATCACCGACCCGGCTGACCCCGACTTGGCAGTGGCACGTGAGTGGGCCAGGGACTTGAGGGACTCCGAGCGGAGGTTGGTTGTCCAGGCGGCCGTCTACCATGTGCGCGGGGCTCTGACTGCCTTCGCCGAGTGGCTGCGGCAACCGGGCGACGGCGAGCCGCGCGACCCTCTCGTCTCCGCGCCTGGCCTGGTGGCGGAGGCGGCTGCTGCACTGGGCGTCAGCGAGGATGCCGCCCGCTACTACCTGCAATTGCTGGCATGGCCGGATCCCACAGACGCCAACGTGCGCCGCTGGAACAACTGGAAGAAGGCCGACATCACCCGCGCGGGTGATGAGCTGGTCGCCGCCGATGTCGTTGTGGCCGGGAAACGGCCCCGTTCAGGGCGCAGTTTCTTCCTCATGGGCGGCTGGATCGATGCGACTGCTCCGGAGTTGCCCATCGAGCTGTGGAAGCTCAGTGCGTTCGCCATCGAGCCGACGGGATACCGTGGCGTGTACGAACCCCAGTTGGGTATTCCGGTGGCACCGCTGCCGCCGCCGGATTGGTTCGCCGCGTGCTGGGAGCGCTCGCAAGGTGAGGATGCACCGCGTTTCGCCGAACTGGAAACCACCCGAAGGAGACGCCGATGACGCAACAGGTCGTGCTCGCTGAAGAGCGCTACGCCAAAGAATTGGAGTTTCTGGAGCGCTGGGACACCGGCACGCGTCCGCCGGGGTGGCGGCTCACGCCGCGTGCCGTGGTCACGTTCATCATGGGCGGGGCCGATTTGAAGGCCGGCCGCTCGAGACTGACCATTGCGCCGAAATATGTGGGCGATCCCGCACTTGTGGAACGCTGCGTGATCACACTCGCCGGCTCGCGCGGACTCATGCTCGTCGGTGAGCCCGGCACCGCCAAGTCCATGCTCTCGGAGCTGCTGTCGGCCGCGATCTGCGGAACCTCCGCGCTGGTCGTGCAGGGCACCGCCGGCACGACCGAGGATCAGCTGCGCTATGGCTGGAACTACGCCATGTTGCTCGGCCAGGGGCCGACGCGGGAGGCGCTTGTAGCCAGCCCTGTGATGCGCGCCATGGAGCAAGGCCAGATCGCCCGGATCGAGGAGATCACCCGCTGCCTGCCGGAGGTCCAGGACTCGCTAGTGTCGCTGCTGTCGGAGCGCCGCATCGCTGTCCCCGAGCTCGGGGATATGTCCGTCGCCGCGACCGAAGGGTTCGGTCTCATCGGCACAGCGAACTTGCGCGACCGAGGGGTGTCTGAGATGAGTGCTGCTCTGAAGCGCCGCTTCAGCTTTGAGACGGTCCACCCGATCGCCGACCTGGACGCCGAAGTCGCCCTCGTGACAGCCCAAACAAAGCGGGCGCTGGAGACTGCGCAGATCGACACGCCTGTCGACGATGTCGTGGTGGAAGTGCTGGTCACCGCGTTCCGCGACTTGCGCGCCGGTGTGAGCCGCGAAGGGTGGCCCGTGGAAAAGCCCACCACGGTTCTCTCCACCGCAGAAGCTGTGTCCGTGAGCACCTCGATCGCCTTGTCGGCCGCCTACTTCCCCGCCCGCAGCGACGGTTTGCGCGACCTGGCCGGCCACCTGCTCGGCGTCGTCCTCAAAGATGACCCCGCTGACGCTGACCGTTTGCGCGGCTACTGGGATGCGGTTGTTCACCGCCGGGCCGAGGAGGGTGCTGCTCCGTGGCGCACCCTGTGGGACCAGCGCGAAGAACTCGCCTGACATGGCCAGATACAACACGGAAGTTCGACAACCGGAGGTTGCGGGGGCCGTCGATAAGCTCGCCGGCGATTCTGTGTACCTGATCGGTGTGCGCCACCATTCGCCGTCGCTCTCACGCGTGCTGCCGGAGCTGTTAGACCACGCGCAACCGGATGCGCTGGTGCTGGAAATACCGGAAGAAGCAGCGCCGTGGTGCGAATGGATTGCCCACCCCGATGCTGTCGCACCGATGGCGTTCGCAGTTGCTGATGACGGCGGCGGGATCAGTTTTTGGCCGTTGGCTGACTTCAGCCCGGAGCTGACCGCGCTGCGTTGGGCACACGCGCACGGGGTGCCGGTGATCTGCGCGGACCTCTCCCCCGGCGCGAGCCCAGAGGGGGATACACCCGATGACAGCGAGCACCCCACCTCGAGTGTGGGCCGCTTCCTTGACAACTACGTAGGCGCCGACCACCACGACGACTCGTGGGACCGCCTAGTCGAAGTGCCTTCTGCCGGGGCGAGCGGCGAGGCGGTCCGGCGCGCCGCGTTGGCCTTCGGCTGGGCGTACCGGCAGGGCCAGCCGCTTGATGCCCGCACCGCTGCCCGCGAAGCCTCCATGCGTGAGGGCATCCGCCGCGCCCGCGCCGAACACGGCCCCCGCATCGCGGCGGTCACGGGAGCGTGGCACAGCCCGGTGCTCACCGAGACCCGCATCAGCGAAGACGCGACAGCGGACGTTGCGCTGCTCAGCGAACTTCAGCCGCTGCGGAACAGCCGCACAACAACGGCGAGCCTGGTCCCGTATTCTCACGCGCTGTTGGATTCTCGGTCGGGCTATCCCTCGGGCATTCGCGACCCGCGCTGGCAGGAGGCGGTGCTGGAGGACGGGGGCGACCGGGCTGCGTTCGAGGACGCCGTGGCTACTTTGCTGACCCGCATGGCGTCCGGCATCCGCGCGCAGGGGCACCCCTGCGGCCCGGGCGAGATCCAGGAGGCCCACCGCATGGCGCTCGATCTCGCGGCGCTACGGGCACTCCCGGTGCCGGGGCGCCGGGAGCTGTTGGAGGCGTGCACGAGCGTGTTCGCCCAGGGTGATGTGCTCGGGCGCGGGCGCGTCGTCGCCCGCGCCGCCCAAAGCATTCTCGTAGGCACTGGCGTGGGCCAGCTTGCGCCGGGTACTCCGAAGTCCGGATTGGCCCCCGAATTCCTCGCACAGATTGAGGATCTGCGCTTGCCCGGACCGGGGGAGCCCTCGCGCGAACTCACGTTGGAGCCGCTGCGCCTGAAAAACTCGTCGCCGCAAGACACGCTGGACACCCGCCGCGAGGTGTTCTTACACCGCTGCCGAGTCGCCGCGATCGGCTATGCCGTTCCCGACCACGTCGCTGGTGTCGGAGGCGCACAGGCAGTGAGTACGCGGTGGACGGTGCTGTATGACGCCGCTACCGATGCCAGTCTCGCCCGTGCCTCCCGCTACGGAGTGACCGTGGAACAAGTCGCGGCGGGCACGCTGCGCGCACGCCGGCCGAACCCGGTGGACGATGCGGATGACGTGACTGCCGACTATGCTCTCGCCACGGGTCTCGCGGATGCCGCCGCCGCGGGCCTGCTCGACGAGTTCGACTGGTGGCTGGGTGCGGTGGTAGACACGCTGCCAGGTCGCGCCGGAGTGAGCACATTGGCAAGCGTGCTCACTGCCGTAGTGGCCATGAGCGAAGGAACCGTGGCGGGGATGCTGGGGGTGGGGCCGGAGCGTCGTAAAGCGATCGCGGAAGCGCTGGACATCCTCTCGCGCGCCGCGGTCGCCCAAGTCAGCGGGCTTGCAGGCAGCGACGAACCGGACGATGCCGCCGCGTTAGGGCATCTTGTCGCGCTGCAGCACACCGACTTCGGAGTGCGGCTTGCGCACACCCTCACAGGATTCGTCGCAGATGCGTCCCCGCTGATGCAGGGCGCAGCTACCGCACTATTGCACCGGCTTGGGGCACAACCGGAGGATCTGCCCAGCATCGCTACGCGAATCCGTGCTGCCGCCACCTCCTCGGGCCGGATGGACCTGCGCCGCTGGTTGACGGGGTTCATCAGTGCGAGCCCCGAATTGCTTACCGACGATTCCGACCTCCTCGACGACCTCCGCGAAGGCGTCGAAGATCTCGAAGAGGCTGTGTTCATCGCCCGCCTTCCCGCGTTGCGCGGCGGTTTCGACCCGCTGTCCGCCGCCGAACGTGAACGTCTCATGGACGCTGTCGGTGCTGACCGGGCGCGCCCTGTCAACGTGCCGGTCGAAGAGCTCGGCCGCTGGGCAGCCGACGACATCGCCGCCTGGGAACGCCTGCAGCGGCTCGGGCTGGCGTCTGCGGCACTGACGCCGGCGCAGCGGTGGTCTTTGGTGCTGGGGCGGCGACGTGAGGAAAACCCGTCCCCTACCCAGCGCCGCTTGGCGCGCAGTCTCGACCAGCTCTACGGCAGCGGCGCCGGCGAAGGATCCACCGCCGGGTCCATGGGCGGGCGCGCCGGCAACGAACCGCCCTACCCCACAGCACGCGATTGGGTCGACGAGCTCGACGCGCTCTTCGGTGAAGAGGTGCGCGAGGACATCGCGGCCACCGCGGTAGACACGCGCCACCCGTACGCCATGGAGCTGCTCACAGAGACGCAGCCGCGCGCATCCGTGGAGTTGCTGAGCGACGTTCTCACCCTCGCTGGCGGCATGCCCGAATCCGTCCTGGCCAAACTGCGCCCGGTGCTTCGGCGCATGGTCGAGGAACTGTCACAGGTGCTGGCCAGCCAGCTGCGTCCCGCCCTGCGCGGCTTGCAAGGATGGCGTCCCAGCACACGCCCCTCCCCGGAATTGGACCCGCTGAGCACGATTCACCGCAATCTGCGCCACGCTGTGCTTGACAGCGACGGCACACCCCAGCTGGTGGTGGCCACACCGATCTTCCGCCAACCCATCGCTAAACGGTCCGAGTGGCATGTCATCGTTGTCGTGGATGTGTCTGCATCGATGGAGCCATCGACAGTGTTCGCGGCGCTCACTGCCTCCATCCTGTCCGGGGTAGACGCTTTATCGGTGACGTTCCTCGCCTTCTCCACCGAGGTAATTGATCTCAGCGGGCATGTCTCGGACCCTCTATCTCTGCTGCTGGAGATCCACATCGGCGGCGGCACGAACATCGCGGGAGCACTGGCAGTGGCCCACGAGCACGTGACTGTGCCGTCGCGCACGCTGCTGATCACCATCAGCGATTTCGACGAATACGGCTCCGTGGAAAGGTTGTTGGCCCGCGTTCAGGCGCTCAATAATGCAGGGGTGCGGCTACTCGGGTGCGCCGCCCTGGATGACACAGGGCAGGCCCGGTACAACGTAGGAATCGCCAGGCAGCTCGCGGACGTCGGCATGGCTGTCTCCGCGGTCTCCCCAACAGCCCTGGCCCGGTGGGTAGCAGAGCAGGTGCAGCAATGACGCACACGGATTCCCGCCACGACCTGCCTGGCATGGACCCGGCCTTTGTCGCCGCCACGATCGAGGCACTCCCCGGCCGCCTGCAGAAGCGCCTGGGCTCCGCCGACCTGGACAGCTGGACGATCAGCAGCACCACCGTGACCGTCGGCACCGCCACCGTGACATTGCACCCGCCTGCCAGCGCGGAATGCGACTGCCTGCTCAGCCCACGGTGCCTCCACCTCGCCCAGGTGCTCATGGCCTGCCCGCCTGCAGCGGCCAGCCCTGACGACACCGCAGATTCCGCAGAATTGTCCGAGCCCGCCGACGTGGACGGCGCCGCAGATCCCGCATCCGTCGACGAGCCGTTGACGCTGACAGATGACCAGTTGGCCACCCTTTCCCTCGCTGAAGAATGCTTAAGGGGTTTGCTTGACCGGGGATTGGGCGGCCTCACCGCGATGGACAGTTCGTCGGTCCTCTGGCTTGTGTCCGCTGGGCGAGTGCAGCGCCTTCCGTCATTGGCGGGGGCGTTCGCCCGACTGCACGGTGAATTGGGTAGTGCAGACGGGCGAGTGACGGAGGCTGCCATCTCGCTGCTGGTCGACGCTGCCCTGGTCACCCATCAGCTCCGGCACGGACACGATGCGGGGACGCTGAGCATCGATGCCGTCGGCACAGCGCGGCGAACCTACCAACCGGTGGGTGGTTTGAAGCTGCGCGGATGGGCGTGCGAGCCGGTGTTGACCAAGTCTGGCTACGCGGGCGTGATCACCTACCTTGTCGATGAGCGCGATGGCTACGTCTGGCAGCTGCCGTCTGTGGTTCCCGGGGATGAGACACAGGTGGATCAGGCGTACCGCGCCAGCGCTGGGTTTGCTGAACTTGGGCTGAGCCACCATGATCTTGCTCGCAGCGGGCTGCTGCTCACCCACGCCACCGCCTCGGCCGACGGCAGGCTGGGCCGTGGCGCGAAGGTCCGCGCGAGCGCTCGCACCCCGGATGAGACCGCTGTGCCAGCGCAGGGCTGGTGGATCGGTGACGGCGTCCTGGCTGGAGTGGAGGACGACGGCCAGCACCCGGTACTCGTTGTTGAGACTGGAGATGGACCGCTACGCTGCCAGGTCACCACGGCGGCAGAACGGCTGGGCCTCCCGGCGTTGCGCGTGCTGGCCAGCGCTGTGGGAACACAAGTCCAACTGCGCCTGCGGGAGCGGAGGCCGGAAGAACCGGGCCGATCCCCGTGGGTGCTCATCGGAGTCGGCCACGACGGCACCTGGGTGTTTCCCGGGCTGGACCGGCCGAATGAGCATTGGCTCGGCGTCCCCCAAAACGTCGCACCGAAAGCGGTGGCGTCATCGCGGGTGGAACCGGCGACGGTGCTGCGGCGCTGGCGTGATGCTGTAGCCCGGCAGGGGCGGCGCGGGGCGACGGGAACCAACCGCGACCGTCTCATGGCCGATGCCGCGTGGCTGCGCGCACACGCTAGCGGACACCGGGCAGACCTCCTCGAGCGGTTAGCCGATGCCGCCGCAGCAGGCACCCGCGGGTTCGACGGGCGCTTCCACGCCGACGTGAGCGATCTCCCCCGCCGCTGGCTCGCTGTTGCTGCCGTCTGTTAGACACGAATAAAATTCACGTGGCTTTCTTGCACCCTGCACCAGGGGGCTTCTAGGTTGGAAATATGCCTCAATACGACAACAGCGCTGCAGGCGAGTGGGGTTTTGATACCCGCGCTGTCCACGCCGGCCAGAATGTCGACTCTGACTTCGGTGCACGCAACCAGCCGATCTACATGACCACCTCCTACGTCTTCAACGATACGGAGCACGCGCAGGCGAGGTTCGCGCTGGCTGACCCGGGGCCGATCTACACCCGCATCACCAACCCGACGCAGGACGCGTTCGAGAACCGTCTGGCCTCCCTGGAGGGCGGTGTCGCGGCAGTGGCGTTCGCCTCCGGCATGGCGGCGGAGACTGCGGCGATCACGAACCTGGCCAGCGCCGGGGACCACATTGTCACCTCCCCGCGCCTTTACGGCGGCACCGAGACGCTGTTTGAGGTCACCCTCCCCCGCCTCGGCATCGAGTTCACGTTCGTGGATAATCCGGATGACCCGGCCTCTTGGGAGGCTGCGGTCAAGCCCAACACGAAGGCCTTCTACGGCGAGACCTTCGGCAACCCGATCGCGGACATCTTGGACATTCCTGCCATCGCGGACGTCGCCCACGCTAACCGTGTCCCGCTCATCGTGGATAACACGATGGCCACAGCCGCGCTGGTCAAGCCGCTTGAGCTCGGCGCGGACATCGTTGTCGTCTCCACGACGAAGTTCTACACCGGCAACGGCTCGGCGCTCGGCGGAGCGATTATCGACGGCGGATCTTTCGACTGGACCGTCCAACGCGACGGAGCAGACGTTTTCCCTTATTTCACCAACCCCGACCCGGCGTACCACGGTCTCGTCTACGCGGATCTGGGTGCGCCGGCCTATGCCGTGAAGGCGCGCGCAGGCATCCTGCGTGACACAGGTGCGGCGATCTCCCCCTTCAACGCGTGGTTGGCGCTGCAGGGGATGGATACGTTGGGCCTCCGCGTCGAAAAGCACAACGCGAACGCTCTGGAAGTCGCACAATTCCTGGATGCGAATCCGCAAGTTGCCACCGTGAACTTCGCTGGCCTGCCTAGCTCCCCGCACTACACCACGAAGGAGAAGCTCGGGCTGAAGTACACCGGGTCCGTGCTGTCCTTTGATATCGCGGACGCGTCCCGCGAGTCTGCCTGGGCGTTCATCGATGCACTAAAGCTCCACTCCAACCTGGCCAACGTCGGCGATGTGCGCTCGCTGGTCGTGCACCCGGCGTCGACGACGCACTCGCAGTCCAACGAAGCGGGCCTGGCGCGCGCGGGCATCACGCAGGCGACGATCCGCCTGTCCGTCGGTATTGAAGATGTCCGCGACATCATCGCCGATCTCGAGCACGGATTCGCGGCCATCGCATGATCCCGCTTCCGCCCGAAGGCGAACTCACCCACCAACCGATCGGTGACTTCCAGACGGAGGCTGGTGCCGTCATCCGCGACGTGACTGTCGCCTACCAGCGGTGGGGTGAGTTCCACGGGGATCCCCATGGCCGCAACAACCTCATCCTTGTGGAACATGCCCTGACCGGCGATTCCAACGCCGTCGTGTGGTGGGACGGGCTGATCGGCCCCGGCGCGCCGATCGACACGGACCGCTTCTGCGTCATCTGCACGAACGTCCTCGGCGGCTGCTCTGGCACGACCGGCCCGTCGAGCGACCACCCGGACGGCGGTAAGTGGGGCTCGCGGTTCCCGGCGACGTCGATACGCGATCATGTGCGCACCGAAGCCCACTTCTTAGAGGCGCTCGGCATCACCTCGATGCACGCCGTGATCGGCGGCTCCATGGGCGGCGCACGCACCCTCGAGTGGACGCTGATGTACCCGGACTGGGCGAACTACGCCTGCGTCATCGCCATGTCTGCGCGCGCGAGCGCCTGGCAGATCGGCATCCAGTCCGCGCAAATCTCCGCCATCGAACGCGACCCGGACTGGCAGGGCGGCGACTACTACGGCACCGGCCGCTCCCCCGATGCAGGTCTATCCGCCGCACGCAGGCTGGCGCACCTGACCTACCGCGGTGAGCTGGAGATTGACGAGCGTTTTGGCACCATGGCCCAGCCAGGCGAGAACCCCCTCGGCGCCTTCCGCGACAGGCAGCAGCGCTTCGCCGTGCAGAGCTACCTCGACTACCAGGGCCAGCGGCTCGTGGAGCGTTTCGACGCCGGCTCCTACGTCGCCATCACCGAGTCCCTCTCCCGCCACGACATCGGCCGCGGACGCGGCGGACTGAACCGGGCACTCGCACAAATCACCGTGCCCACGATGGTCGTCGGCGTGGACACCGACATCCTCTACCCGTTCCACCAGCAAGAGCACATCTCGCGCAACATCGGCAACCTGCTGGCCATGAACAAGATCGTCTCCCCCGTCGGCCACGACGCCTTCCTAGTGGAAACCCGCCAAATGGGCCACATCCTGCGCAACTTCATTGCCATGGCGGACCAGACCCCGTCCGCGAGCGACTTAGCGAAGGAGCAGGGCAACTACGACATCTAGGGGCTTAGCCCTGCATGCGTTCGAACGCACCAAAAGCCTCCGGAAAAGGTAACGCGGTGCCAGCCTGTGTTTACACCACCAGGTTCTGCACACGGACGTCTCCGTCGTTCACGTCAATGAGATACGCCCGCCCCATACCTACCCAGCCGATAAAAGGCTCAGGGTTCAGTGTGATTTGCGAGTGGACATGACCCAAGATCCACGCATCATACCCGCATGCGAGGAGTTCCTCTGTCGTGCATGGAAGGCAATCGTGTTTGGAGTACTCGCCGGTAACCGAAGTGTGAAGCAACCCAAGGTTCACGGCATGAGGTAAAGGGTGCGGAAAGTCGCTCACGAGTGAGCGCGGGTCCCTATCTACCTCAACAGCAGCGGAATGCAATGCCCACTCACCCACCTCGATGGTGTGTGGCTGTGTGCCGGAGACAATGACTCCCCGCGGAATGACGGCGCCGAGATCGTGGTAGACGTCATGGTTGCCCGCGGTGAAAACCACCGTTTCGAACAGTTCGAGCCCACGGCTGAAGAATGCAGCCACCTCAGAGTACGTGGCCTCGGTGTAGCGCTTGCGGTCGATGATGTCACCGACCACGACAAGGTGGCTCGCCCCGGCAGCGGTCGCATGATCAAGGGTCTCTAGGGCCCATTCAATTCCGGGCCCGGTTTTCTTGTCTCCGGTCTGTTTGCGGCCAAGGTGTACGTCAGCAAGGACTGCTACAGAACTCACAAGATGAACCGTAACCGAAAACTGTAGGGTTCCTCTAGCGGGCTTGGTGGCTTGCACGCCCCTGCCACCATCGGATGAGCACCAGGACCGCAGTCGATGTACCCACTCCGATCAGGGTCATCGCCATTGCTTCGGCTCTGTGTCCCTGCTCGAACTGGTTCATGATCCAGGGTGCGAGCAGGTTGATGTTCGACGGCCTAATCAGAGACGACATGACCAGCTCGCGGATGCCCACGAAGAACGCCAGCAGCCAGCCTGCGAAAATTCCTGGGGCAAGCATGGGGAGTGTGATGCGCGTGAACGTTTGCCATCGCGTAGCACCCGAAACGGCGGATGCCTCGCTGAGTGTCGGCGACATGGACACTGCAGACGTCTTGATGTTCTGCACCGCCATGGGGACAAACAGCACGGTGAATGCCATCACAAGGATGATTTGTGAACCGTAAGGCGTGAACGGCAAACGCGGAGAGTTCCACAGCAAGATGAAACCGATCGCGAGCACGATTCCCGGAACAGTATCGGGAGCCACTGCAAGGAAGTCGCTCAAGCGGGAAGACAGCGTGCGGTTACGCAATGTGAAGATCGTTACTGCAAGAGCAAGCACAACCGCTGTCGTTGCACCAATTGCACCAAGCGCAATGGAACGCGTTAGCGCCTCCTGCCCGGACGGCATCTGGAGGACAATCTTGAAGTAATCGAAAGTCAGGTTGTTGAGTGTCGGCGGCTTTGAACGCAGGATCGTCATCGACGCGAGGATGATAGAGATGTAGGGAATCACCACACGCAGGATGAACACCACCGCAGCGTAGATCCAAGCCACAACCATCGCGGGGCGCGAGGGGTTCAGGTGCACAGCCCGGGAGACCCGGCCACCGCTCACCAAGTCAGTACGTGCAACCCACTGCTGAGTACCCCAAGCGAGCACGCCCAGTGTGAACAGAACACTCGAGGATGCAGCAGCCTTTGAGAAGTTCAGCGGATCGATGGTCACATCTTGGTAGATAGAGGAAACGAGAACCGGGTACCCGATCGCGTTACCGAGCGTGACCGGAGTACCGAACTCACCCGCGGCCTTAATGAAGACAATGAGTGCTCCTAGCGAGTACGGCCCGAGCACAATGGGAGCGACCACACGGCTGAATTGCTGCCAGCGACTCGCCCCTGCCACTTGCGCCATTTCCAGCTGCGAAGCCGGAATAGAGGCGAAGGCATTTCTGAGGATGAGATACAGGAACGGGAAGAGTTCCGCCGCCATGATGAAGCCCATACCCCACACCGAGTTGATCGCGGAACGGACCGCGTCACCGAGCGCGGGGCCGAGGAGCATGTCCGCAACGCCGCGCAGGCGTGTGAAGTCCATCCACGCCAGAGCTGCGGCAAAAGGCGGCGTCATGAACGGGATCATGATCATGACCTCTACCCATTCTGCCTTCCGCATGGGTGTCCAAGCGCGAAGGAAGGCTAGCGGAGCAGCGAAGAGGGTGGAGAACATGACGACGAGGAACGAAAGCCAAACTGTGTTCCAGATGACCCGAAGCATTTCGGGACGGAAGAGGGTATGCAGTGCAGAATCCTCGTCCCGGTAGCCCGTCACTGCGGTGACCAAGACGGACACGAGCGGCGCCGCAACCAGCACTAGCAAGATCAGCAGCACCGGGTACACACCGGCGTTAGTTTTAGCTCTCGTTCTCATCGCCTTAGAACTTGTCCTTACTCTCTGGCGACCTAGGAGAGGTAGCGCTCAGCGAATTTGTCACGGAGATCCTTCGATTCAGAGGAAATTGCAGACCAATCGTCGGAGATTTGATCAATCTCGTCGAGCTTCGGGCCGTTCTTCGGATCCACGTTCTTGTTAGCCGGAATCATGTTCTTGGAAGCAGAAATTTGCTGCGCTTCCTCGGAGAACATGAAGTCGACAAACGCCTTTGCTGCGTCCATGTTGTCGGAAGACTTCATGATCATGACCGGGCGAGGGGTCACCGTGGTACCGGAGGACGGGATGATGACCTCAATCGGCTCACCCTTGTCCTTAGCGGAGTAAGCCGAGTAGTCCACGCCGCCGAGGACAATGCCCTTGGAACCAGAGGTGACCTGGTCAAGAGCCGGGCCGTTGGCGCCTTGAACGATCATGCCGTTGTCAAAGAGATTGTCAAAGAGTTCCCAGGTTTTGTCTTCGCCCCACTGGGACACCATGGCGGCAATCAGGTCAGCCGCGGTGCCAGACTCGCGAGGATCCGGCATGATCACCTGGTCCTTGTACTTCTCGTCAGCGAGATCCTCCCAGTCCTTGGGCATGTCAGTGACTACACCGGTGTTGGCAACCAGAGCCAAAGCAGAGCCGTCACGACCATGGAACGTGTCGTCGGATGCGTTCCAATCAGCGTTCGCGGAGTCGATATTCTCCGGCTTGTACTCCTCTAGTGCGCCGCCTTCAGACTGCTTGTCCGCTGCGCTCCAGGAAGCGAGGTAAACGACATCGGCCTGAGGGTTAGCCTCTTCTGCCTTGATCTTCGCAGTGACTTCACCGGTCGTACCAGCGAAGACGTTGACGGTCACGTCAGTGCGCTCCTGGAACGCTTCCACCAGAGCATCGGTAAGACCCTGCGGGTTTGCCGAGTAGTAGTCGATGGAACCAGACAGCCCGTCCGGCGCCTGCCACTGTTCAGCAGTGGAGGCGGTGTCATCGTTGCCGGTGGATCCAGCATCATCGCTCGATTCAACAGATCCGCAGGCGACCAAGCCGAAAGCGGTACCAATGCCGACGAGTGCAGCAGCAAACTTCTTCATGAAAGCAAACTCCTTGTTGAAAAACGGGAAAATTTAGGAATGCGAGGTGACCGTCAGCAGGACCTGGTCACCTCGGCCGAGGCGGTGCCGCGAGTAAGCCAGCCAGGGATCGGCGGCACCGGGCACCACACAGCGGACCTCGTAGCGTCCACCGGTGTATTGGCTCTCCACCACCTCGCCGATGATGGAGTTCGCCGGTTGCGTGTCCGGTCGCTTTCCATCGAGGGGAGTGACCTCGAGGTCCTCGGGGCGGTTCGCCGGAAGCGTTTCGTGGGTGTTGGTCACACCGACGAAACCGGCGACAAAGTCATCTGCCGGGTGGTCGTACAGCTCGACCGGGTCGGCGAATTGGCGGACGTTGCCAGCATTCATCACGGCGACACGGTCCGACATGGCCAACGCCTCGGACTGGTCGTGCGTGACGTAAATGACGGTCAGGTTCAGCTCGTACGCCAAGCGGGTCAGCTCCGAACGAATCTGTGTGCGAAGAGCGGCGTCTAAGGCGGACAGCGGCTCATCCATGAGCAACAGCTGCGGATCTGAAACAAGTGCGCGCGCAATAGCGACACGCTGCTGTTGGCCACCGGATAATTCGTTCGGACGTTGCTCGGCTTTAGCACCGATGCCCACCATGTCCATTGCACGAGTGACGCGTTCCTCGCGCTCGGCTTTCGAAACCTTCTGGTTACCAGTCGTCAGCGGAAATTCAACGTTCTTGGCCACCGTCATATGCGGCCATAGCGCGAGATCTTGGAACACCATCGACAGGTTGCGTTTGTTTACTGGGACATTGGTGTTGGGACCGAACACTTCGTTGCCTGCAAACTCAATAACTCCGTCGTCCGGTGTCTCAAGTCCACCGATGCACCTCAATAGCGTCGACTTTCCACATCCAGACGGGCCGAGTATTGAGACAAATTCACCTTTCGCGATGTCCAGCGAGGTTTTGTGCAACCCCGTTCCGTCAGCGAACTCGCGGCGCACTCCGCGCAATGAGACGTGCGAACTATCCATACCTGCTCCAGCGTTAAGAACTAACGGTCCTACACTAGGGGTGGCCAATGAAATAAACTATGGATTCGCAGTGAACAGATTATGAAATATCTGAAACCCTCCAGTTAGACCTCAGTGCGTCCGCCAACAGCCCCAGCCAACGCCTGTTGATGACTAGAACCCACTGCTAGGCTCGCACTGCAGTCACAGCAATATGTGCACGCTTCTGTGCGGTGGCAGGACGAGTTTCCACTCTGCTAACCCGAAAGCCTGCGTATTCAATAAGGGATGTGATGTCGTCTTCCGAGTACGCCGTCGCCGGGAAAACTTTGTGAGCGAAGAGCTTTCGGGAATCGGCAAGGAACCCGCCATAAACGAGCACGCCTTCAGGAACGAGAATCCTCGAGAGCGTTTCGAGGGTCGTCAGCATGTCCTCCGGCGTCATGTGGATGAGCGAGTACCACGCCAGCACCCCACCCGCGCTCTCGACGTCCCCTTCGAAACTCTCAATGTCGATCACCGAGTACTCAATGCTTGGATATGCCCTCCGCGCATGATTCACGAACTGAGGAACTAGGTCTATTCCAGCAGCTTGATGCCCCAGACTGTTGAGGTACGCCGTGAGGTGACCAGGACCGCAACCCACATCGAGAATGCTGTTGGTGACGCCTTTGAAACCTTCCGCGATGAACAGACGATCCGCCTCGTCGACAGAATCGATGCTCCCCAATTGATCGATGTACCTGCCCGCCACGTCCGAGTAAGCTTCCTGCGTTTCGCGAGACGTCATATCCATTGCGCTCTAGCTCCCCAACGCATCCACCGACAGCGCCAACCAGAGCAGCAGTGCGCCTGTCGACGCCGAGAATAGCGCGTCGAAACGTCGCGACCGCACCGCCAACAACCCCATCACTTGCGAGTCGCACGTCAAGCGGCACACGGTGAGCCACAGCATAGATACGCCGAGAGTGAATGCCGCCCGGCGCCAGTGCTCTGTCACCGAGAACAGCGAGGCCGCGACGAAACCGAGGACGAACAGCACGATCATTATCTGCTGGACGCGCACGGGCAGCCGGGACAGCGGGGTGCCAATGTCGTGCGGATTATCCAAGCTCGGCGGCGGAGCCGTAGACACCTGCGCTGGAGCGGCCGCTGACGCTGGCGCGGTTGCGGCCCGCCCCGCCGGGTCTACGTTAGGGCACCTTGGGGGGCGTCTTGCTGGGCGTGAGCTACTCGGCGTGGGCAATCCGCTCTGCCCTCTCCACAATGTTGCGCACCAGGAAGGTCCGCGTCATCGGGCCAACACCACCGGGGTTGGGCGACACCCAGCCGGCTTTGTCCCACACGTCGGGGTGGACGTCGCCGGTGGTTTTGCCGTCGACACGCGACACGCCGACATCGAGCACTGCGGCACCGTCTTTAATCATGTCCGCGGTGATCATGTGGGGTTTGCCCGCGGCGGCGATGATGACGTCGGCGCGGCGGGTCTCCGCGGCGAGATCCTTGGTGCCGGTGTGGCAGAGCACGGCGGTCGCGTTGACGTCGCGCTTAGTCAGCATGAGCGAGATCGGGCGGCCAACGGTCACACCGCGACCAATAACGCACACGATGGCACCGTTCAGGTCAACGCCGAAACGCTCCAGAAGAGCCAGCGACCCGTTGGGGGTGCACGGCAGCGGGGCGGGCTCGTTGAGCACGAGGCGGCCAAGGTTGACCGGGTGCAGGCCGTCAGCATCCTTGTCCGGGTCGATCAGTCCCAGCACACGGTTCTCGTCGAGGTGCTTCGGCAACGGCAGTTGCACGATGTAGCCAGTCACTGCGTCATCGTTGTTGAGCTCCTCGATGACAGCGTCGAGCTCATCCTGGGTGCAATCCCCCGGCAGCTCCTTCATGATGGACGCGATGCCCAGCTCCTCGCAGTCCTTGTGCTTCATGCGCACGTAGTTCTGGCTGGCGGGATCCTCACCGACAAGCACCGTGGCCAGGCCCGGCGTCACACCATGCTTCTCCTTCAAGCGAGTTACACGAGCTTGAAGGTCGGCGAAGATTTCTTCGCGGTAGAGTTTTCCGTCCAGTTTGATCGCAGTCACACCCGTCATCTTAGACTGAGCTTTAGACTAAGCGGCGTGCACGTGATCTTCGACAACCCCGTCATCCCCGGCAACACCGGCAACACGATCCGCCTCTGCGCGGGCACCGGGTTCACGCTCCACCTGGTCAAACCGTTGGGCTTCCTGCTGGATGACAAGCATCTGAAACGCTCCGGCCTGGACTACCATGACCTCGCCGACGTGCAGATTCATGAGGACATCGAGTCCTGCTTCGCGTCGCTTATCGACGCACGCATCTTCGCCTTCACCACCCACGCCACCCGCCACTACACAGACGTGGAGTACCGGGACACAGATGCGCTTCTCTTCGGCACAGAGCCGACGGGATTGCCCGAGGAGCACTCCCACCACCCGCGCGTGACAGACCAGTTGCGCATCCCGATGCTGCCCGGGCGCCGGTCGATGAACCTGGCCAACTCGGCTGCCGTGGCCTCCTACGAGGCGTGGCGGCAGTTGGGGTTCCCCGGCGGGGTGTGAGGGGGAAGTTTGCGGGTGCGGAGCTCGTCGATAAGCGCCCAGGCGTCGGACGTAGCGAGGTCGCGCGCGCACATCTTCACGGTGCCGGGGACAAGCTCGAAGCGCACGTGCGCCAGGTTGAGACGGCGCTGAATCGGGCCCTGGCGGAACGTGATTTCTTGGATGTGCGGCACTTCGATGAATGCGAAGCGGCGGCTCAGCAGGCCGTACCTCGTGGTCGCCATGGGGATGCCGCCCATGAGGTCGAGGGAGACGGCTTGGTGGGACGCGTCAATTGGCGATGGGATCCGTGCGCGCTTCGGCGAGCGGAGATCCCAGTCGGGTTCTGTGATGTGCGTGCGGGTGAGCGGGCTGATCGCCTCGATGAGCGCGACCGCTTGCTCGTACGAACCGACGGGAAGCAGCCGCGACGTGCCGGACTGCTTATTCGACTCGCGGCCGTAACCGGCGATGTTGACGGTGACCGACCACCACCCGAAGATGCGCCACAGCACCGGCTGGGACAGTCCGATCGCGTGGATCCGATCCAGCGGCACTGCTTGGCGGCGGCGGTTGGCTAGGCCGTAGCTCAAGTTCACAACGTCGCCGTCCAGCGTCGCGGTGTAGCGCCATGACTGGTCGATCTGCCGCCAGATCTGCGGGATGAACCCGGCCAGGACCGGGAGGATGACCGCCAGGGTGAGCTCCGTGAAGATCGGAATGAACGACCATGCGACCGTGAACACCGTGGTCAGACGCAGTGCCGCGCCGGCGAGCGAGCGCGCGACCGGAATCGGTTCAACGAGATAAGCGCCCGCAGTCTGTGTGAGCGTGTCCAGCTGCTCGTCGGTGCCCTGCTGCGCGATCTTTCGCAGTAGTTCCGTGCGGACATTCTCTGCTTCCGTGCGGGGCAGGTAGCCGATCTCGATGGCAGAGTTGGACCCTCCGGCTGCCTCGACGCGCACAGCCGCAAGGCCGATAAGGCGCGGGGCGAGCGGCTCGACAACGTCGACAGCTTGGATACGGTCGTACCGCGCCGCGCGCACCTTGGTGGAGATGACGCCCCGTGTTAGCTCCACCTCATCTGTGCCGAGACGGAAACCCGTGCGGTACCACCACACCTGTGAACCGAGAAAGACCACAAGCATCGCCACCCCTGCCCCGCCGGCGACCTGCCCGACGGTGGCCCACGTCAGGTCCCGCTCACGCAACGCATCAGCCACGAACGTGAAGAAATTGAACACGATCAGCGTGACAATCGCCGCCACGCCAGCCCACACACGCAGCAGCGGAGTCAGACGGTGGACGCGGCGGTACTGCGGGGCGGTATTCACAGCCCGCTCATTCGTTCACGAGCTTGGACCGCGAGACGCTCACGCAGCGCATCGGCTTCCTCGGCGGGTAGCCCCGGAATGGTCGCGTCCGTTGTAGCAGAGGCCGTGTGCAGCGCTAACTCTTTAAGCCCCAGCGGACGCGTGAATGGGCCGGTGCTGACATCGACATACTGGATCCGGCCGTACGGCACCACTGTGAAATTCTGGGTGATTTTGCCTTTGGTGATCAGCAGCTCATTGTCTGTCTCTAACCAGCCGGTATTGCGCACCCGCAACGGAATCATGATCAGCTGAAAGACATACCAGAGGCCGATGGCGGCAGCACCCCACCACCACACGCCGCCAAGCTGGTGCTGGGCGAGGCCGAAGCTGCCAGCTAGGACCGCAGCCCAGATCGTCTGCGAGATATAGCGCGCGGTGATGAGCTTTCGGCTCACCGGATTCATGCCACTGACATCAGTAGGCATCTGTGCTGGCTGGTTCAGGTGCGAACGGCGGCGATCCGGCGATTCTGCTTCGTGGGCGCCCTGCATGCGGTTCAGCCTAGCGTGCGGTGACCTCACCGAAGCGCCGGGCAAGCGGTGCGAGCGTCGCCGGACGAGCCGCCACCCACGCCGCCGCGACCACCGCCAGCGACACCAGGAAGATGATCAAGCCCGTCCAGTTCCCCGCGTACTCCGTCGGGTCCGTCGAGCCTTGCGCCGCGTACATGTGGTTGAGGTTGCGCAGCGCGCCAGTAGCCAAGACCAGCCCGACGTGAATCACGATGAACACCACGAAGTAGATCATCACCGGGAAGTGCATCGCCCGCGCCGCTTGCGCAGGGAAGACCTTGTTCCATCGGGCCGAGTTGGCCGGCCAGAAGCTACTCATGCGCACACCCGACAGGATCGCCAGCGGTGCCGCCACGAACACTGTGATGAAGTACGCCAGCTGCTGCAGGCCGTTGTAGTGGACCCAGCCGTTTTCCGTGGGCCAGTTCAAGGACAGATACTGCAGCCCGGCCGAGACCGCATTCGGGAAAACACCCCAGCTGGTCGGCACAATCCGCATCCACTGCCCCGTTACAAACAGCAGCACACCGAACACCAGCCCGTTGACCACCCACAAGATATCGAGCACCTGGTGGAACCACAGCGTCAAACTGATCTTCCGCCCGCCCTTCTTCGGCCGCCAGTACGCTTCAGGGCGGCGCTCGGTGCGGATCTGCATGCCCGTCCGGATGATCAGCACCATCAAGAACATGTTGAAAAAGTGCGACCAGTTCAGCCACGCGGGAATGCCCACCGGCGCGCTCTCCGGCATCGGTGCATAACCGGGGTACTTCTCCACGAACTCCTGGCCCGTCTCCGTATCCAGGAACGCTCGGGCGCCCCCGACACCCAGTGCAAGCAACACCAGTGCGACCACCGCAGCGATCCACACCCAGCGCCTCCGCTTATCGACGCCCCGCGCCACCGTCATCCCCCCACCACTCTTCTCCCCGGCGGGTGTGGTGGGAGCAGTTTTGGCTGCAGCCGGTGCGGCTGCCGGCGGTTTCGGTGCAGCAGCCGGGGGTTTCGGTGCAGCAGCAGCTGGTGCCGCAGCGGGCGGTTTCGGTGCAGCAGGTGCTGCAGGTGTTGTAGGCGCAGCGGGCGGTTTCGGTGCAGCAGGTGCCGCCGGTGGTACCGCCGCAGCAGGAGGCTGTGGCGCGACAGGTGCCGCTGGTGCAGCTGGCACCGCTGGGGGCTTCGGCGCTGCGGGAGCCGCTGGTGCCGCTGCCGGAGGTTTCGGAGCTGCAGGTGTTGTAGGCGCAGCGGACGGTTTCGGTGCAGCAGCCGGGGGTTTCGGCGCTCCGGGAGCAGCCGGTGCAGCCGGTGCAGCCGGTGCAGCCGGTGCAGCCGGTGCAGCCGGCGCGCTTGGGGCGGCCGGGGGTTTGGGCGCTGCAGGAACGTTGGCGTTCGGAGTGTCGCCCGCTTTGGGGATGTTGTTTCCAGTCATTACAGAATCAGACTATCCAACCTCGAGGGGTGCTCTGAATTTAAGTCGCTCTGGGTGGCCTTTAGATTCACACTCCCCTCTTGCAGGATCGGCCTTGGAATACTGTTGGCGGTTTTCCGGAATACTGCTCACGCAAACGTGCAGGTCAAAAGCATGCGTTTCGGTTGATATTGCCGAGCAGTATTCCACCCCAGAATCGAGCAGTATTCCGGTCTGGCTCTACCCCGACTGACTGCCTCCCCCGGCGCCCACCTGGCACCTGCCCCGCTAGTGGAAGTCACGCGCCCCACGGGCGAGCCAGTCGCCCATCTCCAGCGGCTCGAATTTGTCGGCGATGATGCTCACCGCGCCGGTGGCGTTTTCCACTATGCCGCGAATGATCAGTGCTTTGGCGGTGCGGGCAAGCACTTTCTGGCGGTTCCACAGCCCGACGGGAATGACCACGTTCATCAGCCCGGTTTCGTCCTCCAGACCCATGAAGGTCACCCCACCGGCGGTGACGGGGCGCTGTCTGTGGGTGATCACGCCGGCGATGCGCACGCGGGTGCCGTCCTCAACACTCATGAGGTCCGCGGCGGCGACGACCCCGTTGGCGCCTAGCGCCCCGCGCAGCATCTCCATCGGCATCAAGCCGGGAGTGACACCGGTGGCGGCAACGTCGGCAGCCATGAGCTCGAAGGCGTTCATGCCGGGCAGTGCCGGTGCCGAGATCGCAGAAAGCCCAGGAAGCATCCCGTCTCGCTCGGTGGCGGCAACGCCTGCCTGCCACAGTGCTTGCCTGCGGTCCACCCCGAAACAGTCCAGCGCGCTAGCTCGCGCTAAAGCCTCGACGTGCTCGACCGACAAGTCAGCCCGGCGCGACAGGTCAGGAATGCCGGTGAACGGCTGGGCAGCTTCGATCCGCTCAGCGGCCTTGTCACCTAGCCCCTTGATCAGGTTCATGCCTACCCGGATGGCAGGATCCGCACCCGAAACAGCATCCACAACGCAGCGCGCTTCGCACCCAGAGTCGTTCACGCTGACCGGCAGCACGTCAATGCCGTGGCGGCGCGCGTCCTGGATGAGCGACTGCGGCGAGTAGAACCCCATCGGCTGCGCGCGCAGCAGGCCCACGCAGAACTGCGCCGGGTAGTAGCGCTTGAACCAGGCGGAAAAGTACACCAGCGACGCGAACGATTGGGAGTGGGACTCCGGGAAACCGTAGGCGGCAAACGCGACGATCTTCTGCCAGAGCCTGTCGGCGACGGCACTGTCGATGCCGTTCGTCTCACGGCAGCCGTCGAAAAAGCGCTGCCGCAGCGCCTCCATCTTCGCCGGTGACCGCTTCGACCCCATGGCGCGGCGCAGAGAGTCGGCTTCGGCGCCGGTGAAGCCTGCGGCGTCGACAGCAATTTGCATGAGCTGCTCTTGGAACAGCGGAATGCCCAGCGTCCGGCCGAGGGATTTCTCCAGCACCGGGTGATCGAAGTCGATTGGCTCGCGCCCGTCGCGGCGACGTAGGTAGGGGTGCACCGATCCGCCCTGAATCGGGCCGGGGCGGATCAGGGCGACCTCCACCACCAGGTCGAAGAACTCGCGCGGTTTCAGCCGCGGCAGCGTGTTCATCTGGGCGCGGGACTCCACCTGGAAGACTCCGACGGCGTCGGCGCGGGCGAGCATGTCGTACACGGAAGCGTCGTCAAGCGGAAGCTCCCACAAGCGCACCTCGCGGCCTGTGGTCTCGCGCACGAGGTCGATCATGTGGTGCAGCGCCTCGAGCATGCCCAGGCCGAGCAGGTCGAACTTGACCAAGCCTGCGGACGCGCAATCGTCCTTGTCCCACTGCACCACCGACCGGTCCTCCATGCGGGCCCATTCGACGGGCACGACATCGGCAATCGGGCGGTCGCAAATGACCATGCCGCCGGAGTGGATGCCCAGGTGGCGGGGTTGGCCGCGCAATTGCTCGGCTAGCGAAGAGACAAGACTCGGCGGTTCTGAGAGCCCCTTTGACCAGGCATCTGCCGCACCCTGCGGGTATCCGAGCGCGCGGGCGGCGTCGCGCACCGCACCCTTTGACCGGTACGTGATCACGTTGGCCACCTGCGCGGCGTTGTCGCGGCCGTAGGTGCGGTAGACGTACTGGATTGCTTCCTCGCGGCGGCCGGATTCGATATCAATGTCAATGTCCGGCGGCCCGTCGCGGTCCGGCGAGAGGAACCGCTCGAACAGCAGCTGCGCCGAAATCGGCTCCACATTAGTGATCCCCAGGGCGAAGCAGACCGCCGAGTTCGCCGCCGACCCGCGCCCCTGGCACAGGATGTCGGACTCGCGGCAGAAGTCCACAATGTCGTTGACGATGAGAAAGTAGCCCGGAAACCCCAGCTGCTCGATGACGTTCAGTTCGTGCTCGATCTGTGTGCACGCCCGCTCACGCACGTCAGCGGGACGCGAGGCGTAGCGCTCCTCGCCGCGGACACGCACGAGATGGCGCAGCCAGCTCATTTCGTCGTGGCCGTCGGGCGTGGGAAAGAGCGGCAGTTGCGGCGCGACAAGGTTGAGTGTGAACGCGCACTCGGCCGCCAGATCGACGGTGGCTGCGAGCATGTCCGCGCACCCCGGTGCCATCGCGAGCAGCTGCTCGCCGCTGCGCAGCCAGTTCGCGCCCATTGGGTGCAGGTCGCAGTACGCAACGCCCATTGCTTGACGACGCGCCAGCGACCTCTTCGCCCCCGCCAACCGCGCCCCCTGGCGCGTAGCCGCCCCGGGTGCCGCACTGATGATCGCGGGGACGTGCGGGTATGCACGCAACGCCTCGTTATGGTCGGCGTCTTCGGGGAGCATGGTGGCAGTGAATTCGCGCACAACCCGGTCGGGGCCGAAGTATTCGATCAAATCATCGATACGGTCCGCCCACTGCCAGCTGGCCAGGACGGTGCACGTCCCGGCAAGCTCATCGGCAATCACCGGCAGGGGCGGATAGAGGACTGTGTCTTTCTCCCCCGTTGCCATGTGGGCGGCGGCCATGAGGTGCGACAGGCGGCGGTAGCCTTCGGGGCCGCGGGCGATGACGGACAGCGGAATCACCGAGTCATCGCCTGGGCCGCCATCGTCACGCGGGAGCGACAGCTCCGCACCGAAGACTGTGGGCATGCCCACTTCTGCCGCTGCCTCAGCGAATTTGACCGCGCCGTAAAAACCGTCCCGGTCCAGCAGGCCGACTGCCGATAGGCCCAGTTCTTGCGCCCGGGCCACGATCTCTTCCGGCTCGCTCGCACCGCCGGTGTCACTGAGGAAACTGTAGGTGGACACGGCGTGCAGCTCGGCGAACGGGACGGCAGGTGCACGGCGGGGCGCGGTGCCTGCCGACCCATCCCCCGGCGCGGCGCCGCCTTCTGCTTCGGATCCCTCTGGCGCATAGACCGCCCCGGCGGGCGTGCCCGTGTGGTTGACGGGCACAGGAGTAGGCCCGGGGCGGCCGGAGAGGATCCTCTCCAGCCGCGACCAGGACATTCTCTCGCCGCCATGGAAACGCACGCCCCCAGAATAATCACGGTCGAAACTTTGTTCCAATCAGCAACGGGCGCGGGGCCGTATCCAGTGCCGGCATAGCAATGGTTGGTGTGAACCCAAACTAGACTAAGCGGTCCGTTAGGTGTTAGATTTTCGAAGTCACATCTGACCACCCCTAGCAAGAAAGTGCAGGAAAAGATATGCGCTTCAACCGCATCATCGCGACCGCCGCAGCCTCCGTTCTGGCGGCAACCGGCCTGGTCGCATGCTCTGACGAGTCGGCTGACAACGCAGCCGGCAAGAACAACGGCGGCGACGATCAGGTTGTCCGGATCGGCACCACCGACTCCGACCAGAAGGCTTGGTCTGTCTTCATGGAGCTGGCTGAGAAGGAGGGCATCACCCTCGAGCTCACCCCGTTCACCGAGTACCCGCCGGTCAACCCGGCGCTGGCTCAGGACCAGATCGACATCAACAAGTTCCAGCACATCCTGTACCTGGCTGAGTACAACGCCTCCTCCGGCGACGACCTGAAGATCGTCGGCTCCGGCGAAATCAACACCCTGGGTCTGTTCTGGAAGGACCACGACAGCCTCGACGACATCGAGGGCCAGAAAGTCGCCATCCCGAACGACCCGTCCAACCAGGGCCGCGCCATCAACGTGCTGGTCCAGGCTGACCTGGTCAAGGTCAAGGACGGTGCTGACACGCTGAACCCGACCCCGGCCGACATCGACAAGGATGCCTCCAAGGTTGAGGTCACCCCGGTCGACGCGTCCCAGACCCCGACCGTCTACAACCAGGGCGACCCGGCCGTGATCAACAACACCTGGTTGGGCCGCGCCGGCATCGACGCATCCACGGCCGTCTTCGCAGACGACCCGAACTCTGAGCTGGCGGAGCCGTACATCAACATCTTCGCTGTCCGCGCAGACGACGTCGACAACGCGACCTACGACAAGCTCGTGGAGATCTGGCAGTCCGACGAGGTCACCGAGGCTCTGAACGAGGACTCCAACGGCACCGCTGTCCAGGTGGAGAAGACCAAGGAGGAGCTCGACGAGATCCTCAAGCGCCTGGAAGAGGACTTCAAGTAATGGCACCCACCGGCACCCGGATTGAGTTCCGGAACGTCCACAAGACGTTCCGCTCCAAGAAGGGCGGGGCGGATGTCGTCGCACTCGACAACGTCAACCTCACCGTTGAACCCGGTGAGATCTTGGGCGTCATCGGATATTCGGGTGCCGGCAAGTCCACGCTCGTGCGCATGATCAACGGGCTGGACACCCCGTCTTCCGGTGAGATTCTGCTGGACGGCACCAACATTGTCGGCATACCGGGCAAGCAGTTGCGCGACGTGCGCCGCAACATCGGCATGATCTTCCAGCAGTTCAACCTGCTCACCTCGCTCACTGCGGCAGGCAATGTTGAGTACCCGCTGAAAATGACGGACATGAGCAAGTCCGAGCGCGCCGCCCGCGTGCAGGAACTACTCGAGTTCGTCGGCCTGGGTGAGCGCGGCAAGAACTACCCGGAGCAGCTGTCCGGCGGCCAGAAGCAGCGCGTCGGCATCGCCCGTGCGCTTGCCACGGATCCCTCGCTTTTGCTTGCCGACGAGGCCACCTCCGCCCTCGACCCCGAAACCACCCAGGAAGTCCTGGAACTGTTGCGGGTGATCAACCAGCGCACCGGGATCACCATCGTCGTGATCACCCACGAGATGGACGTCATCCGCGCCATCGCGGACAAGGTCGCTGTCATGGAGGCCGGCAAGGTCGTCGAATACGGCCCTGTCTACGACGTGTTTTCCAATCCGAAGACGCACGTGGCGCAGCGGTTTGTGTCGACGTCGTTGCGCAACACTCCGTCGAAAAGCGAAGAGCGCGAACTCTTGGGCGGCGACGGCCGACTGTTCACCGTCGACTTGTCGTCGAACTCCGGGTTCTTCTCCGCGGCCGCGAAGCTGCAGGAGCAGGGCGTGGGGCTCGATGTCGTGCACGGCAGCGTGACCACCCTGCAGGAACAGTCCTTCGGCAAAATGACGGTGCGCCTGACCGGCGACAACCGCGCCATCGAGGAGTTCTACCGCAGAATGCAGGAGACCACCACCATTCACGAGATCACCGGCAATACCACTGCTGAGATTGGGGAGGAGAAGTAAATGACTGAGCAGATCCTCGCCCAAATGGACTGGGACCGCCTCGGCCCCACCTACTTCCAGGCCATCCAGGACACGCTGTTCATGGTGATCATCACCATGCTCGTCGGCGGGTTCTTCGGCCTGATCATCGGCATGTTCCTCTACACCACCCGCGCTGGCGGTGTGCTGGAGAACCGGTTTGTCTACTGGACGCTGAACATCCTGGTGAACTTCTTCCGCCCCATCCCGTTCATCATCATGATCGCCATGCTTTACTCCGTGACTCTGTCGGTGGTAGGCACGACGATCGGACGCGGGGCGGCCACATTCGTCATGTGCGTGACCGCGACGTTCACCGTGGCGCGCATCGTGGAGCAGAACCTCGTCGCCATCGATCCCGGCGTGATTGAAGCAGCCCGCGCGATGGGTGCTGGCCCATGGCGCATCATCCGCACCGTGATCGTCCCGGAGGCACTCGGCCCGCTGATCTTGGGCTTCACCTTCATCTTCATCGCCGTGATCGACATGTCCGCCATGGCCGGCTACATCGGCGGCGGCGGTCTGGGTGACTTCGCTATCGTCTACGGTTACCGCGCGTTTGAGCCGCAGGTGACGTGGCTGGCAGTGATCACCATTGTGGTCATCGTTCAGCTCGCCCAGTTGCTGGGCAACGTGCTGTCGCGGAAGGTCATGCGCCGATAAGTTCGAGCTTTTCGACACCCCAGTACTTACCCGTTTTCGGTTCGTCGCCGCAGGAGGAAATCACTCCTGCGGCTTCGTTTTGTGTAAGGGTGACTGCGAACTGGCGCGGTCCCCGGTGCGTATCGTCGGCAAACACGATTGTGGCTGCACCGTCACCAACGGTTTCGTCCACGAGCGTGAACTGGCCGTAGGCGACATCCTCGCCCTCGTTCTGCAGGTGGGCGGCCACGGCGATCTCGGCGGCCTGCGCCGGCGCCGACAACGTTCCGCGCCCGCGGTTGCCGGGGACGAAGTACTGCGCGCGCATCGCAGCGCCGATCATCGCTTCCGTGGCCTCCAGATTCATCCGCCCGAAGCTGTACCCCCACGGCATGAGCAGCATTGCCGGGGCGAAACGGTGCCCCTTGACATGCGAGGTCTCCCACACGATGTCACCGGTGCGGCGGAACGGATAGCGCCGCTCCAGCTCCATCACCAGCGGGCGCCCCTTCGCGGCACAGCAACGGTCGCGCTTCGCGTGCGTGCACACCAGCAGCAGTGGCGCGATGCGCGTTTGCCCGCCGTTGAGGCCCGGTGCGGAGAAATCCATCTCCAGAAGGTCCTCAACACCATCGACGTGGTGGACCTCCGTGATTCCGACATCTGAAAAGACGGTGTACAGGTGCGGCTTGTCAATGTCGCGCCCCTCCCGCGTGGGGTGACGGATGAGCTGAAGCGAGGCATCGAATTTCTTCAGGTGCGCTTTGAGCTTCGCGGTGAGCTCCTCACCTAAGGTTCCACCGTCGAGAACATCGTGGCTCCAGGGGCCAGGGTGCTCGAACAGGACATAGGTCCCCGCCGTTTTGGCGGTGCCGGGCAGCGGTTCGACTTCGACATCGGAACACATTGGCTGGCGGGGAGCGGGCATACTTCTTAGGGTAGCCTATCTCGCTTTCAGGCATATAAAGCCTCGATCCGCCACTGCTGCTTCGACCACAACAGCAGCCACGCCGCGCACTCACCGCCCGTGGGTTTCTCCCCTACCACCTGCAGGCGAGCGACCTTTTGGGGGTGGTCGCCCCACCACCCTTCGTCCACAGGCCATGGCCCCGCCCAGCCGGTGACCACGTAGCGGTGTTCACCCCATCCCAACGCGTACGGCTCCCCCGTCAGCAGCGCTTCCGCTGTCACACCGATCTGCCGTGCGTCCGCGCTGATCAGCTTCACCCGCGACGCTGGGTGGTCCAGACCGCCGCCGATCCGGGCAGGCAGCGGGGCCAAGATCGCGCCCGGCCACGAGGCAGCCGCTGCGGCACTGGCAGCCTCACTGCCCTGCTCGCCGAAGGGGACGAGGGCGATGCGCTCGGCAACGCCACGGCCCCCGGCGGGGCGGGGCTGTACAACGGCATCAATGCCCAGCGAGGACTGGATCCGCTCGGCGACGCGGCGGGCTTCCCGGGCCGCTTCCTCCGGCCCCGCGGCAGCACCGCCCCAGAGCTGACCGGCCGGTTCAGGTGCCGCGACCTCCAGCGGCTCCAGGATGAGGGAGGCGATCGCGCCCGCTCCCCCGCCGGTGAGCCACCCGTCGAGCTGCCAGCGCACGCGGTCAGCAGTGGCCTCCTCGGTCAGGGCGTCGCGGGTGCGCCAGATGCGTTCAAGGGAGGTACCGTCGCTCAGCTCCGCTTTCACTTTGAGCCGCACGCAGTTCTGCCCAGCGTCAGCAAGCCGCTCGTGCAAGCTGGCGGCCAGCGCGCGGGCGGCGAAGGCGGCGGCATCGACGCGGTCGATCGGATCCTCGGGTGTCACGGACACCGCGAGATCAGACGTGGGCAGCTCCGGGGCGACGCGGCGGTCCGGAGCACCCCGCGCAATCCGGTGGCAGTGCAGCCCCGTCTGGCCGAAACGCGTCGAGATTGCGGTGGCGGGTACGGCAGTGAGATCCCCCAGCGTGCTAATCCCCAGCTGCCCCAGCGACTTCACCGTCTCTGCATCTGCACCGAGCGCCGTCTCCGCTGTGAGCACACGCAACGGCTGGTTGGCCAGGAAGTCCACCGACCCGCCCGGCGGGACCACCGCGCAGGTGCGCGCGGCGACGACGGCCGTGGCGATCTCGTCCGCGATCCCGATGAGCGGGTTGATGCCGGGGCGTGATGCAGCGTCGATAAGCATCTCGGCAGCGCGCTCCTCACCGCCGTGGAACTTGCCTGCAGCCGCAATGTCCACGACGACAAGCCCAGGGCGCAACACCTCGACCGACGAAGCCACATCATCGAAACTGGCCGCGAGCGCAGCGAAGATGCGCCCGTCACGGTCCGGATTGTCGTCGACGACCGTGAGTCCCGGGCACACCGACTGCGCGTGGCGCACCTTCATACCGCGGCGAATGCCCAGCTTGCGGGCGGCGTGCGAAACGACCTTGATGCGGTGCTGGCGCGCGACGGCCAGTGGCTCTGCCAGATCGTCTTCGAGGCATGCAGCCTGCACCGGCCAATCGGGGAACCATATGGCGGCGACGCGCATCTACGTCACCACCTTGAGCGCCGGAGCTGCCGGGGCTGCCACCGTCTCCCGAGCCTGACCGACGGTGACCGTGCCCGATGCCGGATGCGCGCTTTTCGGCTGCGCCCGCACCCGGATATCCAGCCCTGTGATGCGCCCTGTGCCCCGGCCGATCCCCCGGAACTCCTGCACGTCACCAGTGACAGTGAGCGCCGGCGACGGCACCGTCGCGCCGACGAGCATGAGCGCGGCCCGGCCTTTGCGCAGCTTGCCCAGCAGCGGACGCGCCCGCACCGGGGTCAGCTCCACGCGCGCGCGGGTGCGGAAGACCACCAGATCCAGCCCCTCCACCAGCACCCCGGTGATCCCCAACGGGTCCACCCCGGGGTCCGGGACCGCAATGACACGATTCAAACACTCTGGCGGAAGCGCCGCGTACGACAGCTCCGGCCAGCCGACCACGCCGACATACCCGCCCACTTCGGTGATCCGCAGCAGCATCTCCACCACCAGTGCCGGGGTGTCACTCATGTGCGTCACCGCGTGGCGCGGCAGGCCGCCGCCGGGCAGAATATTCTCGAATTGCGTACCGAGTTCCAGGACATCAGCCCTTGCAATGTGGCCAGCATGAGGCCCGCCGAGCTGGTCCGGAACCTCCCCGCCGATCTGCGCCATGCGGGCGCGCAGCTGCGCGATCTGCTCGGTGCGAGCGGAACTGGCGGGACCAGCAGGCGCAGCGGAGCCGGAGGCGGCAGCCAACCCGGCCAGCGCCTCCACATCCACCTTGCGAACACTTGTTCCACTCACGGAGATGATTATGCTCGCCGGGGTAACCAAGGTCAATCGAAAAAGTCGAACATGCTTTCTATGCGGCGGAATGGCCTAGCGACTTCAGACCATGCATGACGCAATCTACTTGAAACCGTTTCGAGTAGGTTTCAAGTAGATTGATCTGCGCAGGTCAGACTAGATACAACGTGTTTCGAGTACGTTTCGAGTAGCTTTCGAGTACCTCGCGAGCGCCAAGCTGATCTTTAGTCCAGCGCGCGTTCCGACGCCCACCGCGTGAGCTGATGCCGGTTCGATGTCTGCGTCTTGCGCAGCACATTCGACGCGTGCGTCTCCACCGTCTTGACGGAAATGAACAGCTCAGACGCGATTTCCTTATACGTGTACCCGCGCGCGAGCAACCGCAGCACCTCGAGCTCGCGCCGCGTCAGCTTATCGACGACCGCCTCATCCTCCCCCGCCTTCTCTGGCTCCCCCGCAGGATCCTCGACTACCCCGCCTGACGCGAACGCATCGAGCACGAAACCGGCCAGCCGCGGCGAGAAGTACGCGTCCCCGCCGTGCACCTGGGTGATCGCTTCGGCCAGCTCAGGCCCGTCGATATTTTTGGTCACGTACCCGCGGGCACCGGCGCGGATCAGCGCAATGACGTCCTCGGCGGCGTCGGAGACGGACAGGGCCAGGTACTGCGGCCCGGGTGCTCGGGTGATCACGGCGAGGCCGCCGCCATCGGGCATGTGAACGTCCAAAAGCACGACGTCAGGCTGGGTGTCCCCGATTCCTGTGACCGCGTCGGCGACCGTGCCGGCGTCACCAACAATCTTAATGCCGGGCGCCGCGCTCAGCTCTGCCCGGACGCCGGAGCGGAAGACCGAGTGGTCGTCGACGAGGAACACCTTGACTGCCATGAACCCGACACTACCCCGCACCGAAGGTGCTGGGTCACGCAGCCAAAGTCAGTGCGACCTCGGTGCCTTTGCCCGGGGCGGTCTTGATTGTCGCTGTGCCCCCGGCGCGCTCCATGCGGCCGGTGATCGAATCGCGAACGCCGTGGCGGTCGGCCGGGATCGCCGCTGGGTCAAACCCAGCGCCGCGGTCGCGGACGAACACGGAGAGCTCACCGGCGAGGTTCTCGGCATACACGTCGATCCCTCCCGCTCCGGAGTGCTTCGCCGCGTTCACCATAGCTTCCCGGGCAGCCAGGACGATGGGCTCGACAGTGTCGTCGAACGCTGTGTCCTCCCCAACTGTGACAGGGCGGATGGTCACGTTGAACAGGTCCTCGACTTCTCCGGCGGCGGTGTTGATCGCGGCGAAGAAGGTAGCCGGCGTGGGTGGCGCGGCAGCAGTCGGCGCGGGTTCGGGATTGGTGGTGTGGGTGGTCCAGCCGGGGGCGGAAGAAGCGTCGTAAAGCCATGCCCTCAGCTCGCGTTCCTGGCGGCGCGCAAGGCGGGCGACTTCCTCGGAGTCGCTGGCGCGCTTCTGGATGAGCGCGAGCGTCTGCAGCACGGAATCATGCAGGTGAGCGGCGATGTCGGCACGCTGCGCGGCGACCGCCTTATCTTGGCGCTCCTCCACGAGCGAACGGAACAGACGCGCAATGAGCGGCACCACGAGAATGCCCACCCCGAGCACCGCCACCAGTACAGCCACAACCACGCCCATAATCCCGCCGCGATCCCCCATGAGCGCGATGACAATGACACCGCCCATGACCAGCACACCGCCAACAAGCAGGGACGCAATCGAACCGGCGGTGCGCATGCCACGGTCGTACGCGCGCCAGGCCAGCACCGCACCGACCGCGACCATGACCACCACCGCCACGAACGCGCCGTTACCGGGATCACCCACCGCAGATGTCGACATCGACCACAGCACAAACGCCACCCCGACCAACAGCAGGTTGAAAACCCCTCCGATCTGCTTGCTGTCCACGACAGGCCGCTCCGGTGCGCCCAGCGGGGTGAAGATCCACAAAGCGGCGTACAGGATGATGCCCAGCCCGCCAAGGAGGGAGGAGAGGGAGAGGAAAAGGCGGATGTAGGTGACGTCGACAAGCAAATGCGCAGACAACCCCGCCGCGACACCAGCAATGACCCGGTGCTCCTGCTCGCGCACAAAGCGCGGGTAGGGCCGGGGCGGCTCGGGGGCGTAGTGCTGGGGCATGCTGTACATCATGGCACGCGGCGTGCGGCAGGGAATCAGGACAAACCCTGAACCTGTGATTTCAGGGTGAATCCCGATACCGCTTTCACCCAGTACTTCGCATACTGAAACCATGAACGAGACACTGAAACTGATGTGGGACACCCGCCCACCGCGGATCCCGAAGAAACAAGGCGGAGACGCCATGGTCGCCGGCATCTGCGAAGGAATCGGCGTCCGCTACCACATCGACCCCACCCTCGTGCGCGTTGCGTTCGCCGCGCTGTCACTCGCGTTCGGTGTGGGGCTGTTCGTCTACACCCTGTGCGGTTTCCTCATGCCGCGCTTCGGCTTATCGACGTCCCCCGCCCAAGCCATTTCAACCCCCACACGTCAGCTCGACGCCGTGGAGGTTAAAGAGCGCGACACCGGCTGGGGCCTACTGGTCCTGCTGTTCCTCTTCTTCCCGACGATCAGCGCGTGGACCTGGGCCGAAGCAACCGCCTCCGCGCTCGCCGGGCTAGCCCTTTCCGCGCTCGCATGGTGGGTGCTCTACCGCCGCCTCCCAGAGCCGCCCCCGGGGGTGATCGCACAACCGAAGAAGCTGGAGGGCAGCCAGCCTGAGTCTGGGGGGCCTGGTTTTGGGGGGCCTGGTTTTGGGGATCCGGAGCCCCAGCCAGCCACGACTCCGGCGAGCCACCTTGTCACCAGTGGATTCACCGCTCCGGAAGGTTATCCGCACCCGGCCCACGGGCATACGAGGCCGCCGTCGTGGGACCCGTTAGGAACTGTTCCGGAACTGTGGCACTTGCCCGACCCCGGATACGAACCGCCGCAGCAGCCGAGCGCGAAGAGAAACCGGCCACTGTGGGTGTGGATTCCCGTAGCTTTATTGCTCACCATTGCGACATTCGTGGCGATGGCGGCCGCAAGCGAGATCCGCAACCGCGACTGGTCCCGCTTCGGACAAACGGTCATCGTCTTCCCTGACGCAGATGGCATCCACCCGGTTAATACCTACGTTGGTGAACTCACCGTGGACCTCACCGACCTGCAGCCGCTGAAGGAACCAGTGACTCTCGACATCAACCAGAAAGTCGGTTCGATCGAAGTGCTCATGCCCGACGAGAAAGTCCACGCTCGTGTGAACTGCGATATCGATGTCGGTGACACGGCCTGCCCGCCAGAGGAAATCCACGGCGATGGCGAACTGTTGACCATCAACATCCACCAGAACGTGGGCTCGATTCAGGTCGCGTGGGCGAAGTAGACCAAACCCCAAGATCTCGATTACATCACCGCGTCAAACACGCGATAAAAGCCCTGGTCGATTTTGATTGACGGGGCAAAAATGCAATCGAGATCTTAAGACTGGCCTCGTCGGGTGAGCGGCGAGGCCGCTCACTACTCCCACTCGATGGTTCCCGGCGGCTTAGACGTGATGTCCACAACCACGCGGTTGACGTCTTCGACCTCGTTGGTGATGCGGGTGGAGATGGTTTCCATCACCTCATACGGGACACGGACCCAGTCCGCGGTCATCGCGTCTTCGGAGGTGACGGGGCGCAACACGATCGGGTGGCCGTAGGTGCGGCCGTCGCCTTGGACGCCGACGGAGCGGACATCTGCAAGCAAGACGACAGGGCACTGCCAGATCTGGTCGTCGAGGCCGGCGCGGGTGAGCTCCTCGCGGGCGATGGCATCGGCGGCGCGGAGAGTTTCCAGGCGCTCAGCGGTGACCTCGCCGACGATGCGGATACCTAGACCCGGGCCCGGGAAGGGCTGGCGGTTCACAATCACATCCGGTAGGCCCAGCTCGCGGCCCACGGCGCGGACCTCGTCCTTGAACAGGGTGCGGAGGGGCTCGACAAGCTCGAACTCAACGTCGTCCGGCAGACCACCGACGTTGTGGTGGCTCTTGATGTTCGCGGTACCCGTGCCGCCGCCGGATTCGACAACGTCCGGGTACAAGGTGCCCTGCACTAGGAAGCCGACATCTTGCCCCTCAAGGACACCGGCCACGGCCCGCTCAAAGGAACGGATGAACTCCGCACCAATGGCCTTGCGCTTCGCTTCCGGATCAGTCACACCAGCGAGCTTGCCCAAGAAGGCTTCGCGCTCGTCGACAGTGACCAAACGGGCACCGGTTGCAGCGACAAAGTCCGTCTCCACCTGTTCGCGTTCCCCCTGACGCAGCAGACCGTGATCAACGAACACGCACGTCAAACGGTCGCCAATGGCGCGCTGCACCAGGGCTGCAGCAACGGCGGAGTCCACGCCGCCGGACAGACCGCAGATGGCGTGGCCGTCGGGGCCGATCTGCTCCGAGATGGCGTCGATAAGCTGGTCGGCGATGTTGGACGCCGTCCACGTTTGCTCAAGGCCTGCGATCTCGGTGAGGAAGCGGGTGAGCACCTGCTGGCCGTGCGGCGAGTGCATTACCTCCGGGTGGTACTGCACACCGGCCATGCACAGGTCCACGTTCTCGAAAGCGGCGACGGGTGCGCCCTCAGTCGCAGCTGTGACATCGAAACCGTCGGGCGCCTTCGTCACAGAGTCGCCGTGGCTCATCCACACCGGGTGCTGCTCGTTCAGGCCGGAATGGAGGACGCCGCCGCGCACGTCCATGTTCGTGCGGCCGTACTCGCGCGAGCCGGTCTTGGCCACGGTGCCGCCGAGAGCCTGCGTCATCACCTGGAAGCCGTAGCAAATGCCGAACGTGGGCAGGCCCAGCTTGAAGATCTCCGGGTCGAGCTGGGGTGCACCGGCCTCATACACCGACGACGGGCCGCCGGACAGCACGAGCGCCACCGGGTCTTTCGCCTTGAGTTCATCCGCCGTGATCGTGTGCGGAACGACCTCGGAGTAGATGCGGGCCTCGCGCACGCGGCGGGCGATGAGCTGCGCGTACTGCGCGCCGAAGTCGACGACAAGGACCGGGCGCGGGTGGGCGTTTGCGGGCGGGGTCTGCTCTGGTGCGTTCGCGGAGGTAGTCACGGTTTCAGAGTCTAACTCATGGCCTGAATAGACCGAACAGTCGCAACTGTGCAGGGTGAATTGCGGGTTCAGGGCGACGTCGATAAGCATGCTCCCGGAAGATAAGTAGAGTTGAACGCATGTCGGTGAGCGAATTATCCACCTCGACCCAGAACTATTTGAAGGTCATCTGGAGTCTCACGGAATGGTCGACGGAACCCGTCACGGCGACCCTGATTTCGAAGCAGACGGGGCTGCGGATGTCGTCGGTCTCGGATGCTGTGCGCAAGCTCGCCGCACAGGAGTTGATCGTGCACGCCCCCTACGGCTCGGTGGAATTGACCGAGAAGGGCCACGGATACGCAGTGGACATGATTCGGCGCCACCGGCTCATCGAGACGTTCTTGGTGGAGACTCTCGGGTACACGTGGGACGAAGTGCACGACGAAGCGGAGCACTTGGAGCACGCAGTCTCTGACTACCTGGTGGACAGGCTAGACAAGCTGCTCGGCCATCCCACCCGCGACCCGCACGGGGATCCGATCCCGGCCGCCGACGGTACGGTGCCCGTTTTGGACGCGCGCCGCCTCACGGATGCTGGGGTGGGCGCCGGCGCAGCGGGGACGACGGTCACTGTCGAGCGGATCTCCGATTCGGACCCGACCCTGCTGAAGTTTTTCGAGGAGAACGGCATCGTTGTCGGTGCCGTCCTCACGGTCTCAGAAGGTGCGCCGTTTTCCGAGTCGCTAGATGTGAAGGTGGACGGGGCAAAGAACTCAGTTCCGCTCGGCCGCACCGCTTCCGGCGCGCTGTTCGTCTCCAGTTAGACGCGCCGTTCCGCCCCGGAGCGCACGCGCTGTGACGATCCCCTGGCGCGGGCTGAACAGGTACACCAGCAGGAATGCGACCCCCTGCGCCATGACCACGAGTCCGCCAGGCGAAGCGTCGAGGTAATAGCTCGCGTACAGCCCCACGACAGAGCATACGGTGGCCACCGCAGGGGCGATCAGCAGCATGCGGCCAAAACTGTCGGTCAGCAGGGATGCGGTCGCGCCCGGAATGATCAGCATCGCCACCACGAGGATCACCCCGACGGCCTGCAACCCCACCACGCAAGTGAGCGCGAGCAGGGCGAGCAACACTGCCCCAATCAGCTTCGGCCGCAAACCAATCGCGTGAGCATGCACGGGATCGAAAGCGAAAAGCGTGAAATCGCGGCGCTTGAGCACGAGCACAGCCAGCGTGGCCACGCCCAAAACGAAGATCTGTACAAGATCAGCTTTGGAGACGCCGAGCAGGTTGCCGAAGATAATGTGGTTGAGGTCGGTCTGCGAGGGCGTGACGGATATGAGCACGAGCCCGAACGCGAAGAGCGTGGTGAAGACGATTCCGATCGCAGCGTCTTCTTTGACCCGGCTCGTATCACGCACAACACCGATCAATCCCACAGCGAGGAAGCCGAAGACCACTGCCCCGAGAGCGAAGGGAACGCCCGCGATATACGCCAGCACCACGCCGGGGAACACCGCGTGGGACACGGCATCGCCCATCAGCGACCAGCCGACGAGGACCAGCCAGCACGACAGCACCGCGCACACGATGGAGGAAATCAGGCTCGTGGCGAACGCGCGGACCATGAAGTCGTAGGCGAACGGGTCGAAGAGAAAAGAGATCATCGTTTCATCACATCCAGTCCGAAGGCAGCGGCGAGATTATCGGGTTGCAGGACATCCTTGGGCGAGCCGTGCATGAGCACATGCCGGTTGAGCAGCATCGCTTCATCAGCCAAATCGGGCAACGTGGGGAGGTCGTGCGTCGACACAAAGACGGTGGCGCCGCCGTCAGCAAGCTCGCGAAACAGCCGGGTCATTGTCGCTTCGCTGCGCTTATCGACGCCCGCAAAAGGCTCGTCCAGCAGCATGATCCTCGCCCCCTGGGCAATGCACCGGGCAACAAAGGCGCGTTTCCGCTGGCCGCCCGAAAGCTGACCGATCTGACGGGCGGCGAAATCTGTGAGCTCCACACGCTCGAGTGCATGGTCAACGGCTTCGATGTCAGCCCGGCGAGGCCGGCGGGTGAAACCGAGTTGTCCGTAGCGGCCCATCATGACCACATCCCATACGCTGACCGGGAAATCCCAGTCCACTGCCTCGCGCTGAGGAACGTACCCGAGCACACCGGTGCGGCGGGCGACAGCGGGGTCATCTCCGTTCACGGCGACGGTCCCTGAATCTGGCCGAGTCTGCCCCATAATCGTTTTGAAAAGCGTAGATTTCCCGGATCCATTCATTCCGACGAGTCCGCACACGCGTCCCGGCGCGATCTCGAGGGACGCGCCGTCGAGCGCGAGCACGCTCCCATAGTGAACGGTGACATCGCGCACGGATATCGCGGGAGTCGCGTTCGACGGCACGGCCGCCGCGGGTGTTGACGTTTCCTGTTGCATCGCGACGCCTACTTCTTACCCGTCAACGCCTGCGTGATCACGTCGGCGTCGTGCTTGATCAAGTCGACGTAGGTCGGAACCGGACCGTCTTTCTCCGAAAGGGAGTCGACGTACAGGGTGCCGCCGTAGGTGGCATCGGTCGCGTCAACCACCTGCTGCATCGGTGCGTCCGAGACCGTGGATTCGCAGAACACGGCCGGCACGTCGTTTTCCTTGACGAATTCGATGGCGCGGGTGATCTGCTGCGGGGTTGCCTCATTCTCGGAGTTCACGGCCCAAAGGAACCGTTCCTCTAAACCAGCGTCGCGTGCCATGTAGGAGAATGCGCCTTCACACGTCACCAGTGCGCGATGTTGCTCAGGCAAGTTCGCCAACTCGTTGACCATGCCGTCCTGGACCTCTTGCAGCTGCTTTTTGTACTGCTCGCCGTTCTGCGTGAAGTCCTCAGCATGGTCCGGATCGAGTTCGTTGAAGGCGGCGACCATATTGTCCACGTACTTCTCCACCTCAACCGGACTCATCCACGCGTGCGGGTTCGGTTTGCCTGCGCCCTCGTCCTCGGTGATGTCGATCGGGTCCACGCCGTCGCTGACGGTGACGTGGGGCGCGTCGACTCCCTCGACGAATTGCGCGAACCAGTTCTCCAAGTTCAGCCCGTTATCCAGAATGAGGTCGGCATCGGACGCGCGGCGGATATCAGCCGGCGTGGGCTCGTAGCCGTGGATCTCCGCCCCCGGCTTCGTCAAAGACTCCACGGTCAAGTGCTCCCCCGCGACATTCTGGGCGATGTCCTGGATCACGGTGAAGGTGGTCAGCACTTTCGGCTTTCCACCGTCCCCGCGATCCTCCTCCGGGGCGCACGCTGTGAGCGCCCCCGCAAGAACCATCGCCATCATCGCGGCTGCCGCCACAAACAGCGCTGATCGTGACGCCTGATTTTCCGACCGAACCATTGAGTTTTTCCTTTCCTGAAACTGTATTCCGCCGAGGCTTTTCTATACGTTACGTCTAGCCGTACTTTTGCTCTGGCCATACTTTAGTCGTACTTGCAGGAGAGTCAAGATGACTCGACCGTGACATTCGCCTCAACCCGGAGACATGAGAACGCCCGGGGGATCATTGGAGATCCACCGGGCGTTGTCGGCTGTGAAAGTGCGCAGCTAGTTGGTGAGACTGATGTCCACCTTCTGGAAGCTCTTGATGTCGGTGTAGCCGCATTTGGCCATGACGCGGCGCAGCCCGCCGACGAAGTTGGAGTGCCCCCAGGTGCTGGTGCTCGGCCCGTGGAGAATGGACTCCAGGCTCGGACGGCCGTCGCCGATTTTGTCCAGCATCTCTTCGCGGGCGCGCTCTTGATCTGCGGGGGTGTCTCCTTCCGTGGAGTACCACCCGAGGCCGAAACCGAAACCGGAGCCGTCCACGGCGTTGGAAATCGTGCCGCGCGGGAATCGCGGGTGAGCGGTTTGCGGCTGCCAGTAGTAGCCGCGGCCCGCCGCCTCTGCGGCGCCGGCGAGCGCACTGCCGAGCATGACGGCGTCCGCGCCGCACGCGACGGCGCGTGCGATCTCGCCGCTGGTGGCAAGGTCGCCGTCGGCGATGATGTGCACGTAGCGGCCTTCGGTCTCGTCGAGGTATTCGCGGCGCGCGGCTGCCGCGTCGGCGATCTGGGTAGCCAGATGCGTGTCGATGCCCAAAGCGACCGACGAGGTGGTCGCGCCCTGTCCGACGATGATGCCGGCCGCGCCGGCGCGCATGAGGTGCAGCGCGGTGGTGTAGTCGGCCACACCGCCGGCGATGACGGGAACATCGAGGGAGCCGATGAACTCTTTGAGGTTGAGCGGTTCGCCGCCCTCCTGGACATGCTCGGCGGAAATGATCTCGCCCTGGATGAACAGGATCTCCGCGCCGGCCTTGACCACGACCGGTGCGAGCTCGCGGGCGTTTTGGGGGCTCACACGGGCGGCGACGGTGACGCCGGAGTCGCGCACCTGGGCGATGCGTTCGGTCAGCAAGTCGGTGTCGATGGGGGCGGAATGCAGCTCCTGAAGCTCAGCCACGCCGGGCTGACGCAGATCCATCGGATCGGGGTCGGCGAAGATCAGTGGAGCAATGACCTTCTTGATCGCAGAGTCGAGGTCGGCGTGGCGTCCCCACAGACCTTCTGCGTTGATCACGCCTAGCCCACCCTGCTTGCCCATCTCGATGACGAACTCAGGGCTGGCCAGAGCGTCGGTCGGGTGGGAGGCGAAAGGGATCTCGAAGGTGTAGGCATCGATATGCCAGCTCAGGTCCACGTCCTTCGAGGAACGAGTGCGGCGCGCAGGCACGATCCCGATATCCCGCAGGTTGTAGGCGCGGCGGGCCTCGCGGCCGATGCCGATTTCAACGTAGTCGCGCATGCATTAACCCCTGTAGTTCGGAGCTTCGACAGTCTGCGTGATGTCGTGCGGGTGGGACTCGCGCAGGCCAGCGGCGGTGATCTGCACAAAGCGCTTGGTCTGCAGTTCCTCGATGGAGGCGGAGCCGGTGTAGCCCATGGCAGCGCGCAGACCACCGATGATCTGGTGGGTAATGGAGTCCAGCTCGCCGCGGTAGGGCACGCGGCCTTCAATTCCTTCTGGCACGAGCTTGTCTTCGCTGGTGACGTCAGCCTGGAAGTAGCGGTCCTTGGAGAAGGAACGCTTCTCCCCTGTCAGGCCGCGGCCCTGCATCGCACCCATGGAACCCATGCCGCGGTAGCGCTTGTACTGCTTGCCACCCACAACGACGATCTCGCCTGGGGCTTCCTTCGTGCCGGCGAGCATCGAGCCGAGCATGACGGTCGATGCACCAGCCGCGAGCGCCTTAGCCACGTCACCGGAGTGCTGCATACCGCCGTCGGCGATGATGGGCACGCCAGCCTGGTGGGCAGGAACGGACGCTTCCAGGATGGAAGTAATTTGCGGGGCGCCCACACCGGCGACAACACGCGTGGTGCAAATGGAGCCCGGGCCGATGCCGACCTTGATGGCATCCGCACCGGCTTCGATCATTGCGGCGGCGGCTTCGCGGGTGGCTAGGTTGCCGCCGACGACATCGACGCGGTCGCCGAAGTCCTTCTTCACGCGCGCCACCATGTCCAGAACCCGGTTGTTGTGGGCGTGGGCGGAGTCGACGATGAGGGCGTCCACGCCAGCGTCGACAAGCAGCCCCGCGCGGGAGTAGGAGTCCTCGCCTGTGCCGATGCCCGCAGCGACCAGCAAACGCCCCTCGGAGTCCTTGGACGCGTTCGGGAACTGCTCGGTCTTCACAAAGTCTTTCACGGTGATCAGGCCCGTGAGTTTGCCCTGCTTATCGACGATCGGCAGCTTCTCCACCTTGTTCGCGCTCAGCAGCTGAAGAGCCTGTTCCTTGCTCACGCCGTCCTCGGCGACCACCAGGGGCATCGGAGTCATGACCTGGGCAACCGGGCGGGAGAAGTCCGGCTCGAATCGCATGTCGCGGTTGGTGATGATGCCGACGAGCACTCCGTCGCCGTCGACGACCGGCAGGCCGGAGATTCGGAAGCGGGCGCACAGCGCATCCACGTCAGCGATGGTCATGTCCGGCGACGCAGTGACCGGGTCGGTGACCATGCCGGATTCCGAACGCTTCACCACATCGACGTGCTCTGCTTGATCTTCGGCGGACAGGTTGCGGTGCAGCACGCCGATGCCGCCCTGGCGGGCCATGGCGATAGCCATGCGGGACTCGGTGACGGTGTCCATTGCGGCGGAAGCAACCGGGATGCCCAGGCGGATGTTGCGGCTGAACTGGGCGGAGGTGTCCACTTCACCGGGAACGATGTGGGACTCTGCCGGGAGCAGCAGCACGTCGTCGAAAGTCAGGCCGCGCAGGGCGATCTTGTTCGGGTCGTCCCCACCGGTGTGTACTCGCTGATTGGCTTCGCTGGACATGCCCTATCGCTCCCTTTCTTACAACCGCTTCAAGCACTTACGCAGATAGCATAGTGCCTTGCGCCCACACCCCGCGATTGTCCTTCCGCCCCGATCCGCAATAGGGTGAAAGGCGTGAACTTTGACTCCATGATGCCGCGCGACCCCTTCGCCGACGATCCCAACGATCCGGCATCCTTCATCGAAGACGACGAGGTTGTGGAGCCACTGACGCCCGAGGAGCGCCAGGCCGTCATCCGCGACCTCGCCCAGACCCGCGAGTTCAAGGAAGTCTTGGGCCCCCGCGGAATCCTAGGCATCTACTTCATGTGCGAAGACTGCGATGAAGTGCATTTCTATGACTGGGACATCATGATCAACAACATGATCGCCAACCTCAACAACGAGCTGCCGCCGGTCCACGAGCCGAGCGCGGAACCGAACGAGCGTGCTTATGTGCCGTGGGATTACGCCCTGGGCTACCTGGACGGACTCGACGCGCGCTAACGCAGCACGAGACCGCAGCTAGTTAGCCTGCCTGGTCGGAGGATGCGGCCGGGCTCGACGGGGCCGCTGACGGTGCTGGCCCGGATGGGGCCGAAGACGGAGCTGGCGCAGGTGCCGGCGCCGGCGCCGGGGCTTGCGTTGCAGCGTTGGATGGTGCCGGCTGAGTGCCCGGGTTCGCAGTCGCTGCTGGCTCGGTGACCACGACTGTCACCGTGACGGTATCTGGTGCAGGCGGCTGGGAAGCCGGACGTTCTGCGTCGTCTTTCTTCCGCTCAGTGGTGACCGTGACCGTTTCCTTGTCCGGACGCGGGGTCGAGGTGGTACCGCGCTGCGAGTTGCCGCGATCGCCGCGGTCACTGCGCTCCGCCTTCAAACTCGAGCGCAGTTGCTCGATCAGGCTGCGGGCACCTTCGATGTCGCCTTCTTCAGCCTTCGAGTCGATCTCATCGAGCGTGCTGGCCAGCTCCACATAATCGGTATTTCCACCGAACAGCTTCTGGGACGGGCCCCACAGCGGTGAATCCGGGGTGGCGTTGTACAGCGCAGCACCGGTGCCGGCCACCATGACCGTGGCGGCGGCTGCACCGACCAGACCTGCCATCCATGGGCTGGTGCGGTAACTGCGGCGCTTCTTGCGCTCAACGTCGAGCGGTACCGGGGCGACGGCCGCATCCACGTCGTCATCAAGCAAGTCGTCGTCAAGCGGCTCGTCCGAGAGCGACTCGTCCAAGAACGGTTCCCCCGCCAGAGGCTCCCCTACCGTCGGGTCCTCCGGCATCGGGGCCACCGGCATCAGCTCCTCCGTCGCTGGGGCCTCCAACGTCGGAGCCTCCGGCATCGGCGCTTCAACGTCGTCGCGCAGCTCCAAGAAGAGAGTAGCCAGCTGGTCTTGGCCGTCGGACGGGTCAATACCGTGGGACAGCGCTGTCAGGAATTCATCGCTGCGGTGTGCATCTTGAGGTTTCACGGCTACCCTCCTTGCTTCTTCTCGAGAGCCTTGCGCAGGGTGGCCAAGGCTCGGTGTTGGGCGACGCGGACTGCACCGGCTGTACTGCCGGTGATTTCCGCTGTCTCTTCGGCGGAAAGACCGACAAACACGCGCAAAACGATAATCTCACGCGCCTTCTCACTTAGTTGATCGAGCAATTCACGCGCAGCGTTACTACCTTCCATCTGCATCGCCGCATCCTCGGGCGTGAGACCGGAAAACTCCTGGTCGGGAACCTCATCTGTGGGGTTTGTTTTGTCGCGCGAAAGGGCCCGATGAGCGTCAGTGACTTTGTTGAACGCGATGCCGTAAACGAAAGCCATGAACGGCTTGCCCGTGTCCTTGTACTTGCCCACAGACGTTGCCACAGCGAGGCACACCTCTTGAGCGACGTCTTCCGCCGTGGGTGTGCGGCCGCCGTTGATGCGCGCACGGCAGTACCGCAGCACCATGGGGTGCACGACTCGAATGATGTCTTCTAACGCTCGACGGTCCCCCTCTTGCGCTCGCGGCACAAGATGAGCCAGCCGGCTGTCGGTGTCTACTCCTGACACGCCTCTCCTTTGCTCGCTCATTGCCAGGGACCCGTCCATCGTACGCATACTCCCCGACACCCCCAACTGGAAAACTAAGAATAATTCACCGAGCTTTAACCTTGGCACATTTTCGCTGCTTATCGACGCGCCAAAATGCCGAACTCTCTGTGTTCAAACTGGGCGACACCTGACAGAAACCCGTTGTTTACCCGCACAGTGAACACTCCCTTGTCGGTGCTTGGCTCCCCATCAAGCAAAGCACGAACGGATCGCTACCTCAGGAGACCGCAAAGAATGCCTACGATGTCCATGCCTTCGCAACTGCCCGGCCCCAACGCTGATTTTTGGGATTGGCAGCTCCACGGCGCTTGCCGCGGAGAGGCGTCCGATGTCTTCTACCACCCGGACGGGGAGCGCGGCCGTGCCCGCACCCAGCGCGAGAACCGGGCGAAAGCTATTTGCTTGGGCTGCCCGGTGCTCGAGCAGTGCCGCGCCCACGCTCTCGCTGTCGCTGAACCGTACGGCATCTGGGGCGGTATGAGCGAGTCTGAGCGTCACGCCACTTTGCGCGGCAACCGCAGCCGCGGCGGCAAGAAGGTCGCCGTCGCCGCACGCTAGGCGCGTCCGGCACAGCAAACGCCCCACCGTGTTCCGATGGGGCGTTTGCTGCGCGATCACGCGCGGGCGTGCAGCTCTAGTGCTGGTGCCCTGCGTGCTCGTCTTCTTCGGCAGGCTTATCCACGACCGATGCCTCGGTCGTGAGCACCATGCGTGCCACAGACGCAGCGTTGACCACTGCGGAGTGGGTGACCTTGACGGGGTCGATGATGCCCTGCTCGATGAGGTTGCCGTACTCGAGGGTGGCGGCGTTGAAGCCTTCACCGTTGGGCAGCTCAGCGATCTTGGACACGACCACGGATCCGTCCAGACCGGCGTTCTCGGCGATCCAGAAAGCGGGCTTGGTCAGTGCGCGGGCGACAGCCTGGACGCCGACCTTCTGCTCGCCGTCGAACTCTTCCGCATACTTCTGCAGCTCGTTCGCGATCTGCACCAGTGCGGAACCACCGCCGGCGATGATGCCTTCCTGTGCGGCGGCGCGGGCAGCGTTGATAGCGTCCTCGACGCGCAGCTTGCGCTCGTTGACCTCGGTCTCGGTCGGCGCGCCGACGCGAATGACGGCGATGCCGCCGGAGAGCTTGGCCAAGCGCTCCTCGGCCTTTTCCTTGTCCCAGGTGGAGTCGGTGTTCTCGATCTCGCGGCGGATCTGGCCGCGGCGGTTCTCCACTGCCTCGGCGGAACCTGCGCCGTCGACGATAACGGTGTCATCCTTGTCCACGGTGACGCGGCGAGCGCTACCCAGGACGTCGAGCTCGATGTCCTTGAGATTGATGCCCAGCTCCGGATCGACCACGGTGGCCTCGGTGACCACAGCGAGGTCGTCCATGAATGCTGCGCGGCGCTCACCGAAGTACGGGGACTTCACGGCGACGACCTTGAGGGCGCCGCGGATGGAGTTGACCACGAGGGTCTGCAGCGGCTCGCCCTCAACGTCCTCGGCGATGATGAGCAGCGGACGGGAGGTGGCCACGACCTTTTCCAGCACCGGAAGGAACTCCGGCAGGGAGGAGATCTTGTTGCGCACCAGCAGAACCAGCGGGTTCTCCAGGACAGCCTGGCCGGCCTCCGGGTCGGTCATGAAGTACGGCGACAGGAAGCCCTTCTCAAAGGAGATTCCTTCGGTAACGTCCACGTAGGAGTCGATGGACTGGGACTCCTCAACGGTGAGAACACCGTCCTTGCCCACCTTGTCCATGGCGCCGGAGACCATCTCGCCGACCTCCGGGTCGCGGGAGGAGACGGTGGCCACGTTCGCGATTTCCTCGCTGGAGGAGACGTCGGTGGCGCGGGCCTTGAGCTCCTCGACAACCTTCTCGGTGGCTGCGGAGATGCCCTTGTTCAACTCAATCGGGTTGGCGCCGGCAGCGACGTTGCGCAGACCTTCGTTGACCAGGGCCTGAGCGAGCAGTGTCGCGGTAGTGGTGCCGTCACCGGCGATGTCGTTGGTTTTCACAGCGACGGACTTGACCAGCTGCGCACCGAGGTTCTCGAAGGGATCCTCGAGGTCGACCTCGCGGGCGATGGTCACGCCGTCATTGGTCACGACGGGGCCGCCGAAAGCCTTGTCCAGCACGACGTTGCGGCCGCGGGGGCCGAGCGTGACGCGCACGGAGTCAGCCAGCGTGTCCACGCCGCGCTGGATGCCCTCGCGGGCCTCCTGATCAAATGCAATCAGTTTTGCCATTGGGGATTAATCCCGCCTTTTACTTTTCGACGACGGCCAGCAGGTCACGAGCAGACAGCAGGAGGTACTCCTCGCCGTCGTACTTCAGCTCGGTGCCGCCGTACTTGGAGAAGATCACGGTGTCGCCTTCCTTGACGTCCACCGGAATACGGTGCTCACCCTCGTCGTCCCAGCGGCCCGGGCCGACGGCGATGACGGTCGCTTCCTGCGGCTTCTCCTGAGCGGAGTCCGGAATGACCAGGCCGGAGGCGGTGGTGGTTTCAGCCTCGACGATCTGGACGAGGATCTTGTCCTCCAGGGGCTTGATGTTGACGTTTGCCACGGTTTGAAAACCTTTCGTTTCAGACTTGGTTTCTTCTTCGGTCGGTGCGCAGCCGTCGTCGCGGGTGAACAAACTGTGCCCAAAACCTGGTTAGCACTCTACCCTCGCGAGTGCTAGGTAACAACAAGGGCCGAGTCCGCAGTGTCCGCCTGCAGCGAACTCCACGTCTACCCGGCCCGAGGGTTAAGGCCCGAAGCTCTACAGCAGGTCTACTCCTGCGGGGAGCCCATGTTGAGCACGGCGTTGCGCCACAGCTCGTACTCTTCACCGTTGTCGTTGATGAAGTTGCGCACAGCACGGATGGCTTGCTTGATCTGGGTGACAATCTCGTCGTCAATGCTCTTGCCGCCGCGGCCGGTGAAGATCACCGGACCGGAGATAGCGTGCACCGGGTCGGTGAGGAAGTTCGGGTTGTCGGTGGCTGCCTGGTTGCGGGCCATCGACGCGACCGGGTTCGGGGCTGCGCATTGCTCACGGGCCTCCGGGGAGTAGATCGCCTGGAACTCGTTGTCCTGCTGGACGAATGCGACCTCGACCTGCTCCTGCACGGTCGGGCCGAGGAACTGCTCGGCGCTACCGGTGCCGAAGACAATGCGGTGGTAGGTCAGGTCCGGGTACACCAGGAAACCGAAACGCTCGTGGTCCTTACGAGAGCTCATAGCTAGAGGTCCTTTCACAGTTTATGGGTGGTGTTTCTGCGTGAATCATCTTCACGTTAGCTCTAAATGCCCACGTGCGCTCGGCAAGCGCATCGCTGGCACCACCTAGCCGGTGACCAGTGGCGTTTCCACCTCGAGGGCAGTGTCTGTGGCCGTCGACAGCGGCGACGGTTCTGCACCCTCGTGAATCAGCTGTGCGGCCAACGCCGCGATCATGACCCCGTTGTCCGTGCAGAGCTTGAATCGCGGCACGCGCAGTTCAACTCCGGCCGCCGCACAGCGTTGCTCAGCTACTGCCCGCAGGCGCGAGTTCGCCGCGACTCCCCCGCCAAGCAGCAGCGTGCGCGCACCAGTGTCCTCGCAGGCCATCATTGCTTTCGCGGTGAGCACGTCGACGACAGCCTCCTGGAACGAGGCGCACACGTCCTCGATGGAGATGACGGCGCCGTCCCGCTCCGCCGCCTCAACGTACCGCGCTACAGCAGTTTTCAATCCGGAGAAGGAGAAGTCGTAGCGGTGCTCGCCGCGCAGATCCTCGGCACGCGACAGCCCGCGCGGGAACCGGATCGCGTCCGGATTTCCCTGCGCCGCCAGCTTGTCGATCACCGGCCCGCCCGGATACCCGAGTCCCAAAAGCCGGGCGACTTTGTCGTAGGCCTCGCCAGCAGCGTCGTCAAGCGTGCTGCCCAATTCGCGCATCGGCTTGCCCACGGCATCCACCTCAAGAAGCTGCGTGTGCCCGCCGGAGACAAGCAGCGCGATGGAGTGCGGCAATTCCTCAGCCCCATCCAAGTTGGCCACCGCGACGTGCCCGCCGAGGTGGTTGACCCCGTAGAACGGCACACCCCACGCTGCGGCGTACGCCTTCGCGGCAGACGCCCCCACGAGCAAAGCGCCAGCAAGCCCTGGACCGACAGTCGCGGCAACAGCATCTGGCTTATCGACGCCCGCTTGCCCCAGCGCCTCCTCCATCACCTGCGGCATAGCCTCCAGGTGGGCACGCGAAGCAATCTCCGGGACGACACCGCCGAAGCGGGCGTGCTCGGCCATCGACGACGCGACAACGTCGGCAAGCACCGCCATCGAGCCGTCCGGTGAGAGACGGATAATGCCGACGCCTGTTTCATCGCAGGAGGACTCGATGCCGAGAATGATCATGCTCCGCTCCTTTCGCTCAGACTGTGCCGCATCATGGTGTACGCGTCTGCGCCAGACGGCTGGTAATAGCCTTTGCGCAGGCCGATCTCGGTGAAACCGAATTGCTCATAAAGCCTAATCGCCGCGGTGTTGTCCACGCGAACCTCGAGAAACATTTGCCCGTCGTACGCATCTGCGACGTGCACGAGCTGCTCCATGAGCACCCGCCCGATCCCCTCGCCCTGGTGTTTGCGGGCCACGGCGATGGTGTGCACCTCGAACTCGGGATCGTTGCGGGGGCCGAGCTTAGCCAGGCCCGCGTAGCCGACCAGCTCCGCTTCCGCGTTCTCAACCCCTGCGAACGCGCCGACGTAGAACGTGTGCGGGTGCGCGAACTGCACCAAGAAAACATCGCGCGACCACGGACTCTCGTCAGCGAACAGGTCGGCCTCGATTGCGGCGACGGCAGACGCGTCAGCCTTTTTCAACTCACGCAGGAACATCTACACGTCCACGTCCGGGATCGCTGGCGATTTCGGCTTCGGAGCCGGTTCCTTCGCGTCCGGACGACGCAGATACAGCGGCACCAGCGGCTCGGGAGTTGCGGCCAAGTCAGCCACTGCGACGAGGCCCGCAGGATGCGGGGGGATGTAGGTGATGTGGCGGGCGGCGCCGATAAGCTCGGCGGGCAACTGTCCGCGCAAACTTTCCGGGCAACTGATCACGTCTGCACGGGCCACGTTCAGCGCGGCGGGTGCGACGACATCTGGCCCCGCCACGCGCCGCGCGGCTTCGTAGCGGGCCCAGTACACCTCGCGGCGGCGGGCATCGGTGACGATCAGGCTGCTGCCCTCCCCGTGTTCCTGCCGCGCAAGAGCCGCGACCGCATCGTGGGTGCACACACCATGCACCGGAATGCCCAGTGCCTGCCCGAAAGCAGAGGCCGTGGACATGCCCACGCGCAGGCCCGTGAATGGGCCGGGGCCGCAGCCGACAACCACAGCGTCAAGATCACTGAACTCGAGCCCTGCCTGCGACAGCAGCTCCATGACGGTGGGCACCAGCAGCTCGTTGTGTGCGCGGGTTTCCGTCACCGCCTCCGCGAGAACGCGAGCGTCACCGCCGGTATCCGTGTCGACGATCCCGGCGACAAGATCCGTCGTCGCAGTGTCGATCGCCAGAACGTTCATCTACTGCACGCGCGGCCCGAAGCGCCACTTGTCGCCGTCCCAGTGCACCGGGAACCCGTTCTCGGTGCTGACGTACTGGTTGAAGTAGTTGCCGTTGCACAAGTCCATCACGTCGTTCGGGATGGTGTCCACGGCCTCGAAGCCCTTCTCCACATCCGAGGTGAGCAGGACGTAGCTGTTGCCGGACTCGAGATCGATCTGGTCCTTGACGCTCTCAGCGGCCTTCAACTTTGCGTCGATAAGCTCCTGCGGCTCTTCCTTGCACAGCGGAATGAACGCCGTGATGTCCTCACCGTAGACGTAGCGCAGGTCAATCACCTCGGCTGCAACCGCATCGCTTGTCGACGGCTCCATCTCCTCCAACGTAGAAACAAGCGAACCGGATGCATCCGCCTCCGACACGGGCGTCGATTCCCCGGCAGCGTTCTTCGACGACGAGGACTTAGGCATGAGGAACATCATGGCCACCAACGCGATGATCCACAGCGCGATGACGATTCCCGTCCAGCCCTTCTGGCTTGCTGAGAGCTTTTGCATGCGTCCAACCCTACCCCGCTGGCGCCCACGAGATAACCCGCCCCTCGTCGAGAGCGTCGCGGTTGAGGGTGACCACCAGGTAGCGGGAGGTCAACTGTTCCACCAGCCCACCACCCCATTCCGCCACCACGACGGCATCTTCCAACTCCGAATCGAGGTCGAGAGCGTCGAGCTCTCCCAGCGGGTCCGCCGTGCCAGTTCCACCGACGCTGTCGAGCAGACGGTAGGCGTCCACGTGCACGAGCGCTGGGCCGTCCCCGTTGTTCTTGTGCTCTCTGGCGATGATGAAGGTCGGGCTGGTCACCCGGCCTTTCACCCCCATCCCCTGAGCAATTCCCTGCGTCAGCGTGGTCTTGCCCGCCCCGAGTGGGCCGTCGAGGATGACCATATCCCCTGCTTCCAGGCTCGCACCGAGCTGCTTACCGAACGCGCGGGTGTCCTCGGCGGTAGCGCATTCCGTGCGCCCGGGCTGATCAAAGGGAGGTTTCATGGCTGTATTGTCTCTCAACTCGCCCGCACGGGGAGCACACCACCTCATAGTGAATCGTCCCAGCACGGTCCGCCAGCTCCGCCGCACTCATGCCGCCCTCGCCGAAAATGACGGCTGCGTCTCCTGGTTGCACATTGGCTGCGTTGTCACCGAGCCAAACGATGAACTGGTCCATGCACACCCGTCCGACCTGTGGATAACGCGCACCGTTCACCGTCACCTCGACCGCGTCCTGCCAGGCGCGCGGAAGCCCGTCGGCATACCCAACAGGCACGACCGCCGTGTACCCGTCCTCCGGCGCAGTCCACGTCAGCCCGTAGCTCGCACCCTCACCCTTTCCGATGAGTTTCACGGCGACGATCTCCGCCGACCACGTCATCGCCGGGCGCAGCTGGGCGCGGTCGAAGTCGGTGTTCGGCGCGGTTCCGGGCGCTGCTTCCGGCCCTGTTTCCGGCGCGACGGGGTCAAGCCCGTACAGCGCCACTCCTGCCCGGACCTGCTCGAAGGCCAGCTCCTTGCGGGACAGCGTGCCGGGAGAGTTCGCCAGGTGGTTGCACGGCACGTCCAGCCCCATGCTGCGGGCCAGGGCAATGCCACGCTGAAAGGACTCGTACTGCTCCGTGTTGAACGGGTTGCCCGGTTCATCAGCGCAGGCAAGGTGGGACATCACGCCCCTGACAGTGAGGCCAGCGTTCGTGGCTATCGCGAACGCATCGGCCCAGTCCTCCTCGTCAATTCCGGAGCGGTTCATGCCTGTGTCGAGCATGAGGTGGACGGGGGTGTGGGGGGAAACGTCGATAAGCGTGCGCAGGTGCGTCAGTGTGGGGGCACCGACCTCGATGCCTGCAGGAATGGGTTCGCCGGGGGCCCACATCCATGCGAGGACCGGCTTGTCGGTGAGACGTTTGACCTGGGAGGCTTCGGCGAGGGTGGCCACCCCGAACGCGTCCGCTCCAGCCTTGTCCATGACCGGAACGACGCGCTCCACCCCGTGGTTGTAAGCATTCGCCTTGACCACGCACATCAGTTTCGCGGCACCGGCACCCCGTTTGAGCAGGGCGGTGTTGTGCGCGATCGCGTTCAGGTCGATGCGGAGGGTGGCGGGACTCATAGGGAATATTGTGCCAAAGGCCCGCTTGCCGGAATACTGCTCGGGCTTTTTCAGAATACTGCTCAACTGAACCTGCTGGTCAGAAGTATGCGATGCGGCTAATAAGCGCCAGCAGTCTTCTAGGCGCCGCGAGCAGGCTTAGGGCCCGCCGCGTACGCACACGCACCCGCACGGCTACACGAAGTGGATCACACCGAGCAAGACCAGCAGTGCCGCCACGAACCAGGTCGCGCCAAGAGAGACCTTCTCGGAGTTGTCGCGAGCCCAGTCGAAAGCGCGGCCAGCGGGGCTGAGCGGAGCCAGTCGCACCCACCCCACGAGCAGAGCGCACACGGTGGGCAGGCTCAACGCAACGGTGGCGTAGAGAATGAGGAAGGTGTACCGGGCCGCCAGCTCAACCCCCGCCGTCGACAGCACGGCCAATCCGCCGTAGAACGGCATGGACGTGGCCGACTGAATCAACCCGAGGATGAAACCGACCACAACAGTCGTCGTCGAGGGGGTGCGCAGCGGTTCCAGAATGCGCGACACCAGGGCGGAGTTGTCCCCGCCGCGCAGCGCCAACAGCCCTGTGACCAGGCCGGTGGCAATGAGCAGAATTCCGAAGATCGGTCCTTCGACGAAGCGGTGGACGACCGAGCCGAGCCCGTCGAAAAGCGCCAGCATGATGAAGGCGAGCGACGCCACACCCAGCCAGTCCCCGGCGATGAGCAGACTCACCGTGCGCGCGTACTGGCTGCTGCCGCGCGGCACAATGATGCCCACCGCCACGATCACCCCGATGAGTAGGAGGTTGATCGAGTCGACGAAGGCGAACCCGAGGGCCGAAAGCATCTGTAAGCGCTACTCGACAGTGACCGACTTGGCCAGGTTGCGCGGCTTGTCAATGTCCTCGTTGCCGCACTCGCGTGCAATGAACGCCGCGAGGAACTGCAGCGGAACGGTGGCCAGCAGCGGCTGCATGATCGTCGGTGACTGCGGGATGCGCATGAGCCAGTTCGCGTACGGTTCGACGGCGGTGTCGTCTTCTTCCGCGATGACGATCGTCTTGGCACCGCGGGCGCGGATCTCCTGGATGTTGGAGACGATCTTGGAGTGCAGCTGGGACACGCCGCGCGGGCTCGGGACGATGACCACGACGGGCAGGTCGTCTTCGATCAGCGCGATCGGGCCGTGCTTGAGCTCGCCGGCGGCAAAGCCTTCCGCGTGGATGTACGCCAGCTCCTTGAGCTTGAGCGCGCCCTCGAGTGCGATCGGGAAACCGACGCCACGGCCGAGGAAGAGCATGGTCTTCACAGCACCGAGGGTCTCCGCGATGTGCTTGCACGTGTCGTGGTTGCCCAGCGCGGCTTCGATTTTCTCCGGGATGGCTTCGAGTTCCGCCCAGATATCGCGGATCTCATCCGGGTACTTCGTGCCCTTCGCCTGGGCGAGTGCCAGGCCGACGATGTAGTTCGCAGCGACCTGCGCCAAAAACGCCTTCGTCGACGCCACACCGATCTCGGGTCCGGCGTGGGTGTAGAGCACAGCGTCGGACTCGCGCGGGATCTGGGAGCCGTTGGTGTTGCACACTGCCAGCACTTTCGCGCCCTGCGTCTTGGCGTGGCGGACAGCCTCGAGGGTGTCGGCGGTCTCGCCGGACTGAGAAATGGCCAGTACCAAAGTGCGCTCATCCAGCACCGGGTCGCGGTAGCGGAACTCGGATGCCACCTCGATCTGCACCGGAATGCGCACCCAGTGCTCAATGGCGTACTTCGCAGCCAGGCCTGAGTGGTAGGCGGAACCGCAGGCGATCACGAAGACCTGGTTGAAGGACTGCAGTTCGCGCTCAGAGATGCTGTTCTCATCGAGGATGACGCGCTCGCCGTCCCAGTGGCCGGCCAGGGTATCGCGCACAGCTGCCGGTTGCTCATAGATCTCCTTCATCATGAAGGAATCGAAGCCACCCTTTTCTGCAGCCTCCAAGTCCCAGTCGATAGTGAAGGGCTTGGACTGGGCCGGGGTGCCGTCGAAATGCAGCACCTCATAGTCGTCCTTCGTGATCACCACGACGGAATCCGATTCGAGCTCCACGGCGTTCTTCGTGTACTCGATGAACGCGGCGACGTCGCTGCCGAGAAACATTTCGCCCTCGCCCACACCGACCATGAGCGGGGTCGAGCGGCGTGCGGCAATGATCTGGTCCGGGTGGTCAGCGTGCACAAAGAGAATGGTGAACGCGCCCTCGAGCTTGCGCAGCACGCTTAGCGACGACTCCTTGAAGTCCCCCGCCGTCTCCCCCTCGTTGTAGGCGAGAGCGAGCAGGTGGGCAGCGACCTCCGAGTCCGTTTCGGACTGCATCTCAATCCCGGAGCGCTCCAACTCCTCACGCAGGGACGCGAAGTTCTCGATGATGCCGTTGTGGACGATAGCAGCCTTGCCGTCGAACGACATGTGGGGGTGCGCGTTCTCATCCGTCGGGCGGCCGTGCGTAGCCCAGCGGGTGTGCCCGATCGCCGTGGTGCCAGCCAGGTTCCCTGCGCCAATTTCTTCGATTCTGTCCTCGAGGTTCTGCAGTTTGCCCGCACGCTTTGCGACGTCCAAGCTGCCTTGACCCACTACAGCGATACCGGCGGAGTCATACCCGCGGTACTCCATGCGCCTCAGGGCGTCGAGCGCGATGCCGAGTGCCTGCTGGTCTCCTACGTATCCCACGATTCCACACATGCGCTTAAGGATAGCCATGTCTGACCCATCACTACTAACCAACGTCAGCTGCTCCCTCCGCCCGGCGTATGCAGTAGTCTTGGGGGCGTGTCTGCGAACTTGAAGAAGCTCAGCGAACTGTCCAAGCGAGGCCCCTACCGCGTCATGGAGGGCGACCTTGGATACACCGGCCTGCCCGGCAAGGTCTACCTGCCTGCCGAAGGCACCGCCATCCCCGGCGTGGCATTCGGCCACGACTGGATGACGAGCGCCGCCAATTACGAGAAGACGCTGCGCCACCTGGCTAGCTGGGGCATCGCCGTCGCCGTGCCGGACACGGAGCGCGGTTTCAACCCGAACCACGCCGGTTACGCCGCCGACCTGGAGACCTGCCTGCAGATCCTGGGTGGGGTGCGCATGGGCAACGGCAACGTCACCATTTCCCCGGGCAAGCTCGGTGTGGCCGGCCACGGCATGGGCGGCGGCTGCGCCGTCCTCGCCAGCGTGGACAACGACAAGGTCAAGGCAGTTGCACCTGTCTACCCGGCATCCGTCGCCCCTTCCGCCGTTGAGGCGTCCCGCACCATGTTCAAGCCGGGCATGATCATCGGCCCCGATGAGGACTCGGACGCGATCTTCGATCCGGGCAACCCCGCCAAGCTGGCCTACAACTGGGCTGGCCCCGTCGCCTACCGCACGGTGAAGAAGGGCAACCAGCAAGCACTCACCGAGGACAACTTCCGCAAGATGCTGCTGGGCGTGGGCAAGTCCAAGACCAGCGTCCAAGAGACCATCCGCGGCCTGTTAACCGGGTTCTTCCTGCACCAGCTCGCTGACGAGAAGAAGTACGCAGACTTCTCCGAGATGGATGCCGCCGGCAAGGGTGTGGAATCTATCGTGGGCAAGGACCTCGCCGATCACGCCGGCTTCGCACGCTCGGACACGAAGAGCATCTTCTAACTCCAGCGTGCGGGTTCGCCCTGCCGCCTGGCGTTAGCCCTGCTCGGATCCGGCCCCTGTCGGCCCTTCCCTCCGCAGCACACCCTGCACTTTGCCGTGGCGGACACCACGGTAACCTCCGCGCGGAGTGGTGGTAGGCGGCTTCTGAATATTCATTTCCTTGGCGAGAGCCTGCTGCCGTGCAGTCTGCTCCATTTGCTGTTGAGTCTGCTGCAGCACCAGTTCGAACTCCGCCATGCGGCGCGCGGTGCGCTGGTTGAACTGGTCGACAAAATCCTTGAAGTCCATCACCACGTCCTCGTCTTCCTCGTGCGCTCGTTTGTGTCAGTGCCAGAACCGGTGTCAGTGCCGCTGGAGTCGGTGTGCGGCGCTGCAGGTTCGGCTGGCTTGTGTGGCTCCTCTGGGGCAACGTCGGTTGCGTCGCTCGTTTGGCCCAGCTCGCCCGCACCGGCGGGTGCCACTGACTGTTTCGGCGGTGGCGGAGGCTCCTTGACCTCAGCAAGCTCGGGTGGCGGGGCCAGCTTCTCCTCCGGTTGTTCAGTTGCTGGTTGTTCAGTTGCTGGGTTCTCCGGTGCGGGTTTTTCCGGTGCCTGGTGGTCCGGTGCCGGTTTCTCAGGCAGGGTGTCCGATTCCGTCTCGGGCGCCTCCGGCGGGCATTCGCAGTCTGCCGCCGGCGGGAGTTCCGTTTCGGAGAGACAGTCCATCACCATGTTCTTGAACTCCTCCACCCCAGCAATGAACTGGCCGATTGCGGCTTGGCCCACCGGCCCCACCGGAGGGACCGCGGGAAGAGAGGGCGGTGTGGGAAGCACGGGAGGTGCCGTTGGAGCCGCAGGAGCGGGTGGGACTCCTCCGAGATCACCACCCAGGCCGACGTTGATATTCACGTTGAGGTTCGCTCCGCCAGCACTCGCGGTGAACCCTGCGGGCTCCGTCGCCACGCTCGCCGGAATAGTCGGCATGGTCACAGACTCGGCGCTTGGGGGCGCGGCCTGAACCGACGGGGCAGGTGCAGCAACCGGAGCAGGTCCCGGGGCGGGCTCTGGGGCAGGTGCTGCCTGGGGTCCAGCCGGTTTCACGGGCGCTTCCGTCGCTCCAGTCGGGGGCTGCTCCTTCAGCGGTGGTCCATCAACCGGCGGTTCCTTCTGCTCCGGCTGTTCGGTTTGTTTTGGCGTGTCCGGTTCGCCCTCTGGGCTAGTAGGTGCGCCGCCGTTAGGCGGGTAGTACTCCTTCGCGGACGGGGATGGGAGCTGGCCAACTTCGTCGTAGAGGGACTCCAGGTGTTCGTAGCATTGGCGCATGCTCTCATTGCGGTCGTCGATGGTTTTCTCGACGTACATCAGCGCTTTGACGACGGGCAAGAGCGCGGCAGCCTCGTTCTGCGGCGACGATACAGCGCGCGCCAAGGGGAGGAACTTGAGCAACGTATCCAGGATCGCCAGCACGCCGTCTTCCGCGTTGGAATCGATCTCATCGACGGCATTGACACACTCTCCTGTTTCGGTACGCAGATCCTCAAGGCAGCGATCTAGTTCGCGCTGGCCCTCATCGAGGTCATCCTCATGGCCGGTGATCCCAATATCCCGCAGCCAGTCGCCTGCGGAATTGATCGCGCCGAACGCCAATGGCGCCAGCTCGACGAGAAGGCCCACAATGCCCCAGCCGCCCGAGCGGCCGCCAGGGAGTGACTTGCCGCCTGGTTGGTCCCCTTTGGGGTTGACCCGCGCGGCTTCGGTGGGCAGGGCGCTGGTGTCTTTCCCGTTGGTATAGTCCAACTTCGCCGAGATGTCACTCACCTTGGCGTTGATCTGGTTCAAGTCTCCGGAGGAGACACCATTTATTGCGGCTACTTCCCGCGTGACAGCGTTGAGGCGGTCTTTGACCTGCGCGTTACCCACGGGTGAACCTCCTCAGCACAGCCTCCATCGGTGCGGCGTTGCCCTCATCCGTGGACTCGACATCGTCGGTGAGCGCGAGAATCGACTCGTAATGGCGTATCCGCTCCTGCAAACGCGCGAGAGTGTTCTCATGGACCGCGGTCATGGCCGCCCCCAAGCGTTCCGCGTCGCTAGTGAACCCCTCCCCCAAACAGGCCGGATCCACGCTCGGCCGCTGCTGGCGGAGCAGCTCCACCGCTTCGGTATACCGGGATATCGCGCCCCGTAGCGCTTCCCGCATCTCACCCGTGTCTAGCTCTAAAGGTGCATTCACGTTCAATCCCCCCGCGTAAATGAAGCCGCGCATGCGGCAGTCGAATTCCTCACACAGAGTTAGACTGCCGCGGACCCCCCTTTGGTTCCCTGCTGCCCCAATTACTTTAAGGCATTTTCAGCGCACTCGCGCTAGACAGAGGCGACAGTGGCGGCGAGCTTGCCAGCTACCTTGCGCGCATGCTCCTCCTCCGCTGCTTCCACCATGACGCGGAAGAGCTCTTCGGTACCAGAGGGGCGCAGCAGCACACGGCCACTCGAGCCAAGCTCGGCCTCTGCGGCGGCGGTGGCTTCCTTGACTTCGGGGTTGTCCAGGATGAGCGACTTGTCGGACACGGGCACGTTGATGAGCACCTGCGGCAGCACCGTCATCACGCTGGCCAGCTCTTTCAGTGTCGCGCCGGTTTCGGCCATGCGCTCCATGATCATCAGGCCGCTCAACGTTCCATCGCCCGTCGTCGCGCGGGACGGCAGCACGATGTGGCCGGACTGCTCGCCGCCGAGTGAGTAATCGCCGCGCGCGAGTTCCTCGAGCACGTATCGGTCGCCCACTTTCGTCTCCCGCACAGCGATGCCCTCGCGCTCCATGGCGATTTTCAGACCGAGGTTGCTCATCACGGTGGTTACGAGCGTGTTTTTGCGTAACGACGACTTCTCTTTCAGCCCCAGAGCCAAAATCGCCATAATTTGGTCGCCATCGACGACATTGCCCTCGGCATCGACAGCCAGGCAGCGGTCGGCATCGCCGTCGTGAGCCAGGCCTAAGTCGGCACCGTGCTCGACAACAGCCTTCTGCACCTGGGAAATGTGGGTGGATCCGCAGTTGTCGTTGATGTTGAAGGCGTTGGGCTTGTTGAAGATCGGGATGACCTTCGCCCCTGCTTCGTTATAGGCCTCCGGAGCTAGGCGGGAGGCGGCCCCGTTCGCGCAGTCCACGACAACCTTCAGGCCGTTGAGGCGAGTGGTCACCGAGGCGTTGAGGTGGTCCAAGTAGCGGTCGTGGGCTTCCGGGGACTCCTCGATGATGCGGCCGATGCCGGTGCCGGTCGGTCCGCCTTCATCGATGTGGGCCATCTCCTCCTCGATGTCGTTCTCCACGTCGTCAGGAAGCTTCTTGCCGCCGGCGGAGAAGAACTTGATGCCGTTGTCCGGCATGGGGTTGTGGGACGCGGAGATCATCACGCCGATATCCGCGCCGTAATCGTCGGTGAGAAACGCCAAGCCCGGCGTCGGTATGACTCCGACGCGGAGCACGTCCACACCTTTCGATGCCATACCGGCTGCCATTGCCGCCGCCAGCATCTCCCCCGACACGCGCGGGTCGCGGCCGATGATGGCGGTCGCACGACGCTGGTCGGAACGCTTCGTCTGCGTCAACACCGTGGCCGCTGCCTGGCCCAGCTTCAGCGCCAAAGGCGCGGTCAGAGCTTCATTGGCCAAGCCACGGACACCGTCAGTTCCAAACAGTCGAGTCATGAGACACCATTATGCCTTAGGGGATTTTCAGGTTGGTAATGCGTCGATAAGCCAAAAGCGCCCCCACCCGCAAAGGGTGACGGCGCTTGTGAAGCAGTAACCGCGATTAACGCTTGGAGTACTGCGGGGCACGGCGGGCCTTGTGCAGACCAGCCTTCTTGCGCTCGACGGCACGTGCGTCGCGGGTGAGGTAGCCAGCCTTCTTCAAGGTCGGGCGCTCAGCCGGGTTGTACACGTTCAGGGCGCGGGCGATGGCCAGGCGCAGAGCACCAGCCTGGCCGGTCGGGCCACCACCGTTGATGTTGGCCTTGATGTCGAACTGGCCTTCGCGCTCCAGCAGCGTCAGCGGGGACAGGATGTCCTGCTGGTGCAGCTTGTTCGGGAAGTAGTCCTCGAACTCGCGGCCGTTGACCGTGATCTTGCCCTCGCCTTCGACGACGGTGACACGGGCGATGGCGCGCTTGCGGCGGCCGACGGTCTGGATCGGGCCCTCGTGGAAGGACGCGACCTCGACGGTCTCCTCAGCGCCAGCGGTCTCATCCTCGACTGCCACGGCGTCGCCGATGGTGTAGTTGAACTCTTCGGTCGCTGCGGTTGCGGCGTCAATGTCGGTGACGTCAGCCTCGTAAGCTGCGTCAGCGATGTTCTCAGGGGTGTTGTTCGGCTCGGTCATTACTGCGCCACCTGCTTAAGCTCGAAGTTCTCGGGCTTCTGCGCCTCGTGCGGGTGCTCGGCACCGACGTAGACGTGAAGCTTCTTAATGGACTCACGGGAGAGGCGGTTGTGCGGCATCATGCCCTTGACAGCCTCTTCGATGACGCGGTCCGCGCGCTCATCGAGAGCACGGCCCAGGGTCATGGACTTCAGGCCACCCGGGTAACCGGAGTGGCGGTAGCGCATCTCACGATCGCGCTTGTTGGACGAAATGTGGACCTTGTCGGCGTTGATCACGATGACGTGGTCGCCGGTGTCGACGTTCGGTGCGAACTGCGGCTTGTGCTTACCGCGCAGTAGGTCTGCCACGGTAGAAGCAAGCTTGCCCAGCACCACGTCGGTAGCGTCGATGACGTACCACTGACGGGTAATGTCACCGCTCTTCGGGTGGTAAGTAGACATACATGGACTCCTTGAAGTCTGTATCTAGAGGCTGCCGGCCATGTGCGCCCGCTCCCCCCTCACATTCCGGCGGCCGGTGGAGACCCGGATGTGAGGTGACCAGCTACCGCAGAGCGAGCGCCGGTCGGAGACAACACACAGACCGTTAACCCTAGAGCACCACCTGCCGAAACACCAAAACGCCGCCGCAGAAGTTTCCCTGCGGCGGCGCGGCAAAACCTGATCCCCCTCTGTCCGCGCCACGCGTCGGTGCCCAACGTCGCGTCCGCCCACGCCAACCGAATAGGAACGGTCAGTGCAGCTTTAAGACGCTTGCAAAAAGGGAACGGCAGTGTGTGGCGTACTTAGGCCCAGCTGTTAGCGGCGGCGGTGTTGACCGCCTTCATCCGGGAGTTGCCGTTTTCGACGGTGTTGCCGATGACGGTGAGGATCTCGTTCAGCTCCTCTGCCGCGGCATCCCATTTCGCCTGGTGGATCTGGTACGCCTCAGCTGCTTCACCGTCCCAGCTGTCCACCATGGGGCGCAACCGCGCCTTCAGGTCCTCGAGCTGGCCGTCGATCGTGAGTGCCGACTGCAGAATGTCCTGGGATGTATTTGAGATCGAGGCGAATTGGTACTTGATGACAGTCATGGTGTTCTCCTTTAACTCTCTGAATTCTCTTCGTGGGCTTACAGGGCCAGGCCTGAGGACGGCGCGATCGACGAGAAGCTATCCGCGTTAGTGGCCTCGACGTCTTCGTAGTTGCCCGCGTTATCGCGGATGTTCATTGCGATGGCGGTCAGTGCCTCCCCGAGACGGCGCTCGGCATCGTCGTAACGCATCATCAGCTCGTTGAAACTGACCTGTGCGGTGCCGCCCCAGTGGCTGCGCGCCCCCTCTGCGAGAGTCTGCAGACGGTTGAGTTCACCGTTGATTTCTTCATTGGTCGTTTCGACTTCCTTGGCGGCGGCGCGCATCACGTCGGCTTCTGTTTGCATGTTGCTCATGTTTTCCCCCGATATCGGTGTGTGACTTAACGGACAAAGGCCGGTCCGGGCACGTGGCGCGTAGTCGGTGAAGCACCTTTGCGAGCCGTTCGTGACCTTTCCACCCTTATTGGACTGCCGCAGGCCCCTGTTTGGTTCCCTCGGCGGTGAAAATTCTTGGAGTTTTTCTCCGTGCGGGCCGGTACCTGCCCCTTTGGTGAGACGGTTAAGGAGGGCTGTACCGGGCCGAGTCGTTAGCCATGGTGCATGTGGCCTGCTGGACTGACGTGGGAGCTTTCCGGGTGTGGCAACCAATGGAGATTTGGTGGTCTGCATCGACCCAGGCGCGCCAGTGGGCTTGGGAGCCGTCTGGAAGCAAGTGCCTGTAGGTGATGCTGTGCTCATCACGCTCGATGAGGCGTAACTCGGGGTCGCCGAGAATCTCCTGCTCAATCTGGGCGATCACGGCTTCTCCTGCCACTCCGTAGAGCGGATCAACGGCAAGCTGCAAGCGGAAATCCGGATCAGGGCCGGTCGCGCGCCACATATCTTCATCGGGCTCGAGGGTGAAGCCGACCGGCACCTCCACGCTCAGACCGTCCTGGGTGAGAGTGACGAACTCGGGCTGCGGGGCTGGCTGCGTAGAAGGCGCGGATGAATCAAGCGAAGGAGCCGACGTCACCTCACTCGTCGTCGCGCCAATGGAGGCGCCAGATCCGGCCGCGTGCTCTAACGCATCGGAACCAGACCGCGCAACGGCCCACACAGCGGCAGCGCAGAGTGCGCCGATGACGACCACCGCCACAATGAGGAGGGGGCGTGCGGGTAGGAAGGTGTCGCGTGAGCCGTCGTAAAGCGTCGGGCGACGCAGCGTGATTTCCTCCCATTCGTTTGTGGACGGATTTGTTTCAGTTTCGGAGTCCGTACTCGAATCCGCCGTTTCGGCAGCGCCCGCTTTCGCATTGGGGCGCAGGGCATGCTTTCCGCGCGGTTTCGTGGTCTCGCTGGTGAGCACGACGTCGTATCCGCTCATCAGAACAACGAGGTCGTCGATGGTTTCTTCATCCCCGACAATGTGCACGTGGGCACCGGCAGGATCACTACCCAAACATTTGCAGATCGCGGCGGCGATCTCGCTGGTGCTCGGACTGTCGTGGCGATGCACGTTGGCAGCACCTTCGAAAACGACGCTGTCGGGGCGGATAGTCACCGTGAGCTGCGGTGTGGTCAACCGTGTGGTCATGCTGCGTCACCTACTGCGATCTGGATTGGGCCGGCGTTGTCGTTGTCGCGCACGAGGATCCCGCGCCCCGGCGCAAGCGGCATCGGTCGAACACCGAAAAGCTGTCCTTCTTCCCGGTTCCCGGAGAGCAGAACAGCGTCAGGAAGCTGATCTTTCAACGTGGACAAGAACGGAGAGAACAAAGCGCGGGCGCTGCCGCCGAACTTGCGGGCGGCAATGATGTGCAGCCCAATGTCGTGGGCATGAGGAAGGAGCGCGACGAGCGGACGCAGGTGCTCGTCGGGAACAAGTTCTAGGTCGTCGATCACAAGGTAGATATCTGGACCAGTCCACCAACTGCGAGCGGCGAGTTGCTCGGCCGTGACATCTGGCCCCGGCAGACGTGACGACATCGTGGCCACGGTGTCGGTCACCGCTGTAGCGGCCGCGTCAGAAGAGCCCGCATACGCTGCGACCATGGGGTGGTCCGCGTGGCGCAGGTGGACACGCCGTGGATCGATGACCACCATGCGCGCCTGTTCCCGCGGGAGCTCAGCGATCTGTGTGATCACAGTGTTCACCAGCGTCGATTTGCCAGAGCCCGCCGCGCCGATAGCGACGAGATGCTGGCCATCCAGGTGCACAGGTTCCAGTGCACGTCCACCAATGCCCAACAGCGGCGTGTCGCTTATCGACGTCTGAGTCTGGCGCGCCTGCCCCACCGTCACCCTCTCCGGCAGAACCCTCAAGGCAGGTACACGCGGCTGGTGCGCAGTCGTGGCTGCAATGTGTGCGACATCTTCCTTTGCGGTTGCCGCCACCAGCATGCTCATCCCGCCGGGAGTGAGTCCGCGGCCGGGCAATGCGGGAAGTTTCTCCTGCTTTTTGCGGTCGACTACAGAATCCATCGACTCAGTGAGTTTGAGCTCCACTCGAGTGCCGATGATGTCGCGCACGTTGGGACGGATCGCGCCCCAGCGCTGGGTGGTGGCCACCAGGTGCACCCCAGCCGCCGGCCCCTCAGCCGCAATGGTCGCCAGCGGTTCCCGCAGATCCTCCAGTTTCGAATCGGTCGCCAACAATGAATGCCACCCATCGACCGCCAACACCGTGTGCTGCGGTCGCGGTGCGCCACGTGGGTTTTCAATGATGCCCAAGACTTCATCGACGACGCGGCGGACCCGCTCCTCGTCGCTGCGTTCTGCCACGCCGGCAACGTGGGGCAGACTTTCAAGGTCCGCGAAGTCGCCGCTACCGGCATCGACGATGTAGAAGCCGATCTGCTCAGTCGAGTGGGTGGAAGCCAAAGAGGTGATCAGCGTGCGCACGGCCATCGACTTGCCCGTTTGCGGCCCACCGGCGATCGCCACATGGCCGCCGGAGACGTTCAAGTCGAGGATGAGGGGGTCTTGGCGCTGGTGGTAGGGGTCGTCGATAAGCCCTATGCCCGCGGTGAGCATTCCCGCTCGCGTGACGACGGCAGGGATCCCTACCCGGCGCGGCAGTGGTGGCAGCCACACACGGTGAGCGCTGTGCCCGCGCAACTGAGCAGTCTCGCCGGCGGCCTCAACAACAGCCGCCAGCACGGTTGTCGACGTGTCCAGCGTACCTGCGACGACCGGGGTCACCTCGGGCGGATCCCAGCCGTCGAAAATGCGTACTGCTGGGATGCTCGCTGCGGTATGGGAACCGTGCGCCGCAACGTCTTTTCGCATGAGTGGACCGGAGACATACGCCGCTTTGAAACGCGTGACCTCACTGGATGCGGCCTTGAGGTAGCCCGAGCCAGGGTCAGCCGGCAACTCGTAAGCATCGGGGATGCCCAGTACCTGGCGCGACTCGGTGGCTGAGAACGTGCGCAGACCGATGCGGTAGGACAGGTGCGAATCCAGGCCGCGCAGTTTGCCCTCCTCAAGCCGTTGTGAGGCTAACAGCAAATGCACACCCAACGAGCGCCCTAACCGTCCGACAGCGACGAAGAGATCCGCGAAGTCCGGGTGTTGGCCGAGGAGCTCGGAGAACTCGTCGACCACGATGAGCAACGCCGGCAGCGGATCCATGTCTGGACGCGTGCTCATGCGTGCCGCAGTGTAGTCGGTGACGTTGGCGAAATTACCCGATGCGCGCAGCAGTTCTTGGCGGCGGTTGAGCTCGCCGGAGATCGCATCGAACATGCGCTCCACCAGGACCGCCTCGTCTTCCAGGTTGGTGATCACCGCGGATGTGTGGGGTAGCCCTTCACATCCGAGGAACGTGGCGCCGCCTTTGAAATCAACGAGGACAAAGTTGAGCTCCTCGGGCGAATGTGTCGCTGCCAGCGCTGCAACGAGTGTTCTGAGTAGTTCAGACTTACCGCTTCCTGTCGCGCCAATGCACAATCCATGCGGGCCCATTCCGCCGTGCGCTGACTCCTTCAGGTCTAGATAGACGGGCGCTCCGCCCGATCCCAGACCTTCCGTACCGATCGGTACCGTCAACCGTTGCCGGGTCCCCTCCCGCCCAGGCCACATCGCCGGCCCAGACAGCTGGTCTACGTCTTCGAACCCCAACAGCTCTAACAGGTCCCCGCTATTGGCAGTACCTGTTTGGCCCTCAGGACGGCGGTAGAAGGCGAGATTCCGGCAGATGTATTCTGCGGCACCGTCACTGAACTCGTCAGGCTCCCCAAGCGGCTCCGTGCCAGCTGCCGTGACCGCGCTAATACGCTCCCCGCACACCAAGTGCAGCGCATCCTCGTGAACGAAGGCATCCTCATCCTCCGTGACCACGACAACGCAGTCGTGCTCGGTGCACACTAGTGCGTCCGGGGAGCCAGCATCCACGAACGCGATCGAGAACGCCGCGGACTCGGGATCGCGGGTGTGCGGCAACCACTTGGAGAACTCGAGCCCCTCTGCAGCGACCTCAATACCGAGCAGCTCCGGGCCGTGGAAGAACACCACCTGCGCCAACATGGACCGCGCCACTGTGCGCGCTTTCGGCCCTGCAAGTGTGATGAGCGGAAACGCTTCCAACTGGATGATGATCGGAACCCGCGGCACCGCGCTCACGGCAGCCACAGTGCGGCGCAGACTCACAGCGCATACAGGGTCAAGATCTTCAGGTGAACCGGGGTCAGGCACGTCGATAGGCGTGCACAAAGCGGACATTCCTGTTCCCACACGCACTTCCAGCGCACGAGAATCGTCGTCCACTCTCTCCCAGACCCGCTCTGTGGGCACCGCGCTGACCAATGCCTGCGGATGCGGGTGGAAGAACTCAACATGGGCACGCTGCTTGTCGCCATTTCCGCGGGCGTGCTCCGCCAGCGCGTCAAGGTGGCGCAAGTACACACGGCGGGATTCGTCAATATCCCCGGCCCGCTCCGGAGGGTTGAGCATTGTGAGCATGCCCATGACCATCATGAGCGGAAAGACCATCATCATGGGGCTAACACCCCGGCCTGACAAGGCCATGATCGCCACCATTGCTCCGATGGCTGCGACCATGACCACCGGCATGATGATTTTCATCATTGGTTCCGGCGGACGCCGCACCGCCTGCGGGACGGGCTCCGCGACGAGGTTCCCACCAGGCAGCGGCGGTGCATCGTCAGCGCTGTGGCCAGCATTGACCGGTGTTTGGACAGGATTGTTGTCCAATCCGAGCATGAATGTCCCCCCCTCGAACCATCCCTGCTGGTTCCCCCAACCGCAGGTGTTGAGCGTTAGTGTAGCGCGCCGTTGCCGATTACGTGTAGCGTGAACGCCAGCACAGCTCATCACGTGTGCAGGCGGGGGCCTGCACTGTGCAACCCGGGGGGAAGAAAACTGTGGTCGCCGCATCGACTCACCATGTCGTCCGCGTCACCGTGCGTGTCAGTGCCGTGACGTACCACCGCTCCATTGACGTGACATTGCCAACCGCGTCGACGTTCGCCGAGGTCCTGCCGGAGCTTGCCCGGCTCGTCGAGCTTCCGGAAATCGGACGACCGTGGGAGTTCACCACTGCCGGAGGTGCTCCCCTGGATCCGCACACTCCCCTGCACCACATGCGCGTGCGGGACGGTCAGGTGCTTGCACTGCGCCCGGAGGAGGAGGTCGATCCCCCGGTCGTGCGCGACGCTGCGGAATCGCTCGCGGCGGTGTCGGCTGACGGGGGCCCGCGCGCCGGGATCGATACGGCGTCATCGCTCGCGGGTATCGTTGCCGTCGGTTTTCTTGTTGCTGCCCTGACCAACCCGGTTATCGGTGTCGGGGCAGCAGCCGTCGTCGCACTCGCGATCGGTGTCATCTCCCGTTCCCGCGCGGTGTTCCCCGCCGGCGCTGTGCTTGCGGGTATCGCATGCGGCACCTGGGCCGGGGGCGAGGAAGCGATTGCGTGGCCGCTCAACAGCAGCGCAGCACTTGGTGTGGTCGCTGCATCGGCGACGGTGGCAGTCCTGGTCGGCGGTGGGGCGGTGCTGGGCTTCGCCGGCACGCGATGCGGTACTGCGGTACTCACGGTGAGTGCACTTAGCGCAGGTGGCGCATTAGGATCGTGGTTACCGTCCCCGCACGCTCCCGCAGCGACGGTCGTGCTGGTGGGGTTGACCGCCGTCATGCTCACACCTGCTGTGGCGACCCGCGGCGCCGGTCTACGCATTCCCCGCGTGCCCACTGCTGGGCAGGAGTTCTCCATCGCGGACGACTACCAGGATGACGTTGACCTGCGCACGCAAAAAGCCCGCGGTATTACAGACGGTCTGGGCATCGGCACCGCCGTGTGCATGATCCCGGCGCTGATCACCATCGCTATCGCGGGCGGAGCCTGGATCTTTGCGTTCTGTCTCTGTGTCGCTGGAGCGCTCATCGTGCACGCGTCACGCCACCACTCCACCGCGCCGAGGTTGAGCCTCGCACTTTCTGCCATGACGGCCGTTACCTGTGCTGTTATCGCCGTCGCACAGATGGATAGCCCGCATCCAGCGCTACTCGTGCTCGCCGGAGTCCTCGCGGTGGCTGCGGCAAGCGCGACGATCTGGGCCCGTTTCGTCCCCGATCTGGAACCCACCACACTCGTGTGGCTCGAGCGCGCCGAGGCTGCCGCGATCATTGCCGTGTTGCCGCTGGCTGTCTACCTCACCGGTTTCTTCACGCTGATCAGGGGCCTGTAGTGCGCTTTCGCTTATCGACGTCCACGTGCATCCCGGCCCTAACCCTCATGCTTTTCTCAACCCAGCCCGTTCTTGTTGCCACCCCACCTGCCCACGCCCAAGATGTCGCCTGCGCAGTCCCGGTTCCCGCGGACCCACCCGCCGCTGCGGCCGATCTCGACCAGGTGCGTACTATCGCCACCGGCGCGGGAGTGAAAGTGGCTGTCATCGACACCGGGGTTGCCCAGCACCCCGAGCTCAACCAGCTCATCCCCGGCAACGACTACGTCACCCCAGATGATCCACGGCCATTCGACGACTGCGACGCGCACGGCACCGTCGTCGCCGGCATCATCGCGGGCACGACAACGGGCATCGCCCCTGATGCGGAGATCATCGCGATCCGCCAATCCTCCGCGCACTTCCGCACAACTACGGCCCCAGTACCGGATGGCTCGCCGGAAGCAGAGGACATCCCCGGTGCGGGGAATTTGGACACCCTTGCGCGCGCCATCCACAACGCGATCGACTTGGGCGCCGACGTGATCAATATGTCGGTCGTCTCTTGCGTGGAACCGCAGCTCGCCGCACGGGTGGACACCCAGGACCTGCGTCTTGCACTCGGGCGCGCCGAGTTGGACGGTGTTGCCGTTGTCGCCGCCGCGGGCAATACGAACCACGAGTGCCCGCCGGGCTCCACGGTGTACCCGGCGCACTTCCCCACCGTCATCACTGTCGGGTCGAGAGCGGACAGCCACACCATGGCCGAATACTCCCTGCCGGTACCCGACGAGCACATAGCTGTTTCCGCACCGGGCCGCCCACAAGCTGCTTTGTCGGCCGACGGAAACGGTTTCACCGGTGGAGTTGCGGGCGATCGCGGGGACGCTCAACCATACGAGGGCACCAGTTTTGCTGCTCCGGTGGTCAGTGCAACAGTCGCGTTGCTGCGGCAGCGTTACCCCGATGCCACCCCGGCGCAGATTCGCGCGATGGTGGATGGGGCCGCGGAGCCGAGCGGCGGGGCCGTCGATACGCTCACTACGCTAACGCATCTCCCGCCCGAATCTCACCGCTCTGGTCGCGATGACGATACGGACCCAGTGACAGTTACTCCCGTAGAGAAAACCGTGGCCACAGCACCCCGCAAGACCGGTGTTGTACTCACAATTCTTGGCTTGTTTGCGCTGCTCAGCACCGCTGTAGGTTCTTTGTTGGTCCCGCGCAGGAACATTTGACGTAGCGTGCGCATTAAACGCATGAAAACACCACTCAACACACCAGGAAGGACGCAATCATGACCAACCCCAACAACCCGCAGGACCCGAACACCATCGACGAGAACGTAGAGACTTTTGACGCTGCCGTTCTGGACACCGACAACGACGGCACCATCGACACCGCACTGGTGGATCTGGACGGCGACGGCACCATCGACACCGTAGTGCTCGACTCGGACGGCGACGGCTACGCCAACACCGTGCTTGTCGACGTTGACGGTGACGGCGAATTCGACGAGATGTTCATCGACTCTGAGAACACCGACGGCGTTCTGGAAACGAAGATCAGCGCCGACGATGACTACGTCGAGGGCTTGGGCAACGTCGAGGACTATACCGAAAAGGCTGAGGGGGCAGACGAGGAGTCTGAGGACCCCTTCGATTTCCAGGGCACCACCACGGAGATCGGGACGGACGAGGAGACTTACGACACATCGCCGACCGAGGACACCATGAACGAGGACACCTTCGCCGATGACATGGGTGACTCCGATGGCCCGAGCCTGCACCTCGAGGCTGGCTTCTAGTACTTCAGCATCCCCGACTCTTCACGGCCCTTCCCTGGCAGGGCCGTTCGCTTTCCTGGCACACTGGCAGTCATGACTTCCCAGATGCCCCACGATTCGGGCAACTCGCGTTCTACCGGCACCACCGGGCAGCAGGACATCATCATTGGCGTGATTGTCTTTCTGCTCGGGTTCCTCGCCGTTGCCACTGCGTGGGGCACGATTTCCTACATGACAGCACTCGCCAGCTGGATCGCGGGGATTGTTTTGGTTGTGCGCGGAATCCGCAAGAACCAAACGGGTAGCAAATTTCAGTCAGACCGCTAGGCCAGCCGGCGCCCGTTCAGTATGTCGCGGTCAGTGCAGCTTCGCGCGTGAGATCCGGCCCCGCGGGCAACAGACCAATGATTGCCCACGGGGCCTTTTCCATATGCGCCACCCCGATCATCTCCAGAACTGCCTGCTGGTCAACACCGTGACGCTGCCCTGCACCCGACACAACGTGGTAACTAAATCCGGTATCGACCCCGACAGCCCCGTCCGACAACCCGATGAAGTGGGTAGCCGGGCCTGCCCCTGACAGTTCGACCGCTCCCCTTGTGAGTGCATCGGCTGGGCGCCGACCGGCTTGACCGTTCTCTGCCGCGCAGACGGCGGTCTCTACAGCACCGGAGGTGGCAGCTGGGTCACCCCATTCCGGTTTCTCGTCCGGGATCGACAACGTCAGCGGTGGATCGGCGTCGGGATAGGCCGCGATCGCAGCCGTATCAGTTCGTTCGGTGTGCGCGCCTGCCGCCACGAGCACATCCCGTTGCAGCGGGGTGATCTGTTGCACGCCGCCGTGGCCGGTGAGTATCCACGCCTCCGCACCCGTTTCCAGCACGCGCGGCAACGGGTGTGGCAAGCCGATCAGCGGCAATTCACGCAATGCGCCGAGAACACCGCTGTGCATTTCCCGGCGCGGCGTGGCCGCATCGATGCCGAGCTCGCGCCGGATCAGCCGTCCCGCCGGGTCTGTGGCAGGCGGGAGTTTCGCGCGGCCAGCCTGCGTCACCAGCCAGTCGTCGCCGTCGTGGGCGACAAGAATCGCCTCACGCTGTGCAAGCAATTCAGGAGCGGGGCCGGCGTGGATGGTGAGGGTGGGGGTACGGGAGGCGTCGATAAGCGAACATGCACTCCACGCGATGTCGTTGCTCCCCTCGGGCGCGAACATCGCGGGAGCTGTGGTCAGACCCAGCGGCACCCCGCGCGGATAATCCGTTAAACGTTCGTCCCCGACACGCTGCGGCTCGTCCGGGCTACCCGCGATCAAGCGTGCCGACGTCAAGTTCGTCACCGGATGCACCACCTCGCCTACCCGGACGTAGAGCGAGCCGTCGGCCGCGCGCATGATCGCCGCCGACCCCGGATCAGGATTCGGTTTGAGCCAGGCGAACAGCCCGCATCCGCCGGCGATGAGCACGACCGCAATGAGGCCGAAGATTGCGGAACGTCGGCGCGACGCCAGTGGATCATGGATCATCCGGATGTCACCGTAGATGAGCCCGTGCTCCACCCGTCGGCGCATGAAGCGGTGCCCCGAGACCTGTGAGCGCGTTGTTGGCAGCAGCCGCTGCGCTGTGTTCGTTTTCTCGTCGTGTGTGCGGGACACGTGACCCCCCGATCAATTCCCCCAAATACTCCCTCGGAGTTTAGAGCGCCCACCCCGGGGCTTCAAGCATACGGGCGGCAGGACCGCGCCCCTCGGGGGCCGGGGTGCCGGATTCTGCAGAGCCGGACTCTGACGTATCGGCCCCTGGGGCGACAGGCTGGAGGGATGGAAGCTCCGTGGATCCGCCGTTGTCCACCGCGTCTTGTTGGAGCTCGCGCAGCTCTTCGGCGCTGAACTTCTCGTTCACAGCGAAGATGGTCACACGGTTGAGCTGGTAGACGGGCGTGACACCCGGCGAGGTCCACAGGGCAGTGTCCACCTGCCAGTTGCTCGGTTCGCCCCAGAAGGTGTTTCCGGTGGAGATGATGAACCGCACGTCTAGGTGGGCGGCGGCCGCATCGACAACATTGCCCTCATCCGGCTTGCCGCGCTGACCCGCGCCGAGCAGGGCGGCATGGTCACTCAGGATGCTCGAGTTGGTGCCCAAACCACCCGAGGGCCACAGGTAGTGGCGGCTCACGGTGGGCACGCCCTCGATGGAGTAGATCCAGGAGTACCCTTCCGTGGATTCACCCATGACCAAGCCCTCTTGCGCCTCCGGGCGGGATGCGAGCCATTCGAATGCTTCCAACTGGTCTTCATCGATCATCCGGTCATCCACACGGGAGGCCTCGTAGGATTCCTTGGCACCCTCAGCGGCGGCTGTGGCAGCCCACACTCCCGTGCCCCAGCCGGTGAAGCCTGCGAGGACAGCCGAAGCAATAGCGGTCCCCCACTGCCACGGGCGCTTCGGCCTACGCACCGCGACCGGCGCCAAGCACAGCACCCGGATGATCACTGCTGCTCCCACGGCAGCCCCAGCAAAGAGTGTCAGGGCGACGATTGTGGCGACGCGGTGGGCCGAGTTGTAGTGGGCCGAGCCGAGGAACGCCAGCAATGGCTCGAAAAGATTGTCCACCGGTCGCATCGCGTTGGCTGTCGTGGACACCATGAGCCCGTAGAAGATCGGCGCCCATACCTGCCCGCGCCACAGCAGCATGACAATGGCACCGAAGCCGGCGAGCCAGAACAGCATCGTCGGGTCAAATGTGGGGAAGAACTCGTCGGTGTGGCGGGCCTGCATGTAAAACGCCCTGTGCCATGCCTCTGTGGAGGTCACGGCCTCCCGGTTGTCCCAGGCTTGAACCTCCTCCGCCTGAGTCCGGCCGGCGAGCAACTGCGGCAGGAACGACAGCGTGCCACCCAGCGCAGGAATGGCCAGCCACAGCACGTCGCTGACACGGGTGCGGTCGGGGCGCCACACCAGGTACGTCGCCCAGTACAGGAGAACTGCGAGGACCACGACGGTCACGGCAGCGGGATGGACTTGGAGGACGCCGAGGAAGGCAAAGAGCGTCGCAAAGCTCAGGGCCCTGTAGCGCGGAACCTGCATGAACAGCGCGACCACCATCCCGGACAAGCCGATGGACACGATGTAGGGGCGCATGCCCACGTAATCGCTGATCCACACCACAGACGGCGACGCGTAAATGGCGATTGGAGCCAGCCCAGCGGCGATTTGCGCGACCATGCCTTGACCGCGAGCGATCGCCCACGCCAGACCCGCCGCACCGCCAGCGACCGCGAGACTCGTCGCGACAATGGAAGCGAGATTCATCGCCGGCACTGGCTCCCACCCGCCAGCATGGGCGAACAGTGCCGTCGCCGCGTGGAAGCCTGACGGGTAGAACAAGTCCACGTGTGTCTCCGGGCTTTGCAGCTCACCCATGCGCGTGGGCGAGGCAACGCCCTCCTCCATGATGAAGCGCACCGCGTTGGCGTGCCACTGCGTGTCCCAGCCCTGCACGATGTTTTCCATCTTGTGCGGAACGTTGTCCTGCAGCTCCAGCATCTTCGCGATGAGCATCCACGCGCCCGCCGTCACACCGGCAGCTGGGAGCACCCACGACGGATCCAGGATGCTTCTCCGCCGCCAATCTCCGGGCCACAAAGCACGCAGCCACGTTTCGGCGCCGTCACGCTTGGCTTTCCGCGCGAACATGAAACGCCACACGCCGGCGAGCACCAGCACGAGCACAAGGAAGAAGATGAACGACGGCCACCCGAAACGGATCCCCAGCGCGCCCAGCAGCCAGCTACCGAACCCGATCAGCCCGAAGGTTGCCGGCAAACTCGCCGCAGCCGCCGCTGGCAGCTTCGCTCCCGCAACCCAGGCCACGATGAGTCCAGGCAGAGTGAACACCGCAATGACGAGCCAAACAGCTCCGACTACATCCATGCGGCCCTACTTTCTTCCCTGTTCCATCAGAGCAGTCTATTCCACATCCTTCGCTTTACGACGATCCCTAGTCACCAACACCCTCTCCCCCAGATGAGCGGCCTCTGGGTAGTCCACGCGAATGAGGGTAAGCCCGTTCGCCGGCGCTAGTTTGACCAATGGATCCCTCTCATGTGCGGCGAGCAACGTCTTTGCCCACGAGACATCACGAGCACCTGAGCCGACGTCCAAACACGTAGCGACGAGGGCCCGAACCATGTGCCAGCAAAACGCATCAGCGGTGATCGTGGCTTCGTAGAGCTCCGGTTCCTCCGGCGTGGAGACATCCGCCCACGTGAAAGAGTGAATGTCGCGGATCGTGGTGGCGTGAGGCCGGGGCTTGCAGAACGCCGCATAGTCATTCAGCCCGACCAAGGCCGTTGCCGTCTCCTGCACGGCGTGAAGGTCAATCTTCTTGGTCCACGCCGCGGTGTCCGTGCGCCTGAGCGGGTTCGGACCAGCAGTATTGGTGGTCACCCGGTAGCGGTAGGTACGGGTCAACGCGGAAAAGCGGGCGTCAAACGCTTCCGGGGCCTCAGTGACTGCGGTGACCCGAAGGTCCGGCTGGAGCAGCCGGGCGAGGCGGCGGGTGAGCTTCTCCGGCTCCCCGACGATCGACCGCTGGTCGAGCGCGTGTTTGGGCACATCCGCGTGCGCGACCTGGCCTATAGCATGCACCCCGGCATCCGTGCGCCCCGCAACGGTGAGCTCCACGGGATGACGCAAGATGAGGCTGAGCGCATCTTCCAGTTCCCCCTGCACCGTCCGTACTGGGGTCTCCTCCCCCGGGGCAGCCGCCTGGCGGGCCCAGCCGTGGAACCGAGTGCCGTCATACGCGATGTCGAGGCGGAGGCGGACAATGCCCGCTTGCTCTTCATCTAAACCAGGGTTGGATGCTTGGTGTTTCATCGGGGCTTACCGTACCAATCTGCGGTCTAACCCCGATATGACAACACCGCCCGAAAGCGAACCTTCGGGCGGTGCGATGTATATGCGAGGAGCTCGTCCTGCGCTCGGGTTTCATACTACATCTTGGGGGATGCAATCTATCTGCTAGAAGCTCTTCTGGAACGGCGATTTCGAACTTACCTCAATGCGGCGCAGCGGTTGGGGGGCGCGGGGGTTCCAGAACTACGGCTTGGGACTAGAAGAGCGCTACTCAAATAAACCTTAAAAAAGAAAACCGCCCGTCGAGAAGGCATCTCCTCAACAGGCGGTTTTCACGAACGGGCCTATAGCCCTACATGACGGGCTTACTTGTCGCCCTCAGCCTCAGCTTCTTCCTCGACGACCTCGGTCGCGTCAGCCTGAGTCTCAACCTCGTTAATGTTCACAACAGTCTCTTCGCTCTCCGGAGCGACGACAGTGGTCGTGTTCTCAGACTCAGCTGCGGCGGTAGCGTCAGCCTCGGTAGCCTCGTTGACCTCGGTCACCTCAGCCTCAGCCGGTGCGGCTGCATCCTGGCCAGCGGCTGCTTCCTGGGCAGCCTTCTCGCGGGACGCTGCTGCGCGGGTAGCGCGGGTCGCCTCAGCAGAGACAGTCTCCTCGAGAACGAGGGAGATCTGGGACATTGGGGCGTTGTCGCCCTTGCGGTTCTCCAGCTTGATGGTGCGGGTGTAACCACCGGGGCGGTTCTCGAACCTCGGAGCAAGCTCGTTGAACAGGTACGTAACGACGTCCTTGTTCGGGATCTCGGCAGCCACGGCGCGACGGTCGTTGACCGTGCCGGACTTTGCCTTGGTGATCAGCTTCTCCGCGTACGGGCGCAGAACCTTCGCCTTGGCGTCGGTGGTGGTGATGGCGCCGTGCTCGAACAGCTGGCTAGCCAGGTTGGCCAGAATGTGCTTCTGGTGCCCAGCCGAGCCGCCGAGACGCGGGCCCTTCTTCGGGGTAGGCATTGTTGTACTCCTCGTGGATTAAAAAGTGTGTGCGCGTGCGGCGCTCAGTTCTTTACTCAGCGTCGTCCAAGCCGCCGTCAACGTAATCGCCGGTTTCCGCGTCGTAGCCCTCAATCTGGGTCGGATCGAAGTCTTCCGGAGCATCCTTGAGCGTCAGGCCCAGGGAAGCCAGCTTGATCTTGACCTCGTTGATGGACTTCTGGCCGAAGTTACGGATATCCAGCAGGTCGGACTCGGTGCATTCAGCGAGCTCACCGACAGTGTGGATCTCCTGGCGCTTCAGGCAGTTGTAGGAGCGGACGGAGAAGTTCAGGTCTTCGATCGGCATGTTGTATGCAGCGATGTACTCGGTCTCCTGCGGAGACGGGCCGATCTCGATGCCCTCGGCGGCAGTGTTCAGCTCGCGTGCGAGACCGAACAACTCGACCAGGGTGGAGCCAGCGGACGCCAGGGCGTCGCGGGCGCTCATGGAGTTCTTGGTCTCCACGTCGATGATCAGCTTGTCAAAGTCAGTGCGCTGCTCAACACGGGTTGCCTCAACCTTGTAGGACACCTTCAGCACAGGCGAGTAGATCTGGTCGACCGGGATACGGCCGATCTCGCCGCCGGAGTTGGTCATCGCCGGGACGTAACCGCGGCCACGCTCGACAACGAGCTCCATGTCCAGGCGTGCGCTCTCGTTCAGAGAAGCGATGTGCAGGTCCGGGTTGTGCACGGTGACGTCGGCAGGCAGATCAATATCTGCGGCGGTGACGTCGGCCGGGCCCTGTGCGGACAGGTACATGACCACCGGTTCATCGGAATCGGAGGACAGCACCAGGTTCTTGATGTTGAGGATGATCTCAGAGACGTTCTCTTTGACGCCGTTGATCGTGGTGAACTCGTGGAGCACACCCTCGATCTTGATGGACGTCACTGCAGCGCCCGGGATGGACGACAGCAGCGTACGGCGCAGAGAGTTACCGAGGGTGTAGCCGAAACCGGGCTCGAGCGGTTCGATGACGAACTTCGAACGGTTGGTGTCGATGTATTCCTCGGTGAGTTGAGGACGCTGTGAGATGAGCATGAACTTCTCCTTTTTCGGCGACCGCTATATGACGCCGGTAGGGGGTTACTTCGAGTAAAGCTCGACGATGAGCTGCTCTTGCAGCGGAACGTCAATCTGAGCGCGCTCGGGCAGCTGGTGCACGAGGATGCGCAGGGTCTCCGGAACGACCTGCAGCCAGGCCGGGACAACGGAGTCGACCAGGTTGTCCTGGGCGTCTTCGAACCAGAGCATGTTACGGGACTTTTCGCGGACGTCGATGATGTCGTACTGGGTCACCTGGTAGGACGGCACATTGGTCTTCACACCGTTGACGGTGAAGTGGCCGTGGGAAACCAGCTGACGTGCCTGGCGGCGGGTGCGCGCCAGACCAGCACGGTACACAACGTTGTCCAGACGGGATTCCAGGAGCACCAGCAGGTTGTCGCCGGTCTTGCCCGGGAGGCGGTTAGCCTCCTCGTAGTAGCGGCGGAATTGCTTCTCCATGACACCGTAGGTGAAGCGTGCCTTCTGCTTCTCCTGCAGCTGGAGCAGGTACTCGGACTCCTTGATGCGGGCGCGGCCAGCCTGCCCCGGAGGGTAGGGGCGACGCTCGAAGGACATGTCGCCGCCGACGAGGTCGACGCGGAGGCGACGGGACTTACGGGTAGCAGGGCCGGTGTAACGAGCCATGTGTAGTTACCTCTTTTCCTTTCAGCCTGTTAAACGCGACGACGCTTCGGCGGACGGCAGCCGTTGAACGGCTGCGGCGTCACGTCGGAGATCGAGGACACCTCCAGGCCGGCGGCCTGGATGGAACGGATTGCGGTCTCGCGGCCGGAGCCCGGGCCCTTGACGAAAACGTCGACCTTCTTCATGCCGTGGTCCATTGCCTTGCGGGCCGCGGACTCTGCGGCCATCTGTGCGGCGAACGGCGTGGACTTACGGGAGCCCTTGAAACCGACGTGGCCGGAGGAGGCCCAGGAGATGACAGCACCGTTCGGGTCCGTGATGGACACGATGGTGTTGTTGAAGGTGGACTTGATGTACGCGTGGCCTGCGGCCACATTCTTCTTGGCTACGCGGCGACCAGAGCGACGCGTAGTGGAACGAGTCTTCGGAGGCATGTATTACTTCTTCTTTCCTGCGATGGTCTTCTTCGGTCCCTTGCGGGTACGCGCGTTGGTCTTGGTGCGCTGGCCACGGACGGGAAGTCCACGGCGGTGGCGCAGGCCCTGGTAGGAGCCAATCTCAATCTTGCGGCGGATGTCAGCCTGAACTTCGCGGCGGAGGTCACCCTCAACCTTCCACGAGTTCTCAATGACATCACGAAGAGCTGCGACCTGATCGTCGGTCAGGTTGTCGGTGCGCAGGTCGGGAGAAATGCCGGTCTTTTCGAGCAGTTCCTTGGAACGGGCAGGCCCGATTCCGTAAATGTAGGTCAGTGCGACCTCCATGCGCTTGTTGCGCGGAAGGTCCACACCAGCGAGACGTGCCATGTTGGACGTGCCTTTCAGGTTGTTTCGGTGGTTTTCTCCCTATTCGTCCACGTCAGTCGACGCTTGGGTCCGGTCCGGCCGGACACTTGGGTCGTGGTTCACGCGGCTCCAGCCACCGCAGCCGGAGGTGAGAAAACATGCCCACCTTGGGGCATGCCGTGAATAAGGAGGCTTCTCGTTTTACTTGTAGCGGTAGGTGATGCGCCCGCGTTCCAGGTCGTAGGGAGACAGCTCCACAACGACACGGTCCTCGGGGAGGATGCGGATGTAGTGCTGGCGCATCTTGCCGCTGATGTGGGCGAGAACTTCGTGCCCGTTGTCCAGTTCGACACGGAACATTGCGTTCTTCAAGGGCTCGATAATGCGGCCCTCGACCTCGATTGCGCCTTCTTTAGCCATACACTCCGCTTTCCTGGTGACAGTGAAAATATGCTGGTCACCTGACGTTTCGACCATTACTACATAGTGCGGTGGCAATCATGCCCCACACCATCGCACAACTTTAGCCTTCTACCTGCATAAAAGCAAAATCCCCAACCGTATGGTTGGGGAGCAAGCTCGTGGGTGCGGGTACGCGTTTAGAAAACGTGGACCTGGTCACCGATCTGCAGGGAGTTGAAGTATTGCTCCGCGTCCTGGCGGTGCATTCGGACACAACCATGGGACTTGATGGACGGGTCGCCCTGGTGGAACGCGATGCCGTTGAAAGTGAAGTAGGTAGCAAACGGCATCGGGGCGTTGTTGAACTCCCAAGAGATTTCGTCCTTGACCTTGCGGTTGACGTAGAAGAATCCCTTCGGAGTCTCATGGCCCGGCTTGCCGGAGCCCATGCGGACCGGACCGTAGCTGACCTTACCGCCGCGCTGCAGCCACGTGCGCTGGTTCTTCAGATCAACGCACGCGCGTGCCGACGGCGCACACCCACCCGGCTGCGGAGCCGGGGCCGGGCGCGGCGCCGGAGCCGGCTTCGGTGCCGGAGCCGGGGCAGGTTTTGGCTTCGGGGTCTTCTCGGCGATCAGCCCCGGGGCGATGGCATCGACGAGGCGATCAATGCCGTCGTGAAGCTGCTTTTCCTGTGCCCTGTTGCCGCCGGAAATAGTCGTAGCCGTGTTGCGCAACGCATTGCGGGTGTCCCACACCGCGTTGCGGGCATCACGGTTGATCTGCATGGCTGCTGCTTGGAGAGCCGTTTCCGCATTCTGCAGGAACGGAGAGCTGGACACGTTGACCTGCGGGAGGGCGGGCTGAGCCTGCGCCGGAACGGGAGCCGCGACAAGAGCAGCTGCTACGCCGACGCCGGCCACAAGGGCCCGCACGGAACGGAAGGATGGTTTCTGCATGCGGAAAGTATAACCCGAAACTATTAGTTACGTGAAGTGCAACGGAGAGATACTTGTCCGCGAGCCGCAGAAAGGCTGTGATTAAGCTTGTCGCCTACCACGAAATCTGGAAGATCGGCTTGCCACCACGCTCTTCAGGCGTGAGCGGGCGTTCCGGCTCGGGTGGAACTGGCGTGGGGTTCTCCTCGGCCGGCTCCCCGATCAAGCCCGGGTGGATGAATTCAACAATGTTGTCGATCGCCCCGTGCAGCAGCCCCTCTACTGCAGGGTTGCCGGAGGCAATGGCGGAAGCCTGATCACGCGCAAACTCTCGAGCAGCCCCCAAGATTTCAACGGCATCGAGGTTGCTGGAAGAACCTTCGCGGCCGATCGATGCGCTTATCTGGGCCCCAGAGCTCTGAGCTGACGCGGCATCCGCCTCGGCAACGGCGGGTGCCGCAGACACGGCTACGGCAGTACTGACAGCAATGACGAAAGTGCGATGTTTACGGGAAGAAGTGAACATGCTAAAAGCTTAACGCCTAGACATACTAAACGCATACATAAACGCGAAATTGTATTCACGTTGAATAACTTTGCTGGTTCTACCCTGCCCGCGGCGTCAAAATTCGCGGTCCGTTTTCAGTCGCAGCGACAGTGTGCTCCCAGTGAGCAGCCGGTGAGCCATCAGCGGTAACGACCGTCCAGTCATCCTCCAGGACGACCGAATCGGTCTCACCCCCCAGAATGAGCATCGGTTCAATCGCCAGCACCGACCCTGCCTGAATCAGCGGGCCACGGCCAGGCCGGCCTTCATTCTCCAGGTACGGGTCTTCGTGCATCGCGCGGCCAATACCGTGGCCGCCGTAACCGGCGAGAATTCCCAATTCAACACCGAATGCCTGTTCAGCGCGACGGGTGGCTTGCTCGAGCGCGTGGGAGACGTCGGTAAGCCTGTTACCCGGCACCATCGCCTGCAGGCCTTCTTCAAGTACCTGCTCGGTTGCGCGATTGAGCTTATCGACGTCCGCAGACAGCTCCCCCACCCCGAAGCTCCACGCCGAGTCACCGACCCAGCCGTCGAATGTCGCGCCGCAGTCAATGGATACTAGATCGCCGTCAGCCAGAACGATGTTCTTCCCCGGGATGCCGTGGACGACGACATCGTTCACGGACGCGCAGATCGATCCAGGAAAACCGTTGTATCCCTTGAACGTCGGAATGGCACCGTGGTCGCGGATGACCTGCTCCGCCACAGTGTCTAGATCCAGCGTGGTAGAGCCTGCGACTGCCGCCTTGCGCACTTCTTGCAGCGCGATGCCGACGATCTTGCCGGCCTCCTCCATCGCATCGAGCTCACCCGGCGTTTTCGCCGGGATCGCCCGCTTCCGGCCGAACAGCATTTACTGGCCCAGACGCTCCATAGTGCGGGCGTTGACCTCTTCAACCTCACCGTCCGCATCAATGTTGATCAAGGCATCACCGTAGTGATCGATCAGCGGAGAGGTCTCATCGCGGTAGACCTGCAGACGGGTGCGAATGGTCTCCTCGTTGTCATCGGCGCGCCCGCGGGCGAGCATGCGCTCAACGACAACATCCTCGTCCACCTGGTAATTGATCACACCGTCGAGCTTTTGGCCCTGACGGTCAAGTAGCTCCGCGAGGATCTCGGCTTGCTCGACGGTGCGCGGGAAGCCGTCGAGAAGCCATCCGTTTTCCGCGTCCTGCTCGGCCAAACGTTCTTCGACCATGCGCGCGGTGACCTCAGTGGGCACCAGCTTGCCCGCGTCGATGTACTCCTTCGCCTCCACGCCAAGCGGAGTGCCTTCGCCGATGTTCGCGCGGAACAGATCGCCCGTGGAGATGTGGGGGATGTTCAGCTTCTCGGAGAGAATTGCTGCTTGGGTACCTTTGCCGGCACCGGGAGGGCCAAGGAGAACGAGACGCATTATTTCAACAGTCCTTCGTAGTTGGATTGCAGTAGCTGGGATTCAATTTGCTTCACCGTGGTCAGTGCCACGGACACCATAATCAGGATAGCCGTACCACCGAACGCGGACATGCCCATGTTGCCACTACCGCCGACACCCAGATCCAAAGCGATGTTCGGAAGAATGGCGATCAGGCCGAGGTAGATGGCGCCAACGAAGAGCAGACGATTCATCACAAATGCCAGGTACTCCGCAGTCGGGCGGCCCGGACGAATGCCCGGGATGAAGCCGCCGTACTTCTTCATGTTGTCGGCCTGCTCGTTCGGGTCGTACTGGATAGACACGTAGAAGTAGGCGAAGAAAATGATCAGGGTGAAGTAGATCAGGATGTACTGCCAGGATCCCGGGTTCTGCAACCACGCCATAACGTTGGACATCCACCAGTTGTCTGGCGGAACCGGCTTGTCGGAGTTGACAATCTGGGTGATCAAAACCGGGACATACATCAGCGAGGAGGCAAAGATCACCGGGATCACACCGGCCTGGTTGACCTTCAGCGGCAGGTAGGTGGAAGTGCCACCGTACTGGCGGCGTCCCACCATGCGCTTCGCGTACTGCACCGGAATGCGGCGCTGGCCCTGCTCGATGAACACGATGCCGACCACGAGAAGAATCACAGCCGCGACAACCACCGCGAACACGACCGGTCCGGACTGGCTGTAGATGGACGCACCATCCGTGGGAAGGCGGGTGGCGATACCGGCGAAGATGAGCAGCGACATACCGTTGCCCACCCCCTTTTCAGTGATGATCTCGCCGAGCCACATGATCAGGATCGCACCGGAGGTCATCACAATGACCATCATGATCAGCGTCCAAATGGTGCGATCCTCCACCAGGACCGGAACGCCGCTACCCAAGAGCTGCTCACGGTCCGCCAGTGCCACGATCCCGGCAGACTGCAACAGTGCGAGCGCCACCGTGAGGTAACGCGTGTACTGCGTCATCTTGGTCTGGCCGGCCTGGCCTTCCTTCTTCAGCTCCTCGAAGCGCGGAATGACCACTGTCAGCAGCTGGGTGATGATCGACGCCGTAATGTACGGCATAATGCCGATGGCGAAGATGGATAGCTGCAGCAGCGCACCCCCCGAGAACAAGCTGATCACGGAGAAGATGTTCGACTCTCCGCTCTCCGTCAGAGCGGAGAGACGCTCCGCGATGATCGCGTAGTCGACTCCCGGGGTGGGGATCTGCGCACCGATGCGGTACAGAACAATCAGCGCAATAGTGATCAGGATCTTCTTGCGTAGATCGGCGTCCTTGAACGCTTGAACAATGGCTGACACGTGGCCTCCTGGCTTCTCTGGCCGTGGCAGCACCAGAGAAGATTGCGGACAGTTATGTACGGTTCGCACCCGGCACACACACCGGGGCATATTTGACTTGTTCACCCTAGCAGGTGCACCGGACAAACCATGAAACGGCAACTAGTACAAGGCCTTTTCCGTGGGCTTCTCACCGCGTCCGTGGCACACCCCTGCCTGCGAACCGAGCGATAAGACCTCGGCGCCACAATGATCCCGCGGCGTGAAAAATCCCCACGACGGCGGAAATGAATCCGTCATCGCGGGGATGGACGTGGAGCTTTCGAGGGGTTAGTTCTCCTCGTCAGCCTCGTCTGCTGCCGGCCTTGTCATGGAGGCCGTGCCCGTCAACGGGTCAGACTCCTTGACGCCCTGAGCGTCAGCGGCATCAGCCGCGGCGTCCGTCTGGACAGCCGTGGCGCGGGACACTGCCTCGGTGGTGGTGCCACCAGCGGCAGTGATCTTCTCCGACGCGGACTTGGAGAACTTCTCGGCGGTGATGTTCAGCTTGACGCTGATCTCACCGTCACCGAGCACCTTCACCGGCTGGTTCTTGCGAACCAGGCCAGCGTCAGCAATGTCAGCGGTGGTGACGGTGCCGCCCTCCGGGAAGGCCTTTGCCAGGTCGGAAACGTTGACAACCTGGTAGATGACCTTGTTCGGGTTCTTGAAGCCCTTCAGCTTCGGCAGGCGCATGTGAAGCGGCATCTGGCCACCTTCGAATGCTGCCGACACCTGCTTGCGGGCCTTGGTGCCCTTGGTACCGCGGCCAGCGGTCTTACCCTTGGACGCCTCACCGCGGCCGACACGGGTCTTCGCCTTGTTTGCACCCTCAGCCGGGCGCAGATCATGGAGCTTGATTACTTCAGCCATGTTTACTCCCCTGCTACTTCTTCGACGGTGACCAGGTGGCGCACCTTGAGGATCATGCCGCGAGTAGCGTCATTGTCCTTCTTGACCACGGAGTGGCCAATCTTGCGCAGACCCAGAGCCTCAATGTTCTTGCGGGTCGTCGGCTTCTCACCGACGAGACCGTGGTTCAAAGTGATCTTCAGTGCCATGGTGGGTTACGCCTCCTGTCCTGCGCGTGCACGCAGCATACGGGCCGGAGCGACCTCCTCGATGGACTTGCCGCGGCGTGCAGCAACTTCCTCGGGGCGGACGAGTTCCTTCAGGCCGGCAACGGTGGCCTGAACCACGTTGAGGGCGTTGTCGGAACCGAGGGACTTGGCCAGGATGTCCTGGACACCAGCGCACTCGAGCACCGGGCGGGCAGCGCCGCCGGCGATGACACCGGTACCGGGAGCTGCCGGGCGGAGCATCACGATGCCCGCTGCGGCCTCGCCCTGGACCGGGTGAGGGATGGTGCCGCCGATCATCGGGACGCGGAAGAAGTTCTTGCGAGCCTCTTCAGCACCCTTCTGAATTGCGGCCGGAACTTCCTTGGCCTTGCCGTAGCCGACACCGACCATGCCCTGGCCGTCGCCGACGACCACGAGTGCGGTGAAGGACATGTTGCGGCCACCCTTAACGGTCTTGGCCACACGGTTGATGGTCACGACGCGCTCGATGTACTTGTCGCGCTCGTCGTCGCGGCCACCGCGATCGTTGCGGCGGTCGTCACGGCGGCCGCGGCCACCGCGGTCGCCTCGGTCATTACGGTCACCGCGGCCGTTACGGTCGCCGCGACCGCGGTTGTCGTTGTTGTCCGTTGCAGCGTTGTCTGCTGCAGCGTTCTGGTTCTGGTCCTCGGCGGATGCTCCGCCTTCACGCTGTTCACGCTCGGCCATTACGCGATCCTTCCGTTGATGTTTGCGAACTTTGCTGCGGTGATCATTAGAACTTCAAACCACCTTCGCGGGCTGCGTCTGCAAGCGCTGCGACGCGGCCGTGGTACTTGTAACCGGCGCGGTCGAAAACGACCTCGTCGATGCCAGCTGCCTTGGCACGCTCGGCGATCAGCTCGCCGACCTTCGCTGCCTTGGCCTTCTTGTCGCCCTCAACGCCGCGCACGTCCTCTTCCATGGAGGAAGCGGAGACCAGGGTGTGGCCTGCCAGGTCGTCGATGACCTGGACGTGCATGTGGCGGGAGCTGCGGTGCACGACGAGACGCGGGGTCTCCGGGGTGCCACGCAGGGTCTTGCGGATGCGGTTGTGGCGGCGGACGCGTGCTTCGCGGCGGCGGGTAGCAATGTCCCGGCCGACCGGGGTGCGCTTCTGAGTGTTTGCTTCAGTGCTCATTGTTTACTTACCCGTCTTTCCGACCTTGCGGCGAATCTGCTCACCCTCGTAGCGGATGCCCTTACCCTTGTACGGGTCATCCTTACGGAGGCGGCGGATGTTCGCGGCAATCTGGCCAACCTGCTGCTTGTTGATGCCTTCGATGGAGAACTTGGTGTTGCCGTCGACAGCGAAGGTGACGCCTTCCGGTGCCTGAATCAGAATCGGGTGCGAGTAGCCGAGGGAGAACTCAAGGTCCTTGCCCTTCTGCTGCACGCGGTAACCGACGCCGAAGATCTCCATGTTGATCTTGTAGCCCTCGGTCACGCCGACAACGCAGTTGTTGATCAGCGAGCGGGACAGACCGTGGAGGGAGCGGTTGGTGCGGTGGTCGTCCGGACGGGAGACCACGATCTGGTTGTCTTCAACAGCAGCGGTGATCGGCTCCGGAACGTCCACGGACAGGGTGCCCTTCGGGCCCTTGACCTCGACGTGCTGGCCGTCGATCTTGGTTTCGACGCCGCTGGGGATAGCGATGGGTGCGTTACCTACACGAGACATGTTTTAACAAACCTCCCTTACCAGACGTAGGCGAGGACTTCCCCACCTACACCCTTCTCCTGGGCCTGGCGGTCCGTCAGCAGACCCTGGGACGTGGAGATGATGGCCACGCCCAGGCCGCCGAGAACCTGCGGCAGGTCGCCGGACTTCGCGTAGACGCGCAGACCAGGCTTGGACACACGGCGCAGGCCAGCGATGGAAGACTCGCGGGACGGGCCGTACTTCAGGTCGAGGGACAGGGTCTTGCCGACCTTTTCTTCCTCAACCGTGTAGTCAGCGATGTAGCCCTCCTGCTTGAGGATCTCCGCGATGTTGACCTTCAACTTCGAGGAGGGCATGGACACGGTCTCGTGGTGCGCGTTGTTAGCGTTGCGCACGCGAGACAGCATGTCCGCAATAGGATCTGTCATGGTCATAGTTGACCGTTTACCTTTCTCGTTGCGGTTCCCGTGACCCACCTGCGTTATCCGCGTGTTTTGTCGGGGGCTACTACAGCTACTTGGGGGCGCTCCTTGCCGCTTAGTAACGGAAGGTGCTCGCCGCCACCCTTCATACGGTCCGCATTATGGCGGGGGGCCTGCAACAATGTCGGATTGTCACGTTCAAAAACGGCTCTGAGGCGCATTCGTGCTTCGCGCTCAGGTCCGTCGGTCAACCATACAGGTCAGCGCCTGAAAAGCACAAATCGCTTATTCGATGAGGATGGGCTGGCCCGCTACGCCGAGGAGTACCGCGGCCTTCTTTCTCGGGGCATCAAGCCGTTGGTCACTCTCCACCACTTCGGCCAGCCACTGTGGCCTGCATTATCGGAGCAGTCCTGGCGCTCACCATTCGCTCCTCCCGCTAACCGGCCGCGGCCGTGATGAGTTAGCTTTCCCACACAGCACGCCGGAGCTGGGAAGACTAGGCTCGGAAATATGACCGAGCCATCCGAGACACCTAGGAAGCAACTCAGGGGCGACGCGATGCGCTCGCTGCTGCCCATGGTGAAATACACCTCGCAAAATGTGCCGGAAGACTACCGCCACCTCGTCTCATTGCGTGCCTCGGTCTTGAATGATTGCCGCGCGTGCATCGCCACCCACCGCCGCGACGCACGCAAAGACGGCCGGTCCGAGGAGGGCATCCTCAAAGCAGAGCGGTGGACCAACAACAGCGATGCGTTCAGTGAGGACGAGCAACTGGTCCTTTCGCTTACCGACGCGATAACCCACATCGACGGCGACGAATCGGTTCCGGATGACCTGTGGGATGCTGCCGTCGAAAAGCTCGGCGAAGAAGAGACACTAAACCTGCTGGTCAGCATTGTGGCCATCAACTCTTTCAACCGAGTCAGCATCGCTACCCGCACAGATCCGAAACGGATCGAAGGAACCACTGAGTTTGACCTGTGCCGTGACTAACCACCCCGAAGGAGCACCCATGACCCACCCGCACGAAAACCGCGAGATCACCAACAGCCCGACTGCCGGAAACAAAGTCGTCCTCATCGGCGCCGGTGACGTCGGCATCGCCTACGCATACGCGCTGGTCAACCAGGGCCTGTGCGACCACCTGGCCATCATCGACCTCAACGAGGAAAAGACGTGGGGCCACGTCCAGGACCTCAACCACGCCGTTCCGTGGTCCGGACACAACACACGCGTGACCGTGGGCACCTACGAGGACTGCCGCGACGCTGCGCTCGTGGTCAACTGCGCCGGTGTCGCTCAGCGCGACGGTGAAACCCGCCTCGACCTTGTGGCACGCAACCTGAAGATTTTCGAATCCATCGTCGGCGAGGTCATGAAGCATGGCTTCAACGGCATCTTCCTCGTGGCTACCAACCCTGTCGATGTTCTGGCCTACGCCACCTGGAAGTTCTCCGGCCTGCCGTCGCGCCAGGTGATCGGCTCCGGCACCATCCTGGACACCGCCCGTTACCGTCACTCTCTCGGCGAGTACTTCGGGATTTCCTCCAACTCCGTCCACGCCTACGTCATCGGCGAGCACGGCGACACCGAACTGCCCGTCATCTCCGCTGGCTCCGCGGCAGGTGTCTCCCTGCGCGAGCGCCTGCGCCGCCTGGCTGAGGAAGACGACAATGCCTCCAACGAGATGGACACCATCTTCGAGGAGACTCGCGACGCCGCCTACAACATCATCCGCGCCAAGGGTTCCACCAGCTTCGGTATCGGTGGCGGCCTCGCTCGCATCACCAAGGCGGTCTTCCACAACGAGGACGTAGTTCTGCCGGTCAGCGCCCTGCTCGAAGGTGAGTACGGTGAGAACGACATCTACATTGGCACCCCCGCCGTGATCAACCGCACCGGCATCCGCGATGTTGTCGAACTGCATCTCGACGAGACCGAAACGCAGCAGTTCCAGCACTCCGCTAACACTCTGCGCGACGTCATGAACAGCTCCGGGCTGACCTCGTAAGCGTTTTCCCCGCATGAGCGAACCCGCACGCACCTTCGATGTGGTCGTTGAGCTGTTCAGCTATGTTTTCATGGTGATCGGCAACCTCCACATCGAAGAGGACGCGGAGCTGGATTTTTCCCGCTATCCAACGGTGGGATTCTGCCCCGGATCAATCTGCATTGGTGGGCCGTCCCCCGAAGACAGTGAAACGATCAAAGCCACCTTCACCATCGCTGACAGCTATAGCGAATGGGATGATTCCTTTGCCACTCACACCATCCACGTCGACGAAGAGGGCATCACGATTGTCGATGCGGTAGAAACGTCCATCGATGGGCCCCAAGACCACGTGGATTACAGCTACCGTCTGCCCTGGACAGGCTGGACAACGCTGCAGTTTCGCGCCCCGGACGGGTTCTACACCTACGAAGAGAACCTTAAAACACCGCGTTCACTTGAGGTCCTCGTCACTCCTGCGCCGGACCACAAGCCTTCCGTCGTGAAGCTATAAGCGGGCGACAGCCAAACCGAAACGAGACGAGACATGGGAAACACCGACCTGATCATCCACAAGCCCAACGCGCCCCTGGCCATGCCTAACCAAGAGATGATCGAGGCTGTTGTGGCCGCGTCCGACGGACCACTTGCCGCAGACAAACAATTGGAACAGCTGCGCGATCAAGTCCTGGAGCAGAACCGTGACCTGATTGACCACGGACGCCTCTACCCAGATGGCACCGGACTTCGAGGCGACCGCTGCCTCGTTGTGGACGTGCACGACGTGGTGGTCAGCTTGGTGGCCCACCGCCTGTCACAGATCGCCGCGGACATGGGGTTGGTCGTCGTCTTCGAGTTAGGCGACCTTGTGTTGGCCTACGGCGACGACACTCCAGACATGTTCATCCGCACATACAACTGGGACATTGCCTGGGCTTCTCCTCGTGCATTGTCTCAGTGGTTGACCAGCGTGACCAATGAAATGATCTACTTCCACGACCATGGGCGCGAGGACGTGGACTTCCTCATCGTCGGAGAAACGCATGACGGCGATCAGTACATCCAGACCATGTACCAGCCCGCCGAGGGGGCGTACCTAGTGGAAGTCCGCGACGGTGGCCCCGACGCCCACTACCGGGCAATGATCGCCAGCTACGACGAGACCCTTGCAGCCTTCGAGACGTGGATGGCCACGCGCGAACGCCTACCGCAGGTTGACTGGACACTTATCGACATGTAGCCAGAAGCATCGTGCTCACGCGTCTGTGTGGCGAACTTCCTTGCCGTCGGGCGGGATCGGTGACCTGCTCACCCCCGCCAAGGTCAGACTCCCCCACCCCGGAGTTGCGCGCTCGGCCCATTGCGGAGCGGTCCGATCGTGGGGATGGCCAAGATGAGGAAAAGCAATAACCACGCCCCGAGCATGCCAAGCGACATCATCTTAAACGGCCACTCGACAACCGGTGGTCCATTGAGAGCAGTCGCGGTTGCGAAGGCACAGACCACGCCACCCACAACCACTGGGACAGCTGCGACCAATGTCGCTGCAAGCGACATCGCGAAACTCTCCGCCCCGATCAGCGCGATCACCTGCCGCGGAGACATTCCGGCAGATTGTAGGAGAGCAACTTCATGCCCGCGTCCGCGCGCGGACAGTGCGACAACGGCGGCGCTGGTAGCGAACATCGACACAATCACAACGGCGATAATGATCCAAGTATCGGTCATGTTGGTTTCCGCCCCCGGTTCGAGAATCTGGACGACTGCTCCAACCGAACCCAATGCGCACAACAGCAGCCCGACGCCGCCAAGACCTGCAGCCAACGGCGCGATTGTGGTCACGTTCATGCGCGACCGTGCTGCTGCTGCACGGGTACCCAGTGCCGAAACGACCAGGTCAGTAACATCAAAAACTTTGTGCAGAACTCGAAAGAGGAATCCCACTATCTCTGGGCACATCAGGTAAACGCCGATCAAGGCGCTGGCACCTGCGTTGAAGGCGAGGTTGATGATTGGGGCTAGCCCCGCAGAAGCGAGCTGCTGGTCCAGTTTCGAGGCCGCGACGAGCGCCACAGCAATCAGGAGAAAGAACGAACCGCTGACGATCCGCAGCACCGACGATGTGGATTTGTGGTCCGGTTGCTGAACCGTACGCAAAGCGACACCGGGTTGTATGCGGGATGCCCGGTACGCAGGCACCACACCACCCACGATGGCCGTAGCGACACTGATGATGACGACCACGAGCGGAGCCCACAGCGCGACAGTGAACCGCGGCATGTCTACGGCTGGGGACACCGCGCCATCGAATGCAGGGAGTGCCCAGAAACTTAGAAGAGTCGAGGCGATCGCCCCCATCATGGCTCCGCAGAAACTCACGATCAGCAAAATGTACAGCGTGGACAGAAACACTGCGCGCGGTGATGCCCCAAGCAAAAGCCACAGCGCGTGGGTATGCCGGGAAGCGTGAACGCTTGCTTTCCCCACAACTGTCAGAGCGACCCACGACACCAACGCGATCACGACGTAAATGGTGATGGAAAGGATTTGATACTCGGCTAGTGGGGCGCCTGCGGCAGCCACCGCGTCACGGAACTGCGGGGTCATAGTCCAGGCGTACTGGTGCACGCACAGCCCAATCATCGTGGAGATCACGCCGACCACGGCCATGGCTGGCGTCCATTCACGCCATCCGTCGGCGAACATCTTCAGAACATAGCGCTGCATCTGATTACTCTCCGAGGCTCGAGATGATAGCCAGTAGCTCCTGGCTGGTCGTTCTCCCAACTGCCCCAGCCACCTGACCGTCGTGCATGACAATGACGTTGTCTGCCATTGCCGCAGCCTCCAGATCGTGGGTGACCATGACGATCATCTGTCCCTCGTCCGCCATGCGTCGGAGGGTGTTCAGCACGATTCCAGTGCTCTGCGAATCCAACGCGCCTGTCGGCTCGTCAGCGAAGACGATGTCTGGCCGTCGCGCTAGCGCCCGGCACAGCGCGGTCCTTTGTTGCTCGCCGCCGGACAATGTCCGGGCCGGCGCGTCGCGCCGCGCGCCTAGATGGAATGCCTCTATCAAGCCGTTGACTACGCGGCGGGGAACGTTCTCCCGGTTCAGGCGAAAAGGAAGCGTGATGTTCTCTTCAACGGAGAGAAAGGGAACGAGATTGTACTGCTGGAAGACGAACCCGATGCTCGTACGCAGCATCCGGGCCCGGTCGCTCGCGGACTGGCGGTAAATGTCCTGCCCGTTAATACTGACAAAGCCTGACGATGGTTCGTCGAGACCACTCAAACACATGAGCAACGACGATTTTCCGGATCCAGAGTGCCCAACTATCGCGGTGAGGCCGCCACCGTGCAGTTCAAGATTGCATCCGCGCAGTATTTCAGTAGTTGTCGGCCCCGATTGAACATCTCGTCGAACGTCGCTGGCGGTGAGTGTCGCGGTCATCAAAGTCTCCCTGGCAAGTACACATCTGTCGTGCGGGGCACATCCCCTATCAAGAGTCCACCGGTGTTCTCACCGAACCGGCATACAGACTCAGCCATTCTTACTCAAACGTGCCCTGCCCGGTAGTGATCGGGTTGAGATCTTTCTCCACATTCGATGTGAGTTCCGTGCATGCCGGGCATGACGCGGGAGAGCACAGCTTGCCCCACTTTGCTCGCACAGGCACCGTGGAAGCACGTGTTAGCGCACGGCAAGCAGGTGCATCAGCGTCGACTGGGAATCGTTGAAGTTGTCGTCAGTGACGACCACCATCGAGCGGCCACCGTTCGCAGCCGCGTTCTTCGGCCCCCAGGCGAGGCCCTCGACGTTGTCGGGGTGGGGCTTTTGCTTGTCAAAGTCGAAAACGAGGGTCTTGGACGCGGTCTTCTCCAAGCCGGTGAGTGCTTCGGTGCCCAGCACATCATCCGCGCCCTCAAGGTCCAGCGTGTAGATCTGCGCCATGTTCGTCTTGGTGGCTTCGTTGAATCCGCGCTCGAGCATGAACAGGTTGCCGTTCTCGTCGGCAAGCAAAGACGTCACCCCGCGGCCCGGGCTCACACGAACTGCGTGCTCTTTGACGGCTTTACCGGAGTTCAGATCGTACACCGTGATGCGGGCAAGGGAGCTGTGGGTCTCAGAGTTCTCCGGTCCATCTTGAGCGAGAGCATCCTCGTTAATGGTGATCATCGTCTTCCCATCAGCGAGAACCGCCATCGCCTCTGGACCCTTGTTGTTGTACACACCCTTTGTTCCCTTTTCATCGGGAGCGTGGTGCGCTGGAGCGTCGATGCGCCGGACTTCCTTCCCATCCGGCGTGGACTCAATGATCTGTGGGGCGATGAACGTGCCCTTGTCGGCTGAGCCTTCGGTGGTCCACAGGTAGTTTCCGTTCGGCAGCAAGCGGATTTCCTCGGGGTCGAGGTAATCGGAATACTCGCTCCCGTCCGCCTGCGTGAACCTGACCTCTCCGTCTTGCGTGAAGGTCTTTCCACCATCAGTCGTCTTGAAGTAGTACGCGCGAATCGGACCGTGCTCCTTCTTGTCGTCCGAGATAGCAATGTAGCGGTCCTGGTCGACGAGCTCGATGCCGCTGAGCCCGCCGATTGCCTTCTCATTGTTCCCTTCGCTGAAGTCGAAGCGATTCAGGTACTCAGCGTGAGGCTTCTCATCCCCCGGTTTGCGGGAAGAACCACCGGGTGCAGACCCGCCCTTCTGCCCCGCTGCCGCATTGATGATTGCCTGCACGATGAACGCACTCAGCCCACCGAGGGCCGCAGCGATTCCGGCGACAGCGAGCAGCGCTGCCGGTATGGGTACTTTCACACCGTTGATCACGACGTCCTGCTGTGGCAGGGCGCCGATCTCCAGCGGTGCGGGTGCCGCTTCAGCGGGCTGGACAGTTGCGGTAGTTAAAGACAGGGCGGTGGCGGCTGCGATAACCGCACGGGCTGGACGACGGGACATGCGAGCGCTCCTCGGGCAGACGGCAGAGTTGGCAGAACTGGCAGAACTGGCAGAACCAGCCCCCACCCTAATTCGAGATGCCTGCCGCAGCACGGGGAGCAACTGCCCGAACGCAAAACGCCCCCGCGACCACGGTGTGAAACCGGGTAGCGGGGGGCGTCGATAAGCAGTTTACGGGCGCTGCATCTTGCCGTCCTTGTCCTTGAACGGGAAGCCGAAGTGGCGCAGCAGCGCACGGCCTTCCTCGTCGTTGACCGCGGAGGTCACCACGGTGATGTCCATACCGCGCGGACGGTCAACCTTGTCCACGTCGATCTCGTAGAACATGGTCTGCTCGGCGAGGCCGAAGGTGTAGTTGCCGTTGCCGTCGAACTGGGTGTCCGACAGGCCGCGGAAGTCACGAATACGCGGAAGAGCAACCGTCAGCAGACGGTCGAGGAACTCCCACATGCGGTCGCCGCGCAGGGTGACCTTCGCGCCGATCGGCATGCCTTCACGCAGCTTGAAGTTAGCGATGGACTTCTTCGCGCGACGCAACTGCGGCTTCTGGCCGGTGATCGCGGTGAGATCCTCGAGCGCACCGTTGATCATCTTCGAGTCGCGGGCAGCGTCGCCCACACCCATGTTCACGACGATCTTGGTGATGCCCGGGATCTGCATGACGTTGTCGTAACCGAACTCGTCAGCGAGCTTGCCGCGGATCTCGTCCTGGTAACGCGTCTTCAGGCGCGGAGTGTAGTTCTGAATCTCAGTCATTAGATGTCCTCCCCGTTCGACTTGGCCACGCGGACCTTCTTGCCGTCCTCGTCGAAGCGGTAGCCAACGCGGGTCGGGGTGCCCTCGGAGTCAAGGATCATCACGTTGGACACGTGGATCGGAGCCTCCTGGGTGACAATGCCGCCGGACTCAGCGCCGCGCTCGTTGTACGAGTTAGCAACGTGCTTCTTCACACGGTTCACGCCCTCGACCAGGACACGCTCACGCTTCGGGTACGCCTCGATGACGCGACCCTGAGCGCCCTTGTCCTTACCGGCGATGACCTGGACCATATCGCCCTTCTTGATCTTCAACTAGATCACCTCCGGTGCGAGAGAAACGATCTTCATGAACTTCTTGTCGCGCAGCTCACGAGCAACCGGGCCGAAGATGCGGGTACCGCGCGGCTCAGTGTCGTTCTTGATCAGAACAGCTGCGTTCTCGTCGAACGAGATGTAGGAGCCGTCCGGACGACGGGTCTCCTTCTTGGCGCGCACGACGACGGCGCGGACAATCTCGCCCTCTTTCACGTTGCCGCCGGGGGCGGCTTCCTTCACGGTGGCGACAATCGTGTCGCCGATACCGGCGAAGCGTCGAACAGAACCGCCGAGGACACGGACGCACAGAATCTCACGTGCACCAGTGTTGTCGGCGACCTTCAGACGCGATTCCTGCTGAATCACTTTTGGTCTCCTGACCTGGATCAATGTGCGCCAGATTTCCGTCCTGAACGCACGTGGTCAATTGCTTTTTGCGCCTTCGCTTATCGACGGACCTCGTCCACTACAACGAGGCCGAAGGGTCTCGGCCATTCCGCTCGGAAACGCGCGTCGTGGCCGACCAGCTCCAGGCAACTGATGTATTAAAGCACGTCAACAGGTGTTGGACCAAATCATCCCAGCATGGTTAGGCTGTCGCTGCCTACGCCCCGCAAGAAGGGGGCCGAGATCACACTAAGACGTTGATCAAACCGCAGCTCAAACGTATTAAATACCGCTAATGTTGAGGGCATGAACTTCCACAAAACAGCACCAGGCATCATCGGCAGAAAACTGGACCTGTTCTCCACTGAACCGTCCCGGTTCGCAGTACGCGCGATCATGGCTGGCGTCTACCTCGGAATCATGACGTCCTTCGCCGCGGCGACCGGAACGATCATGGAAAGCTACGCCCCGGGCTGGGGCGGCTATGTCTTCGCGGCCATCTTCGCAACGACGCTGTACATCATCATCGTCTTGCAAGGCGAGCTCGCCACCGGCGACATGATGTTCATGACCTACGGGGCGGTGACCAAGCACGTGTCCGTCCTACGCGGGTTGGCGCTGATCCTGTTCGTCACACTCTTCAACTTGGTCGGTGCCGTGGTGGTGTGTTGGCTGATCTCCCATACGGTGTTCATGGGCAACATCGACCCCGAAACCCGCCTGCTGCACACCGTGCTGGAAAACAAACTCGCGAAGCCCACAGGGGGTTTGTTCGTCGAGGCGATTCTGGCGAACATGGTGGTCAACATCGCGTTCATGATGTCCACGCAGGCTGGCCAAGATTTCTCCGCCAAATTGCTCGGCATCATCGTGGTCATTCCGGCGTTCGCCGCGATGAGCTACGAGCACTCGATCGCGAACTTCGTGATGGTCCAACTCGGCGGCTTCGTTTACGGGCCCGAGACGATCGACGGGTTCACCATTGCCAATATTCTGCGCAACTGGTCCGTGGTGTGGCTGGGCAACATGGTGGGCGGCGGCCTGATTATGGGCGGCGTATACGGCTGGCTGAATCTGACCAAGACTGAGTACAAGGATTAACTTTCTGCAACAATGGGCTGGTGACTAGCCCCCAAACCACCACCCCGCCGAGCGACCCGTTAAGCGCGGTCAAGCAGCTGCGCGACTCGCTGGCCGCGACCACGCTGCCCGCCGACGCCGCCGATGAAGCCCGCGCGGTGGTCAACCAGCTCGACGACTACATCCTCCCCCGCCTGGCCAACCTCGACGCGCCGCTGTTGGCCGTGATCGGCGGGTCCACCGGATCCGGCAAGTCCACGTTGGTCAACGCCGTGTTGCAGGAGCATGTGTCGAACCCTGGGGTCATCCGCCCCACCACCCGACAGCCGGTGTTGGTGGCTAATCCGGGCGACGCGGACTGGTTCAACTCGCCGCAGGTCCTGCCCGGCCTTGCCCGTTCCCACGGCGCGGGCAACGAGCAGTCCACGACGCTGCGAGTGGTGGAAACACCCAGCATTCCTGAGGGTCTTTCGCTTCTCGACGCCCCGGATTTCGACTCCATCGATGACCGCAACCGCGCCCTTGCCAGCCAACTGCTCGCCGCAGCGGACTTGTGGATCTTCGTCACCACCCCCGCGCGCTACGCCGATCAGCTGGTGTGGAACTTTCTGCATGACGCCGCCGGTCGCGGCATCGAAGTCGTGGTCGTGCTCAACCGCCTCGACGAGGCAGCCGCAGCCACGGTCCCAGCCGATCTGCGCCGCATGATGAACGAGGCCGGCCTGGAGCGGGCCACCGTCTTCGAAGTGCCGTACGTGAAGGACTCGCAGGAGGAGTTCCTCCCGACTGAGATGGTGGCGCCGCTCCGGGACTACCTGACCTCATTGGCGGACGATTCGGCTGCCCGGCGCGAGGTGGCCGGCAAGACCGTGGCAGGTGCGGCCAACGGCGCCCTTGCCCGCGTGGATGAGTTGGTGGCTACGCGCCAGCGCAGCGAAGAATTCGCGAACCACATCGACGAGTCGATCTTAGAGCTGTACCGCTCCGCGCACCACCACATCATTGATGCCACGTCCGACGGAAAGATGCTGCGCACCGAGGTCATGGACCGCTGGCAGGACGTGGTAGGCACCTCGGACGTGTTCCGCGGTGTGGAGCGCTGGTTCAGCCAGGCGGTGGACAAGGTGGGCAGCTTCTTCAGCGGTGAGCCCGCTCCCCTGCGGGAAGTGGAGACGGAGCTGGAGTCGGGTTTGCACGCCGTGATCGTGGATGCGGCGGACTCGGCGGCGTCTCGGGCGTGGGCGCATGTGGGGGCGGTGGCACCGGAGCGTCGTCACGCAGCTGATCCCTCCTTGGCCCGCGCCAGCCAGGACATCGACGACAAGGCCGCCCAGCTCATCCGCGAATGGCAGGGGGCGATGCTGACGCGCATTCAGGACACCGCGGGCGAGAAACGCCAGCGTGCGCGCGTAATGTCGCTGGGGCTCAACGTGCTCACCGTCGCACTCATGCTGGTGGTGTTCTCCACCACGGCCGGACTGACCGGCGCTGAGATCGGCATCGCGGGAGGTTCCGCAGTGCTAGGCCAGAAGTTGCTGGAGACGGTGTTCGGCGAGGACACAGTGCGCCGCATGGCTGCCGACGCGCGCGAAGACCTCAACCAGCGTCTCGATGTGCTGCTGCGCGGCGAACGCGAGCGCTACTACGCCATCACTGACCCGCTGCTCGAGGGAACCTCTGCCGAATCCATCCGTACCGCCGCTGCTGAGGCGCGTGTGTCGATCGACGAGCGTTTCCCCGGCATCCTCACCCCGGCCCCCACTGAGCAGGTTCCCGCCGCCCATGTCCCCGAGGATGTGCGGGAAAGCTACGAGCACGGCACCCTGCGCAGCTTATTCGACCAACTGCGCGGCTCGTTTGGCACGCAATCGTCTGACGCTGAAGCTCACCGAACGGAGGGCGAGGGATAGTGGCGCTATTCAAACGCACAACTCCGCTCGGCGACCGGCTCGCCGCGTTGGAGGAAGCTGCCTCCATCGGCGCGCCCTACTTGCCTGCCGACGAGGTCCAGCGCTTCCAAGCGGTCGCGCGCGCGGGAGCGGAACGCCGCGCCCTGTCTGCTGACCACACCGTCGTAGGATTCTTTGGCGCGACCGGCTCCGGCAAGACGTCTCTGTTCAATGCGGTCGTAGGCGAGGACTTAGGCGAGGCAGCTGCGCGCCGCCCGACCACATCCTCACCTCTCGCGGCGATTTGGGAGCCGGAAGGGTCCGAAGCGCTGCTGGACTGGCTTGGGGTGGAAGACCGCCGGAGCCGCGAAGGTGAGTTCGCTCCCGGCGCCGGCCCACTCATCTTGTTGGACCTGCCTGACTTCGACTCGGTGGAAGCCTCCAACCGTGCGATCGCGGAACGCCTTGCCGGCCAAGTCGACGTGCTGGTTTGGGTCACCGACCCCGAGAAGTACGCCGACAGCGTGATCCACGACCAATTCATCCGCCCCCACGCCGGCCACGCCGAAGTCACCCTCGCCGTACTGAACAAAGCTGACCTGCTGCATGCGGACGATGTGCCCACGGTTGCCGGGAACTTCGAGAATTTGCTTCTCGACGACGGCCTTTCCCGCATCTCCGTCATCCCCACCTCCACCCGCACCGGTGAGGGCATTGAGGCGCTGCGGGGCTCCATTTCCAAGGTTGCCCGCGCGCACACTGCTCAGGCCGCCCGCATCGAAGCTGACATTCGGGCGGTGACGGAGGACTATGCGCCGGCAAGTGGGGTGGGTGGCGTCGAAAAGCACGCGAAGCGTGCCCTTGATGCGACCTTGTCTCAAGCGGCCGGGGCGGAGCGCATCGCCTCGACCACTGCCGCCGCCTACCGCAAGCGGCTGCATGAGCGCACCGGGTGGTTGTTGACCAGCTGGATCACCAGGTTCCGCCCCGATCCGTTGCGCCGCCTTGGGTTGCGGGAGGAGTCCGACGAAGTGGGTGTGCACCGCACCTCGATGCCGGAGCTGGACGCGTCCGGCAAGGCGGTGGCGAACAAGGGCCTGCGTGACTATTCCGCAGCTGCCGCAGCCGGGTTGCCCCATGCGTGGTCGGCGGCGGTGGCAGACCGCACCGAGGAGATTTCCCAATCTCTGCCGGGTGAACTGGACCGTGCCGTGGCGCGCACCCGCCTCCCCGCAGAACCGTCACGCGGATGGTTCCTGCTCACGGTGATTCAATGGCTGGCGCTCATCGCCGCTCTCGCCGGTGTGGTGTGGTATCTCCTTGTCGCCTTCGTGCCGGGCGCTCTGATGCCCTTGCTGGGCGATGATCTCGTGCCCACGGTCGAGGGGTGGCCAGTGCCTACGCTGCTGATCATGGCCGGGCTATTGATGGGACTCATCATCGGTCTGGTCACTACCGTCTTCGGTGGGGTGATCGGCTCCGGGGTGAAGCGCCGCACCCGGCAGGCTGTGCGCAAAGAGGTGGCGGCGATATCTCACACAGCCGTGGTGGAGCCACTGGAGGGAATACGCGCGGATTATGACAGGTTCGTCGGTGCCGTGAACAATGCTGTGGGGTAGGAGCGGCGGCCGCGCTTGGCCTCGGATGCAGCACCTTGAGCAGAGCAGAGTGCTGCAATAACCCCGGGTCGTTGCGAAGGGGAGCCCTACCAATGGGGGGCACCGTCTACCCGGAATACTACTGGCGGTTTTTCAGAATACTGCTCATCTAAACTCGCAGGTCAAAAACGTGCGTCAATGCTTATATGCCCGAGCAGTATTCCAGCTCCCAAAGGGCACGAACCGTCCCCCAGGAATCCGCAGCAGTCCGAAGCCGCGGCTCTTAAGCCGCCAGCCCTGACCTCGATACACGTCGAAGTCAGGTCTTTGATTGTTTGAAGACCCCCTGACGGACGCGAGCCTCACGTATGGTTGAGGGATAAGACACGGGGTGCCCAGCCCGTAGTAGGCCGGGCTGAGATCACACCCGTTGAACCTGATCGAACTCGAATTCGCGGAGGAATTGTCTGATGGTTGAACGCACGCCTGGCGCTATCCCTAACATCTTGTCCATTGCCGGAACCGACCCGACAGGCGGTGCGGGCATCCAGGCAGATCTGAAGTCGATTGCGGCTGCCGGCGGGTACGGCATGTGCGTGGTCACCTCGCTGGTGGCGCAGAACACCCACGGCGTGCGCGACATTCACACCCCGCCGCAGGAGTTTCTCAAGGCTCAGCTCGATGCGGTCTTCGACGACGTCCAGGTCGACGCGGTGAAGATCGGCATGCTGGGTGACGCGGAGACTACACAGACTGTCTCCGACTACCTGGCCGCGCACCCGGTCCCAGTCGTCGTGGTGGACCCGGTGATGGTGGCCACCAGCGGCGACCGCCTGCTCACCGAGGACGCGGAGGATGCGCTGCGGCAGTTTGTGGAGGACCACGCGACCGTGGTCACGCCGAACATTCCGGAGCTGGCGGTTCTGGCGGGCACGCAGCCTGCGGACACGCTCGAGGAGGCTATGGAGCAGGGCCGGGCCTACGCAGACGCCAGCGGCGTGAAAGTCGTGGTCAAGGGCGGTCACCTGCGCGAAGGAATGGCATCGAACGCGCTGGTCTCCCCCGGCGGTGAAACCGAGGTCGCGGAGGTCCCCCGCGTGGACACGAAGAACACGCACGGCACGGGTTGTTCCTTGTCGTCGGCCTTCGCCACCCGCATGGCTATCGACCCGGACACTGCGCTCGCGTGGACGTCGAACTGGCTGCATGAAGCGATCGCGCACGCGGACGACCTCAACGTTGGCACCGGCCACGGCCCCATCGACCACTCCCACCGCGCTCGCCGTCTCGCAGCAGCAGGGTCCACCCAGCCGTGGCAGCTTAGTGACGATTGGACCGCCCCGAACACCACCTCTTCCCCCATCCTCGAACCCAAGATCGAGGCTGCCGGCCCCTACACCCGCGACCTATGGGAAAGGGCAGCGGCGAAGGTGTGGCCGGAGACCCTCGATCTGCCGTTCATCCGCGCTCTGCGCGACGGCACGTTGCCGCAGGAGCAGTTCTCCTTCTATCTGGTTCAGGATGCGTACTACTTGCGTGAGTACTCGCGGGCGTTGGCGTCGTTAAGCGTGAAAGCTCCAGACGCTGAAGACCAGGTGTGGTGGGCCCAGTCTGCGACTGTCGCCATTGAGGCGGAATCCGATCTGCACCGCAACTGGATCACCACGCACGAGGTCGCGGCGGACACTCCCCCGTCGCCGGTGACACTCGGGTATGTGAACATGCTCAAGTCTGAAGCGGCGCTGGCCGACTACGCCGTCGGTGCCGCCGCCGTGCTGCCGTGCTTCTGGCTCTACGCCGAGGTGGGCATGCACCTCGCCGAGAACAACCGCGACGCCCACCCCTACAACGCGTGGCTGTCCATGTACGGCGGCGAGGACTTCGTCGACGGTGTGCGCATCGCGCTGCAGAGCGTGGAGAAGGCGCTGTCGAATACCACGGAGCAGCAGCGCGCCAAGGCCACCGAGGCCTTCATGCACGCCTGCTACTACGAGCGGGAATTCTTCGACCAGGCATCGCGCACCCAATGATCACGGTCTACGGCGAGGCGCTGGTGGACCTCGTGCCCGCCGGCACGCCTCCACTTGCGCCTCTGCGGCCAGCGCTCGGCGGTGGCCCGTTCAATGTCGCGCGCGCTCTCGGCCGCATGGGATCCACCGTCTCGTTCCAATCGCGGTTATCCAGCGATAGTTTCGGCCGCGAGCTGCGCGCGTCGCTTATCGACGCCCACGTCGCCCTCCCCCACTGCCGCACCGGGCCCGAGCCCACCACATTGGCGGTGGCATCCATCGGGGACGATGGATCGGCAAGCTACCAGTTCTACACCGAGGGCACAGCCGACCGTCAGGCAGAACCAGTGCCTGTGTCAGAGGGCTTCGCGGTGTTCGGCAGCCTTTCGCTGACACGTGAGCCGGCCGCGTCGCGCTACGTTTCCGCCGCTCGTTCAAGTGCTCAGGCCGATACCGTCGTCTGCCTCGATCCGAATATCCGCCCGGCCACAACCACGGAAAAGCATCGCGCGTTCCTGCGGGGCATGCTGGAATGCGTGACGGTGCTGAAGCTTTCCGATGACGAAGTCGAGTTCCTCGGCGATACCTCGACCGTCCCCGTCGTAGTGACCACCTCCTCAGACGGCATCCGCGTGCGCGCTCCGTTCGGCGAGTGCTCCGTCCCAACGCACGAAGTGCGCGTCGTGGACACCATCGGCGCCGGTGACACCGTGATGGCCGCGCTGGTGCACCAGTTCGACCGGCGTGGTTTGGGCCGCGACGACCTGCTGAATTTGAACGGCAGCGAGTGGCGGGAATTCCTCAATTTCGCCGCTTTCGCCGCATCGATCACGGTGTCCCGAGCAGGCGCAGACACACCCTACGCGCGCGAACTCGAGCACCTCATTCAATGATGTAGCCGATGCACTAAACAGCAAGAAACCCGCCGATTGAAATCGGCGGGTTTCTTCGCGAAGAGAGAGGACTAGCGAGCCTTCTCCACAATGTCCAGGAGGCGGAAGTGCTTGTCCTTGGACAGCGGACGGGTCTCGATGATGTGGACGAGATCGCCCACGCCAGCCTCGTTGTTCTCGTCGTGAGCCTTCACGCGCTTGGTAGTACGGACAATCTTGCCGTACAGGGCGTGGGACTTACGGTCCTCGACCTCGACGACGATGGTCTTGTCCATCTTGTCGGACACGACGTAGCCACGGCGGCGCTTCTGCAGACCCTTCTCCTTCGGCTGGGCCTCAGTGTGCTTCGGACCCTTGCCGGTGGCGGTTCCAGTTGCTTCAGTCATTTACTTACGCTCCTTCACCAGGGACAGTGGACAGGCCCAGCTCGCGCTCGCGCAGCACCGTGTAGATGCGGGCGATGTCGCGCTTGACCGTCGAGATCCGGCGGTTGTTGGTCAGCTGACCGGTAGCGTTCTGGAAGCGCAGGTTGAACAGCTCTTCCTTAGCAGCGGACAGGCGGTCCTTAAGCTCAGCCTCGGTGAGCTCGCGGAACTCGTGTGCGGGGGTACCAGTAGCCATTAGTACAGGTCCTCCTTCGAGATAACGCGGGTCTTGCAGGGCAGCTTCGCGCCGGCGCGGCGCAGAGCCTCCTGGGCGACCTGCTCGTTCGGGTAAGACATTTCGAACAGGATGCGGCCAGGCTTGACGTTGGCCACCCACTTCTCCACCGGGCCCTTACCGGAACCCATACGCACACCGAGCGGCTTCTGGGTCAGGGGGCGGTCCGGGAAGATGTTGATCCAAACCTTACCGCCGCGCTTGACGTGGCGGTTGATGGCGATACGTGCGGACTCGATCTGGCGGTTGGTGATGTACGCCGGCTCGAGAGCCTGCAGGCCGTAGTCGCCGAAGTTGATGGTGTTGCCGCCCTTGGACACGCCCGAACGGTTCGGGCGGTGCTGGCGACGGTACTTGACGCGCTTCGGGATAAGCATGAACTTAACCCTCCTTCTTCTGCTCAGCGCGCTGGCGGCGCTGGCCGCCACGGCGCGGACGACGGTCGCGGTCGCCACGGCCACCGCGCTCGTTCTTCGGTGCGTTGAGTTCGGACTCGCGGACACCGCCGACGACGTCACCCTTGTAGATCCAAACCTTGACACCGATGATGCCGAAGGTGGTCTCTGCCTCAGCGAGACCGTAGTCGATCTCGGCGCGCAGGGTGTGCAGCGGGACGCGGCCCTCGTGGTAGCGCTCGACGCGGGACATCTCAGCGCCGCCGAGACGGCCGGAGCACTGAATCTTGATGCCCTTGACCTGCGGCTGGCGCATCGCGGACTGGATGGCCTTACGCATGGCGCGGCGGAATGCAACACGGTTGACCAGCTGCTCTGCCACGGACTGGGCGACCAGAGCGGCGTTGGCGTCGACGTTCTTGACCTCGAGGATGTTCAGGGCGACCATCTTGCCGGTGAGCTTTTCCAGCTCGCGGCGGATGCGGTCAGCCTCTGCACCGCGGCGGCCGATCACGATGCCCGGGCGGGCGGTGTGAATGTCGACGCGGACGCGGTCGCGGGTGCGCTCGATGACAATGTCAGCGATGCCTGCGCGCTGCAAGTTCTTGTTCAAGAACTCGCGTATCTTGATGTCTTCAGCGACATAGTCTGCGTAGTTGTTGTCGGCGTACCAGTGGGACTTCCAGTCAGCGGTGATGCCCAGCCGGAGGCCGTGCGGGTGAATTTTCTGACCCATGTGAGTTTAAGCCTCCTTCTGGCTCTCAACTACCACGGTGATGTGGCAGGTGCGCTTGCGGATCTGGAATGCGCGGCCCTGGGCGCGCGGCTGGTAGCGGCGCATGGTCGGGCCTTCGTTGGCGTATGCCTCGGAAATGACCAGCGTGCGCGGGTCAAGACCGAAGTTGTTCTCAGCGTTGGCAGCTGCAGACGCGACGACCTTGGCCACCTGGGTGGACACGGACTGCGGCGCGTACTTCAGGATTGCCAGGGCCTCGGACACGGACTTGCCGCGGACGAGGTCGAGGACCCGGTTCGCCTTCATCTGCGAGGTGCGAACGTACTTGGCGGTAGCGCGTGCGGAGGTGATGGTGTCACTCATTGCTTATCGACGCCCCTTCTCTTCCTTGACGTGACCCTTGAAGGTCTTCGTCGGTGCGAATTCACCGAGCTTGTGGCCGACCATGGACTCGTCGATGAACACCGGCACGTGCTTGCGGCCGTCGTGGACGGCGAAGGTGTGCCCGATGAAGTCGGGGAGAATGGTCGAGCGGCGGGACCAGGTCTTGATGACCTGCTTGGTTCCGGCCTCGTTCTGAGCATCCACCTTGTTGAGGAGGTGCTCGTCAACGAACGGGCCTTTCTTTAGGCTGCGTGGCATGTGAAGTTACCTCCTCTTAGCGCTTCTTGTTCGGGCGACGACGGCGCACGATCATGTTGTTGGAATAACGGTTCGGGTTGCGGGTACGGCCTTCCTGCTGGCCCCACGGGGAAACCGGGTGGCGGCCACCGGAGGTCTTACCCTCACCACCACCGTGCGGGTGGTCGACCGGGTTCATGACAACACCGCGGACAGTGGGCCTCCAGCCCTTCCAGCGCATACGGCCGGCCTTACCCCAGCGGATGTTGATCTGGTCAGCGTTGCCAACCTCGCCGACGGTCGCGCGGCAGCGGATGTCCACGCGGCGGATTTCGGAAGACGGCATACGCAAAACGGCGTAGGTGCCTTCCTTACCCAGCAGCTGGATGGATGTGCCTGCGGAACGGGCCAGCTTGGCGCCGGCACCCGGCTTGAGCTCCACGGCGTGGATGGTCGTACCGGTCGGGATGTTGCGCAGCGGCAGGTTGTTGCCCACCTTGATGTCGGCGTTGGCGCCAGCTTCTACCGTGGTGCCCTGGGTCAGGCCCTTCGGTGCGATGATGTAGCGCTTCTCGCCGTCTGCGTAGTGCAACAGAGCGATGTTGGCGGTGCGGTTCGGGTCGTACTCGATGTGAGCGACCTTTGCCGGGATGCCGTCCTTGTCGGAGCGGCGGAAGTCAATAACGCGGTACTGGCGCTTGTGGCCGCCGCCACGGTGGCGGGTAGTGATGTGGCCGTGAGTGTTGCGGCCACCCTTCTTCGGGAGCGGGCGCAGCAGGGACTTCTCCGGGGTGGAACGAGTGATGTCCTCGAACTCGGAAACGGAGCTGTTGCGGCGACCCGGGGTTGTCGGCTTGTACTTACGAATAGCCATAGTAGTTCCTTTTCGATCTAACTCTTTTCGTTAGCGCTGGCTGCCGCTAGGCAGTCGCGCCTCCGAAAATGTCGATGGAGTCGCTGCCCTCGCGGAGGGTGACGTAGGCGCGCTTGGTGTCCTTCCGCTTGCCCCAACCGGTGCGGGAACGCTTGCGCTTGCCCTCGCGGTTGACGGTGTTCACGGAATCGACCTTCACGCCGAAGATTTCCTCCACGGCAATCTTGATCTGGGTCTTGTTGGCTTCCGGAGCGACGTAGAACGTGTAGGTGTTCTGCTCCATCAGGCCGTAGGTCTTCTCGGAGAGGACCGGGGCGATGATGATGTCGCGCGGGTTGGCGATCTTAGCCATTAGTTCTTTGCCTCCTCTGCGGCACCAACAGCGTTTGCGCGGCCCACGAAGTCGTGGAGAGCTTCCACGGAGAAGACCACGTCGTCTGCGTTGAGCACGTCGTAGGTGTTCAGCTGACCCGGCTCAAGGATGGTCACGCCCGGCAGGTTCCGTGCGGAAAGACGGGAGTTGACATCCTCACGGCCGATGACGAGCAGAACCGACTTGCGGTCGGTGAGGCGCTCGACAAAGGCGCGGGCGGACTTGGTCGACGGGGTCTGACCCGGAACGAGCTCTTCGACCACGTGAATGCGGTCGTTCTGAGCACGGTTGGTCAGGGCGCCGGCAAGAGCTGCCTTGATCATCTTCTTCGGGGTGCGCTGCGAGTAGTCACGCGGCACCGGGCCGTGAACCGTGCCACCGCCGGTGTAGTGCGGTGCGCGGATGGAGCCCTGGCGTGCGCGGCCGGTGCCCTTCTGGCGGAACGGCTTGCGGCCACCGCCGCGGACCTCGCCGCGGGTCTTGGTCTTGTGGGTGCCCTGGCGTGCAGCGGCGAGCTGCGCGTTGACCACCTGGTGCATCAGGGGCACGGAAGCTTCACGGTCGAACAGCTCGGCCGGGAGCTCGACAGTGCCCTTGGTTGCTCCGTCAGCGGTGTGGACATCAAGTGTCAGGTTCGTCATGCGTGAGCACCGCCCTTCACTGCGGTCTTGACGGTGACCAGGCTGCCCTTGGCGCCGGGAATGGCGCCCTTGATCAGCAGCAGGTTGGAGTCGCCGTCGATGCGTTGAATCTTCAGGTTCTGGGTAGTCACACGGTTGCTGCCCATGCGGCCTGCCATGCGCTTGCCCTTGAACACGCGGCCCGGGGTGGCGCAGCCACCGATGGAGCCGACGCGGCGGTGCGCAGCCTGGTTACCGTGAGCGGCACCCTGGCCTGCGAAGCCGTGGCGCTTCATGGCACCTGCGTAGCCCTTGCCCTTGGTGGTGCCGGCAACGTCGACGAAGGTATCGCCGTCGAAGATGTTGACGGTCACTTCCTGGCCAAGTTCGTAGGCAGAGGTGTCGTCCATGCGGATCTCAGCCACGTGGCGGCGCGGGTTCTGGCCGGCCTTCTGGTAGTGGCCTGCCTGCGGCTTCTTCGCCTTACGGGGATCAATGTCGCCGTAAGCGATCTGGATGGCGGAGTAGCCATCGGTTTCTTCAGTGCGGATCTGGGTGACAACGCACGGCCCAGCCTCGACGACGGTCACCGGGATAACACGGTTCTCCTCGTCGAAGATCTGGGTCATACCGAGCTTGCGGCCCAGAATGCCCTTGATCTCGTTAGTCATGTGTCAGTTCTCCCTACTGGATGTTCACGTCGACGCTGGCAGGAAGGTCGATGCGCATGAGGGCATCCACCGTCTTCGGCGTCGGGTCGAGGATGTCGATGAGGCGCTTGTGAGTGCGCATCTCAAAATGCTCGCGCGAGTCCTTGTACTTGTGGGGAGAACGAATAACGGCGTACACGTTCTTTTCGGTAGGCAACGGCACCGGTCCAACGACGCGGGCACCCGTGCGGGTGACCGTCTCAACGATCTTCTTCGCAGATGCGTCAATCGCTTCGTGGTCGTAGGCCTTGAGCCGGATGCGGATCTTCTGTCCCGCCACGTAAACCTCTTCCTCGCTTCCCCACGTTCACTCTCTCGCTTCGCTCGATGTGAACAAAGTGAATTGAGAGCGAAGAGGTGAGGACTAGCTTGCTTCTTTTCTCTATAACGTTGTCCGGTTCAGGGCCCGGCTGACAACGCCAGTGTCTTTCAAACGAATTGACTGCCATGACAATCGGCGGAAGATGCATGGCGTGAAAACAACGCGCTTGTCAGTGCTTCCGCTGAGCAAGAAAGCTCAGTGTCAGGCTTGGAAGGAGGTGGGCAGATCGCTTATCGACGATCAGCGCCCCGTGGCCTTCGTGTACTGCCGCTGTTTATTTGCCATGCCCCTTCTCCGGTCCCCGGTCTCGAGAGTGCCTCGTGGTGGCCTGTGCTCGATCGCAGGTCCTTCGTCGATAAGCAATGCTGGCTTACCGTGCAAAAGGTGTCATGTTCGCCTTACCAGCGACGCCGTGTTGAAGACGCCGTGTTAAAGCAACCCGAGTATTTAAACACACAGCTCAAACCGAAAGCAAATAGGAGGACTTGGTCTCGAAACGGTACCGATCTTCTTCTCGCATTGCCGAGGTACGCAGGCGAGCCTAGTATGGCGAGTGACGCATAAGCGCAACTAACCCAACTTTCCCGGAAGGACCATGATGGACACCAACAACCAGAACCCGACCTCCGCTGACGTTCCCGCAACCGCCGAGACCGGCGGCTCCACCACTCCTGAAGCAGCAGCTCAACCGCGCAACGAGGCGCTCGAGACCGAGCACGGTTCTACCGTCATCGACGACAACGTTGTGGGCAAGATCGCCGGCATCGCTGCCCGCGAGGTCTCCGGTGTGCACAACCTGGGCGGCGGCGCGGCCCGCATGTGGGGCGCAGTCCGTGAGTCCCTGACCGCTTCCACCAATGTCCAGCAGGGCGTGAACGTTGTGGTGGAGAACGGCCACGCTGACGTCGCCGTTGCCATCATCGCCGAGTACGGAGTTGCCATCCACGAGCTGGCTAACGCTATCCGCGAGAACGTCACCATCGCCGTGACCCGCATGACCGGCCTGATCGTCGACCGCGTCGACGTCACCGTCCACGATGTCAACCTGCCGGAGCAGAACACCGAGGAAGAGGCCGTCCGCAACGAGCCGACCTACCCGGCTAACGGTCAGGTCCTGGAACAGTAATGGCTTCGTTCTCCGTCACCCGCGACACCGCCGAGCAAATCTGCGGTGCCGCGACATCCGTGAAAGGCGTGGCGGGGTTGACCAGCGGCCGCATGGGCAGGGCTTTCCTGCGGGTGCCGGGCGCAATGATTGAGGGCATCGAGCTGATCGGGCCCTCGCACATTGCCATCCACGTCATCTACGACCTGTCCTCCCGCCGCGAGATTCCGCACATCGTCGCCGACATTCAGAGCGCCGTCGCACAGACCCCCGCCATTGCGAGCATGGGCGCGCCGCGTATTGATGTCGTCGTGGCGGACGCCGTGCGCAGACCCCAGACGGCTACGCAAAACTAAGAGTATGGGACACAGAAATGAACATTTTCTCCAATAAGACCGTCCTAGGCGCACTGATCGGTGTTGTGCTGGCGTTCGCGCTCATCTTGGGCGGGTGGCTCGGCTTCTTCTTCACCGCGCTCTTCGGCGCCATCGGTGGTGTCGTCGGCGCCCAGCTCGAAGGCCGCATTGACCTCGCCGAGCTGGTGAGCACAACCTCGGGCCGGGGTCGCGGCTAATGGATCCAGATTCCTACCGCATCAGCGAGAAGGCCGTTGGTCGCGTCGCCGAAGCGGCTGTGCTGACGGTTCCAGGCACCTGCGCGATCGACGCAAAACTGGCCGGCCTTGCCGGTCGTAGTTTTCCGCGCGTGGATGCCCATATTGACCGTCCCTCCGGCGCTGTCGCACTCGACGTAGAGATGGTGACCACCTACCCCGCCCCGGTCGGCGCGATTACCGACGAAGTCCGGCAGACGGTGGGCACCCATGTGGAAACGCTCACCGGTCTGACGGTCACGCGCATCAACATTGCCGTGGCGGATGCGGAAGTGTCCTCCCAACGGCGCGTGACGCGCACCGACTTGGCACACCACCCCGTCGGCATTGTGCCGGCCCCGGTGGAGACCACCCCATCGACTGTCACCTCACCCGTGGTCAAGCCGCAGGCCGAGCTGACCCCAATCGTTGTGGACGACTCCACGTACGACCAGATCGCTCACGTGAGCACGCCGCCGGCACCGACCGTGCAGCACGTGTCCGCCCCGCCAGCGCCAAGCGTTCGCGGGGTGCCACAGCCGCCGATTCGCCCGCTCGATCCGGTGCTCACTCCCCCGCCGCTACCGTTGGCGGGTATTCAGCTGCCGCAGCCGCCGGCGCCACGCTCCCCCGTTGCGCCGGCACCGGCCCCGCTGCGCAGCATCACCGTCACGCAGTTCGCACCCCAGCGGCCGATCACGGTTACCCGCGCATTCCCGCGCAAGCCGGTGATCATTCCGCCGACGGAGCCGCTGCGCCAGATCACCGTTACCGCTCCGGCGCGAATCGCACCGGTGTCCCTGCCGGCACGCCGACCGCTCGACCCGATCTATGCACCGAAGCCCCAGCACGTTGAGGTCCTCCGGCCGGAGCCGCAACCGCTGCGACGCGTGGGTGTGGACAATCCCAAGCAGATCCTCGTGCCGCAGGCGCCTAAGCCGCAAGCGTTGACACCGATCACCGTCAGCCCGGACAACCTCGAGGAGGAAAGCGATGGCTGAGATCCACGACATCACTGATTTGGCGCAGCCGCAGGTTCCCCAACCTCAGGCGCCGCCAGCTCAGGGGCCCGATCACGTCGCCCCGCAACCCGGCGGTGAACCGCGCGGCAACCCGGTTGTGCGCTGGCTGACCGTCCTACTCGGCCTGCTCCTGCTCGGTTTGGCAGGCGTGATCGGACGCGACCTGTGGTACCGCTACCAGGAGAACGACCCGCAGAACTCGTGGATCCGCCCGGTCTTCCAGTGGCTCGGTGGCGCCGCGGTGAACCCGGTGGGAATCACCGTCGGCATTATCGTGGCGCTGGTGGGCCTGTGGCTGCTCATCACTGCTCTCATGCCGCGTCCACGGACCCACATGCAGGTCGCTTCGCCGTCCTCCATCTGGGTTCGCCCGGTGGACGTGGCCCGCAAGGCGACCGCATCTGCACGGTCCGAACTCGGCCGCTCGAGCATTTCCTCCAAGGCGACCCGCAAGAAGCTCATCGTGGACGTAGAGGATGACGGTTCCGGCCACCTCGACCAGCGTCTGGCGGCAACCCTGACCGAGCAGGTTCAGAGGCTCAATCCGCCGCCGCACGTCAAGGTCAACATCCACCAACCCGAACCGGTGAGGGAGCTGCAATGACACGGACACTCGCGTTCTTCGACCGCCTGATCATCTTCCTGCTGGGGCTGCTTCTGCTCCTTGGCGGGTTGATCCCCGCGGCGCTGTACTGGAACATTCCGTACGTTTCGGACTTTGTCCGCGACATCAACCGCTCCATGATTGCCGATGTGCCAGGAATGAATTGGTACACCGGCGCGCTCATCGCCGTCATGGTCGCCTCCATCATCCTGGGGCTGTGGATGATCCTGTCGAACATTCGCAGCCGCGGGTTCAACAACCGCGCCATCGCCCCCGCCAATCCGGCGTTGGGTGAGACCCGCGTCAATGTCGCCCGCCTCGCTCAGGCTGCGTGCAACTACGCCGAATCCACTGAGCCGATCACCAAGGCGACCCAGAACGTGTCCTACGTGGGACAGCGCCCAACCGCGACGTTCACCATCACAGCGAACCCCGAGTTCGACTTCGAGACGATCGTCGCCCACGTCGAGCAGCTCGACAAGGACTTCCGGGACGCTGTGGACACCATGGATATTGACACGGTGTTCAAGCTTCACCTCGACAAGGTGGCGGCAAACTAGCTCTCTAAGAGCACGATCTGCTCCACCCGGCCCAAGACCTGGTCCTCTCCCCCACCTACCGGGGAGACGACCAGGTCTTCGCCTATTTCGCACCGCACAACGCGCTCCCACGCCAGCGTAGTTTTCTTGACCTCCCGCCCCTCGACGCGCCATGTGTGGAGGCGATGGCTGATCAGGGCGCGGGCACCGTCGATAAGCACAAGCCACACAGCGTTGCCCACTTCCGCGAGCTCGAGCCCCTCCAGCTCAGGCGCGTCCCCCAGCGCTTCAATTCGCGTGACGACGCCCAAGCGGTGCTCAACCCCCTCCCCATCCCTGACCACAAGCAACCGGCCGGGACCCGTCGCCCGGACAGACTCATACGCCCACATGCTCGGCTGCCGGTCGCGGTCCTGTACCGACCTGACGACGACATGGGACCGGGTGAGCGTGACGCTATGGTCGGGCGATGCGGTTTCAACGAGGAAAGAATGCGCTGCGCGACCGTTCTCATCACGGGGCACGTCTGCTGGATGAATGGCGCGCTCGGCACGGAGAGCCTCAATCAACTCCTCGTCGGAGGTGCCCCACCCCACCCCGCGGTTAGACAGCACACCGAGAAGCGTGGCCAGCGACAACTCAGGCTGCCCCTCCCACGTCAGGCGCAGCTCATCCAAAACAGTGGGGATCCGGGTCGGGTCAGGCATGTCGGACGGGCTCACGCAACTGAATCTACACTCGCCCGGGTGAAGGCACGAAAAAACCGCTGCCCCGGGATGAACCCGGAAACAGCGGTTAGATCAGCGCGCTAGCGCTCGATCGCGAGTGATTACTCGACGATCTTGGTGACACGGCCAGCGCCGACGGTGCGGGAGCCCTCGCGGATAGCGAAGCGCAGACCCTCATCCATAGCGACCGGCTGGATCAGCTCGACGGACATCTCAACGTTGTCGCCCGGCATGACCATCTCGGTGCCCTCCGGCAGCTTCACAACACCGGTCACGTCGGTGGTGCGGAAGTAGAACTGCGGACGGTAGTTGTCGAAGAACGGGGTGTGGCGGCCGCCCTCGTCCTTGGACAGGACGTAGACGGAACCCTCGAATTTGGTGTGCGGGGTGTAGGCGCCCGGTGCGATGACGACCTGGCCACGCTCAACGTCCTCACGCTTGAGACCACGCAGCAGCAGAGCAGCGTTGTCGCCAGCCTCAGCGGTGTCGAGAAGCTTGTTGAACATCTCGATGGAGGTAACGGTGGTCTTCTGGGACTTCTCCCGGATACCGATGATCTCAACCTCGTCGTTGAGGTTCAGGACACCACGCTCAACACGGCCGGTAACAACGGTACCGCGGCCGGAAATGGTGAAGATGTCCTCGACCGGCATCAGGAACGGACGGTCGGTCTCGCGCTCCGGGTCCGGGATGGAGTCATCGCAAGCCTGCATGAGGTCGACGATGGACTGAACCCACTTCTCGTCGCCTTCAAGAGCCTTCAGAGCGGAGATCTGGACGATCGGAGCTTCTTCGTCGTACTCCTGCTCAGCCAGCAGCTCGCGGACCTCCATCTCGACGAGCTCGATGATCTCCTCATCGTCAACCATGTCGCACTTGTTCAGAGCGACGAGGATGTACGGAACGCCAACCTGGCGAGCGAGCAGCACGTGTTCACGGGTCTGCGGCATCGGGCCGTCGGTAGCAGCAACCACGAGGATCGCGCCGTCCATCTGAGCAGCACCGGTAATCATGTTCTTGATGTAGTCGGCGTGGCCCGGGGCGTCAACGTGTGCGTAGTGGCGCTTCGGGGTGTTGTACTCAACGTGGGAAATGTTGATGGTAATACCACGCTCGCGCTCCTCCGGAGCCTTATCGATCGCAGCGTAGTCGAATGCCTGGTTCTCCTCCGGGTACTGGCTAGCCAGAACCGTGGTGATGGCAGCAGTGGTGGTGGTCTTGCCGTGGTCGACGTGACCGATGGTGCCGATGTTTACGTGCGGCTTGCTGCGCTCAAACTTAGCCTTAGACACTGATTGTCCTCCTGGACGATCGTGTGATTGTGAATCTCACAATCACGTGGTTGTTCATTTGCAAATGTGCCAGTTACATGATCCTAGATTTGTTAATGCCGTTTTTCAAACCACAGGCCGGGGCTAGTCTAGGGCTCCAACCACTGCGGTAGGCAGTTGATCTGTGGTAACGGCCGGCTCAGTGAAACGTCGTCAAGCGATGCTCCGCTCAGCTCGGCCGCTACCGCCCCTCCCTCCTGGCACAGAAGGGAGGGTTAGCTGGGCTTAAGCCCGGCCGTTGCGCTCGTCGATGATGTCCTGAGCGATGTTGGACGGAACCTCACCGTAGGAGTCGAACACCATGGTGAAGTTCGCACGGCCAGCGGTGGAGGAACGGAGGTCACCGATGTAACCGAACATTTCGGACAGGGGCACCTTCGCCTTGACAACCTTGGCGCCGGAACGGTCTTCCATGGCGTACACCTGGCCGCGGCGGGAGCTGATGTCGCCGTTGACGGTACCCATGTACTCCTCGGGGGTGACAACCTCGACAGCCATGAGCGGCTCGAGCAGCACCGGCTTCGCCTTCGCGACAGCTTCCTTCAGGGCCTGGGAACCAGCGAGCTTGAACGCCATCTCAGAGGAGTCGACCTCGTGGTAAGCGCCGTCCTCGAGCGTGGCCTTGATGTTCACCAGCGGGTAGCCAGCAAGGTAGCCGTACTGCATCGCATCCTGGATACCAGCGTCAACCGACGGGATGTACTCCTTCGGCACGCGGCCACCGGTGACGGCGTTTTCGAAGGTGTAGGTCGGGGACTGGCCCTCTTCGAGCTCGTCTGCCTCCGGAGCGTACGGCTCGATGGAGATGATGACCTTCGCGAACTGACCGGAACCACCAGTCTGCTTCTTGTGCGTGTAGTCGAGGTGCTCAACCGGCTTGCGGATGGTCTCGCGGTACGCAACCTGCGGGGAACCGATGTTCGCTTCGACCTTGAACTCGCGCTTCATACGGTCAACCAGGACGTCGAGGTGGAGCTCGCCCATGCCGCCGATGACGGTCTGGCCGGACTCCTCGTCGAGCTGCACGGTGAAGGTCGGATCCTCCTCCGCGAGCTTCTGGATAGCGGTACCCAGCTTCTCCTGGTCAGCCTTGGTCTTCGGCTCAATAGCGACCTGGATCACCGGGTCCGGGAAGTCCATGGACTCCAGGATGATCGGGTGGTCCGGGTTGCACAGGGTGTCACCCGTGGTGGTTTCCTTCAGACCGATGAACGCGTAGATGTTGCCGGCATCAGCGTGCTCGACCGGGTTCTCCTTGTTCGCGTGCATCTGGAAGAGCTTGCCCACGCGCTCCTTCTTGGACTTCGTGGAGTTGAGCATCTGCTCGCCCGGGATGGCCTGGCCGGAGTAAACGCGCACGTAGGTCAGCTTGCCGAAGAACGGGTGAACGGCAATCTTGAACGCCAGAGCGGAGAACGGTTCCTCGACAGACGGCTTACGCGTCATCTTCTCTTCACCGTCGACAGAGGTGCCCTGGACCTCGCCAATGTCCAGCGGGTTCGGCAGGTAGTCAACAATAGCATCGAGCAGCGGCTGCACACCCTTGTTGCGGTACGCGGTACCGCAAAAGACCGGGTAAATCTCGGAGTTGACGGTCATCTTGCGGATGGCGCCCTTGATCTCCTCAACAGTGAGCTCCTCGCCGCCGAAGTACTTCTCTATGAGTTCCTCGTCGGACTCAGCGACAGCCTCGAGCAGCTGCTCGCGGTACTCCTCAGCCTTGTCCTGAAGGTCAGCCGGGATCTCCTCGATGGTCGGTTCCGCACCGGTCTCGACCTTGCCGCGCCAGGTGATGGCCTTCATGTCGATGAGGTCAACGACACCATCGAAGTCGTCCTCAGCGCCGATCGGCAGCTGCATGACCAACGGCTTAGCGCCGAGGCGGTCAATGATGGTCTGGACGGTGTGGTAGAAGTCCGCACCGAGCTTGTCCATCTTGTTCACGAAGCAGATACGCGGCACGTCGTACTTAGCGGCCTGACGCCAAACCTGCTCGGACTGCGGTTCCACACCCTCTTTACCGTCGAACACTGCAACAGCACCGTCGAGAACACGCAGGGAGCGCTCAACCTCAACGGTGAAGTCAACGTGGCCCGGGGTGTCGATGATGTTGATCTGGTTGTTGTTCCAGAAGCAAGTAACAGCAGCGGAGGTAATGGTGATACCGCGCTCCTTCTCCTGCTCCATCCAGTCCGTGGTCGCGCCACCGTCGTGCGTCTCACCGACGCGGCGGTTAATACCCGTGTAGAACAGGATGCGCTCGGTCGTGGTCGTCTTACCGGCATCGATGTGGGCCATGATGCCGATGTTGCGGACCTTAGCTAGGTCCTTAAGCACTTCTTGTGCCACGTTGTATACCCCAACTTGTCGTCTTGTTGCGGCCGCTTACACCCGCACCTGCGGGAAAAGCGACAGCGATTTGAATGTTTTCCTTTGTCGATTCTGCCACTAAATCGCGATTATGGCAGGCCGAGACACTAAATGCGCCCCTGGCAACCGGAGCTGTAGCGACAATTACCAGCGGTAGTGAGCAAAGGCGCGGTTAGCCTCAGCCATCTTGTGCGTGTCTTCGCGGCGCTTCACGGATGCACCAAGACCGTTGGACGCATCCAGGATCTCGTTAGCCAGACGCTCGGTCATGGTGTTCTCACGGCGCTGCCGGGTGAAGGTGACCATCCAGCGCAAAGCCAAAGTGGTGGAACGGCCCGGACGGACCTCAACCGGCACCTGGTAGGTTGCGCCACCAACACGGCGGGAGCGAACCTCCAGGTCGGGGCGGATGTTGCCCAGCGCCTTTTCGAGGGTGCCAACCGGATCCGTGCCGGTCTTCTCGCGACACATCTCCATTGCGCCGTAGACAATGCGCTGCGCGGTGGACTTCTTACCGTCCTTGAGAATCTTGTTGATCAGCTGGGTGACCAGCTCAGAATCGTAAACCGGGTCCTTGACTACGGGACGCTTCGGTGCTTGCTGCTTACGCATTGATTACTGTCCCTTCTTCGCGCCGTAACGGGAGCGAGCCTGCTTGCGGTCCTTGACACCCTGGGTATCCAGAGCACCACGGATGATCTTGTAGCGGACACCCGGAAGGTCCTTCACACGGCCACCGCGCACGAGCACCATGGAGTGCTCCTGCAGGTTGTGGCCCTCACCCGGGATGTAAGCGGAAACTTCAATACCGGAAGTCAGACGCACACGCGCGACCTTACGCAGAGCGGAGTTCGGCTTCTTCGGAGTAGTGGTGTACACGCGGGTGCACACACCGCGGCGCTGCGGGGAGCCCTTCAGGGCAGCCGTAGCGACCTTGGCTTTCTTGTCGTGGCGGCCCTTACGGACCAGCTGCTGAATAGTTGGCATACCAACACTTTCTTGTCGTCGTCTGGTGTCTCAAGTCTCCACCGTCCGGCATCGCGCCCGAACACGCAAAAATGGGGGCTCTTCTTCGGGGCCCTTCCGCGTGTGCGAACATCGCGCCGTCCGAGGAGAACGGGGAGTTCTTTTCCATTTCCGCGACGCGATAAACGCGCAGCGGCGGAATCGGGTTCAAAAGTACAGGGTACGGGCGGCGGAAAGCAAATCGCTTCCCCGCTCTCAAGGTGACGGGCACGCTTCGCCGCTTAGAACTAAGTAGCTTTGGGGGCATGTCGACCGATTCTGCAGACAATGTGCCCCGTAAGCGCGTTTCACACGCACGCCGCCAAGAGATCGCCGATGTCCTCGCCGCGGCCTTTGCCGACGGCCAACTGAACACCACGGAGTTCGACGAGCGCACGGCGGTAGCCTGGCGCGCCACCTACGCCGACCAGCTCGACGAGCTCACTGTCGACCTCTCCCCTGTCCAGCAACTCCCGGACACAGCAGGCTGGTCCTCTGCCGCACATCAGCCGCGATCCAAGGCTCTCGACTTTGTCACTGGCGAGCCCGGCGGCACGTCCAGCTCCATTGCCGTCATGGGTGGCGTGGAGCGCTCCGGAGACTGGCTGATCAACAGCAACCACTTCTCACTCGGACTCATGGGTGAAACCGAGCTAAACCTGCTCCAAGCTCGCTTGGCCTCCGATCACATTCGAATTAGTGCCAATGCGATCATGGGCGGGATCACCATCGTCGTCCCGGAAGACGTGCGGGTGAAGTCCGAAGGTTTCGCCCTGATGGGCGGGTTCGGGGTTACCGACCACCCCAGCGTCACTATCGCTCAGCGGGATCTGCCTGACGACGCCCCCACCATCACCATCGCCGGCATCGCCCTCATGGGTGGCGTGGACATCATCCGGGCGGCAAGGAGCGCGAAGATGTAGAGCTCACAGCCCTGCGGAAAAGTTGACAAACTGGATTCCCACCTAGAACCGTCTACGCTGGTCACAGCGTTCTTGGCCGGTAGATCGACATCGGGTTTGTCAACTTTTCCGCAACCGCCCTCCCAACGAGCCCTGAACACAGCGAAAGGCCCGGCCTCCCACGCGGAGAGACCGGGCCTTCACGCTTAAGCGCGACGGGCTACCTACTGGTAGGTGTCGTAGCCACCCATGCCGTACTCGTCGAGCGGCACGGACGCACCAGTGAACTCGCCGTAGCCTTCGTCGCCGTAGATGGCATCGCCGAAGGTCGGGATCGAGTAGGCGGCGGAACGCGCGGCCTCGGTCGGCTTCACGGAGATGTTGCGGTAGCGGGAAATACCCGTACCGGCCGGGATCAGCTTACCGATGATCACGTTCTCCTTGAGGCCGATGAGCTTATCGGAGCGCTTGTTGATAGCGGCGTCGGTAAGCACGCGGGTCGTCTCCTGGAAGGAGGCGGCGGACAGCCAGGACTCCGTGGCCAGCGAGGCCTTGGTGATACCCATGATCTCGCTGCGCAGCTCTGCCGGCTCGCCACCCTCGGCGACAGCCTGGCCGTTGATCTGGCGTGCCTCGGACAGGTCCACCAGGGTGCCCGGAAGGAATTCTGTGGAGCCTGCGTCGATGACGGTGCCGCGACGCAGCATCTGGCGGATGATGATCTCGATGTGCTTGTCGTGGATCGACACACCCTGCGTGCGGTACACAGCCTGCACCTCGTCGATGAGGTGCTTTTCGACGCCGCGGCGTCCCAGCACCTCAAGCACGTCGTGCGGATCAGCCGCACCGCGCAGGAGGCGGTCGCCGACCTTGACCGTGTCGCCGTCGCGAAGCGAACGCTCGATCATGGCCTCCGGGTTGGACTCCATCGGGCGGCGCACCTGGGCCAAGCCCTGGCGCTTGGACAGCTTCTCGTAGACCACGTCGTCGGAGCCGTCCTCCGGGTGGATGGTCAGGGTCCAGAAGTTGCCCTCGTCCTCCAGCGAGATCTCGCCGGCGACAGAGGCGATCGGGGCGCGGTTCTTCGGAACGCGGGCCTCGAACAGCTCCTGGACACGCGGCAGACCACCGGTAATGTCGCCACCGACACCACCCTGGTGGAAGGTACGCATGGTCAGCTGGGTACCCGGCTCACCAATGGACTGGGCGGCGACGATACCGACGGCCTCGCCGATGTCGACGAGCTTGCCCGTCGCCATGGACTTGCCGTAGCACTTCGCGCAGACACCGGTCGGGGTCTGGCAGGTCAGCACGGAGCGGACCTTGACGGACTCGATGCCGGCGTCGACGAGAGCGTCGATACGCTCCTCGGACAGGTCCGAGCCTGCTTCGAGAAGGACGTTGCCGTCAGTGTCGGTCGCGTCGGACGCCAGCACGCGGCCGGAGACCGAGGTCTCGACCAGGTCGTGGCGGTTGAAGCGGCCCGTGCCTGCAGCCTCGGCGACCGGAACCTTGACACCCTGGTGGGTGCCACAGTCCTCTTCGCGGACGATGACGTCCTGAGCGACGTCGACAAGACGACGGGTGAGGTAACCGGAGTCAGCGGTACGCAGAGCGGTATCAGCCAGGCCCTTACGGGAACCGTGGGAGTTGTTGAAGTACTCCATCACGCTCAAGCCCTCGCGGAAGGAGGTCTTGATCGGACGGGTGATGTACTCACCGCGGGAGTTCACGACCATGCCCTTCATACCGGCCAAGGTCCAGATCTGGCGCATGTTACCGGCAGCACCGGACTTCACGATCATCGGAATCGGGTTGTCGTCTGGGTACAGAGCCTCAACAGCCTTACCGACCTTGTCGGTGGCGTCCTGCCACAGCTCAACCAGGCGGTCGTAGCGGTCCTTCTCGGTCAGCGCACCCTTCTCGAAGTACTTGCGCTCAATGGCCTCCGCCTCACGCTCGTACTCGTCAAGGATCTCCGTCTTGTTCGGCAGAACCAGAACGTCAGACATGGTGATGGTGATGCCCGAGCGGGTCGCCCAGTAGAAACCAGCGTCCTTGAGCTTGTCCATCGTCTGCGCGACGGTGATCATCGGGTACTTCTCCACCATCGCCTGGATGATGTCACCCAGCAGCACCTTGTCCTTGCCGCCCTTACGCACCATGGCGCCTTCCTGGTACGGGAAGTTGAAGGGGAGCATCTCGTTGAACATGATGCGGCCCAAGGTGGTGTCAGCCAACCAGGACTGACCCTTCTCCCAGCCATCGGGGAACTGCTCCGCCTCAATCTCTGCGGTCGGGCGCAGGTGATCGATGCGGACCTTGATCGGGGCCTGCAGGCCCAGAACGCCACGGTCATAGGCCATGATGGCCTCACGGTGAGAGGAGTACACACCGCGTGCCGGACCGTTCTCGTCGGCCGGAGCGTACGCGCCCTCGCCACCGATCTCGCCCTCGCCCTTGACCATGGTCAGGAAGTACAGGCCGGTCACCATATCCAGGCGCGGCATAGCCAACGGCTTACCGGATGCCGGGGACAGGATGTTGTTGGAGGACAGCATGAGGATGCGTGCCTCTGCCTGTGCCTCCGCGGACAGCGGAAGGTGGACAGCCATCTGGTCGCCGTCGAAGTCGGCGTTGAAGGCCTCACACGCCAGCGGGTGCAGCTGGATCGCTTTACCCTCAACCAGGACCGGCTCGAAGGCCTGAATACCCAGGCGGTGCAGCGTCGGTGCGCGGTTGAGCAGCACCGGGTGCTCCGCAATAGCCTCTTCCAGAACGTCCCACACCTCAGGGCGCTGGCGCTCCACCATGCGCTTCGCGGACTTGATGTTCTGCGCGTAGTCGTTGTCCACCAGGCGCTTCATCACGAACGGCTTGAACAGCTCGAGAGCCATCAGCTTCGGCAGACCGCACTCGTGCATCTTTAGCTGCGGACCCACGATAATCACGGAACGACCGGAGTAGTCCACGCGCTTACCCAGCAGGTTCTGGCGGAAGCGGCCCTGCTTACCCTTGAGCAGGTCGGACAGGGACTTCAGCGGACGGTTGCCCGGGCCAGTGACCGGACGGCCACGGCGGCCGTTGTCGAACAGCGCGTCCACGGACTCCTGCAGCATGCGCTTCTCGTTGTTCACGATGATCTCGGGGGCGCCGAGGTCAATCATGCGCTTGAGACGGTTGTTGCGGTTGATCACGCGACGGTACAGGTCGTTCAAGTCGGAGGTGGCAAAGCGGCCACCATCAAGCTGAACCATCGGGCGCAGCTCCGGCGGGATCACCGGGATCGCGTCGAGGATCATGCCGGCCGGGTCGTTGCCGGAGCGCTGGAACGCGGCGACAACCTTCAGGCGCTTGAGAGCACGGACCTTCTTCTGGCCCTTGCCCTCGGCGATGATGTGGCGCAGCTCCTCGGACTCGGCGTCCAGGTCGAAGTTGCGGATCAGGGTCTGAATCGCCTCAGCGCCCATGCCGCCGCTGAAGTAGTCCTCGTAGCGGTCAACGAGCTCTTCGTAGAGGTTCTCGTCGATGATCATCTGCTTCGGAGCGAGCTTGATGAAGGTGTTCCAGATCTCGTCCAGGTGCTCGATCTCGCGCTCGCCAGCCTCGCGCATGTGCTGCATTTCCTTGTCAGCGGCGTTCTGCACCTTCTTGCGGGCAGACGCAGCAGCACCGGAAGCTTCCAGCTCAGCGAGGTCTTCTTCGAGCTTCTGGGCACGGTCGGCGATCTCAGCCTCGGTGTCCTGCTCGATTTCCTTCTTCTCCAGGATCATCTCCGCCTCGAGGGTGGACATGTCGTTGTGACGTGCCTCCTCGTCGACGGACGTGATGATGTTGGCGGCGAAGTAAATAATGCGCTCAAGATCCTTCGGCGCCAGGTCCAGCAGGTAACCCAGGCGGGACGGCACACCCTTGAAGTACCAGATGTGGGTGACGGGAGCAGCCAGCTCAATGTGGCCCATGCGCTCACGGCGGACCTTGGACTTGGTCACCTCAACACCGCAGCGCTCACAAATGATGCCCTTGTAGCGGACACGCTTGTACTTACCGCAGGAGCATTCCCAGTCGCGGGTCGGGCCGAAGATGCGCTCGCAGAACAGGCCGTCCTTCTCCGGCTTGAGGGTGCGGTAGTTAATGGTCTCCGGCTTCTTGACTTCACCGTGGGACCAACGGCGGATGTCTTCGGCGGTGGCCAGGCCGATGCGGAGCTCGTCGAAGAGGTTTACGTCAAACACGTAAATGTTCCTTTTCTTCTAGGTTTTATGAGTTCAAGTTCGTATCTGTAGGAGCGGGCGGCGCTTTTCGCTTATCGACGCCCGCCCCCGCCTAGCACTTATGCCGTGTCAGCCGCGGAACCCTCGTCACGGGACAAGTTAATGCCCAACGAGGATCCAGCCTGGTCGTACTCGTCATCATCGCCGGACAGCTCCATCGGGGTGCCGTCGGTGGAGAGGACCTCCACGTTCAGGCACAGCGACTGCAGCTCCTTGAGCAACACCTTGAACGACTCCGGGATTCCCGGGTCGGGGATGTTGTCGCCCTTGACGATGGCTTCGTAGACCTTGACACGTCCGACCACGTCGTCCGACTTGATCGTCAGCAGCTCCTGCAGGGTGTAGGCGGCACCGTATGCCTGCATCGCCCACACCTCCATCTCGCCGAAGCGCTGGCCACCGAACTGGGCCTTACCACCCAGCGGCTGCTGGGTAATCATGGAGTACGGGCCGGTGGAGCGGGCGTGAATCTTCTCGTCCACCAGGTGGTGCAGCTTGAGCATGTACATGTAGCCGACGGAGATCGGGTACTTGAACGGTTCGCCGGAGCGTCCGTCGAAAAGCACCGTCTTGCCGTCGCCATCGACCATGACGTCGCCGTCGCGGTTCGGCTTGGTGTTGGCCAGAAGACCTGCGATCTCGTCGTTCGTCGCGCCGTCGAAGACCGGGGTGGCGGTCAGGGACTCGGGAGGCACGTCGTAAAGCTGCTCAGGCAGAGTCTCCAGGAGCTTCGCGTTCGCCGGGTCATCCGGGTTGACGGTCCAACCAGCGTGAGCCAGCCAGCCCAAGTGAACCTCGAGCACCTGACCGATGTTCATACGGCGCGGCACACCGTGGGTGTTCAGGATGATGTCCACCGGGGTGCCGTCCGCCATGAACGGCATGTCCTCCTCAGGCAGGATCTTGCCCACGACACCCTTGTTGCCGTGGCGGCCGGCCATTTTGTCGCCGTCCTGGATCTTGCGCTTCTGAGCGACGTAGACACGGATCATCTCGTTGACGCCCGGAGACAGATCGTCGTCGTCCTCGCGGGAGAAGCGGCGGACAGCGATGACCTTGCCGGTCTCACCGTGCGGCACCTTCAGGGAGGTATCGCGCACCTCGCGGGCCTTCTCACCGAAGATGGCGCGCAGCAGTCGCTCTTCCGGAGTCAGCTCGGTCTCACCCTTCGGGGTGACCTTACCCACCAGGATGTCGCCGTCGCGCACGTCCGCACCGATGCGAATGATGCCGCGCTCGTCGAGGTCCTTGAGCACGTCCTCGGACACGTTCGGGATCTCGCGGGTGATCTCTTCCGCACCCAACTTGGTGTCGCGGGCGTCGATCTCGTGCTCCTCGATGTGCACGGAGGTGAGCACGTCCTGCTCCACCACGCGCTGGTTGAGGATGATTGCGTCCTCGTAGTTGTGGCCTTCCCACGGCATGAATGCGACGAGCAGGTTGGTGCCCAGCGCCATCTCACCGTTCTTGGTGCCCGGGCCATCAGCGATGACCTGGCCAGCCTCAACGCGGTCGCCTGCAGAGACGATCGGGGTCTGGTTGTAGCAGGTGCCCTGGTTGGTGCGCTCAAAGGTGCGCAGCAGGTAGGACTCACGCTGGCCCTCATCGTCCATGACGGTGATCACGTCGCCGGTCACATCTTCAACGACACCGGCGTTGTTCGCAATGACGATGTCGCCAGCGTCGTACGCCGCACGCATCTCCGTACCGGTGGCCACGTATGCAGCCTCAGAGCGCAGCAGCGGCACAGCCTGCTTCTGCATGTTCGCACCCATGAGAGCACGGTTCGCATCGTCGTGCTCCAGGAACGGAATCATCGCCGTCGCGACTGAGACCATCTGGCGCGGGGAGATGTCCACGTAGTCGACGTCTTTCGGACCGACGACACCGATGTCGCCGTCCTTGAGGCGCACCTCAATACGGTCCGCGGTGATGTTGCGGTCAGCGTCGTGGGCCGTAGCGGCCTCAGCGATGGCGAAACGGTCCTCTTCATCGGCGGTGAGGTAGTCGATCTCGTCAGTGATCTGACCGTCGATGACCTTCTGGTACGGCGTCTCGATGAAGCCGAACGGGTTCACGCGAGCGTAGGACGCCAGCGCACCGATCAGACCAATGTTCGGACCTTCCGGGGTCTCGATCGGGCACATGCGGCCGTAGTGCGACGGGTGCACGTCGCGGACCTCAATGCCGGCGCGCTCACGGGACAGACCGCCCGGGCCCAGCGCGGACAGACGGCGCTTGTGGGTCAGGCCGGACAGAGAGTTGTTCTGGTCCATGAACTGCGACAGTTGGGAGGTGCCGAAGAACTCGCGGATCGCGGCAGACACCGGGCGCACGTTGATCAGGGACGTCGGAGTGATGGACTCCGCGTCCTGGGTGGTCATGCGCTCACGAACCACACGCTCCATGCGGGACAGGCCGACACGGACCTGGTTCTGCACCAGCTCGCCCACGGTGCGCAGGCGACGGTTGCCGAAGTGGTCGATGTCGTCGGTGTTAATCGGGATGATCACGCCCTCCGGGGAGGTCATCTCGCGCTCGCCGGCGTGCAGGCGCACCAAGTACTCGAGGGTGGTGGCAATGTCCTCTTCAGTCAGAGTCATCTCACCGTCGTGGTCGCCGCCCAGACCGAGCTTGCGGTTGACCTTGTAGCGGCCGACGCGAGCCAAGTCGTAGCGCTTCGCACGGAAGAACGCGTTCTCCAGCAGGGACTGCGCCAGATCGCGCGTCGGCTGCTCACCCGGGCGCTGCTTACGGTAAATCTCCAGCAGAGCCTCATCGGTGTTGGCCACGCCGTCGTTCTCCAGCGTGGTCATCATGATCTCGGAGAAGCCGAAACGTTCCTTGATCTGCTCAGTGGTCCAACCCAGGGCCTTGAGCAGCACAGTCACCGGCTGACGACGCTTACGGTCAATGCGCACACCGACGGTGTCGCGCTTGTCCACGTCGAATTCCAGCCATGCGCCGCGGGAAGGAATGACCTTCACGGAGTGCAGCGGGCGCTCGGTGGACTTGTCGATTGTCTCGTCGAAGTACACACCCGGGGAACGCACCAGCTGCGAGACAATGACGCGCTCGGTGCCGTTGACAATGAACGTGCCCTTGTCCGTCATCAGCGGGAAGTCGCCGATGAAGACGGTCTGGGACTTGATCTCCTGGGTGTCGTTGTTAATGAACTCCGCCGTCACGTACAGGGGTGCGGAGTAGTTGATGTCTTTATCTTTGCACTCGTCGATCGTGTACTTGATGTCCTCAAAGTACGGATCGGACAAAGACAGGCTCATGTTGCCCGAGTAGTCCTGAATCGGGGAAATTTCCTCGAGGATGTCCTCGAGGCCGGAGGTAATGCGGGCATCCGAGCCACGCTCCTCCGCCTGGCGCTCACGCCACTCAGGCGTGCCGACGAGCCAGGCGAAAGACTCCGATTGAACGTCAAGAAGACCAGGCAGCGCGATTGGCTCCGCGATTTTCGCGAAGGAATAACGCTCCGGGGCTCCGGGGATTGCGGCCACTGACTTGGTCTGGGGCGAGACTGCCAAGATGGGTCCTTCCAGCACCTCACGCGGGGCACGTGCATCGGCGCTTATGCTCGTGGACACCCGCTGGATAAATAGCGTTTCATTTAGTGGAAGCCCCGTCCCCCTAAAATGCACAAAGTCACCTTGTCAAACCCATTTTTCTAAAACATGGATCCAAGGTTTCATTCACGCACCGGCGACGGCTTCCAGCGCAAGGAGACAGCTTATACCCCCGATGACTGTTTGTAAAGCAGTCTTGCATAATGCTCCGTCGAAGCGCGATCGCTTGTCGTGGAACTCTACCACCTCACTGCTTGCGGAGTGCAACCCTGGAGGGGTGATTCGGCGCGTGTCAGGATGTGACCTGCGCAGACCTTCCCCGGCCCGGGCGCAGCGCTCCAATCAAACCGCCGATTGCTAGCAGTGATCCCAGCCCGATCGTGCCCCATGTCACCCAGCGAGAGACAGACTGAGTCACGGTGGTCAGCTGGCCCGCCATCTGCTCCACGTCGGCCGGATCCATTACGGCGTCGTACGCGACGATGTCTTGGGCACGGCGGCCGGTGTGGTCGGCATAGTAGTCGTCCACACGCTCATTGATGCCTACGACAACACCGGTGATCTGATCGACAGTGAACTCACGCGTCGCATCGTGGTGGCGGAACACCTGGCGCTGCCCGCCGTCGGGCGCTGGCAACGTCTTGGTGTTCGCCGCGTCCGCATACAGCTTTGCGACGTTGACCGCCTCGACCCGCTGCTCAAACACATAGACAGAACGGCCGGCGACTTCGCGCTCCTCTTTGAATGTGGCCGGTACCGTCGTGCGCAGCGACGGCTCAAAGACGGCGTAATCCGTTTGCTCGACGTCGAGGGGGAACTTCAGCCACACGCCGTCGACGGGGACCTCCGCGTCCGGCATGGCCATCACCGTGCTCAGATTCGCCGTGGTCACGAACGCCCCAGACTTGCGGTCCATCTCGTACGACCACGTCGACGCAGTGATTAGATTGTCGAAGTCCGAGTCTTTATCACCGCGCAGCAAAGAATCACCGATCCGCAGCCCAGTGCGTTCCTCCGTCGCCGGGTTCTGCACGGTCATGTGCAGCTGGCGGGTAACGGGGACCTCAACGACCTTACCGTCCTCACCGGCATCAGGGTCGAAAACCCGGCCGTGCGGGTCGTGCATTGCCCAGGTGGTGTGCTCGAGGTTCAGCGGGAAACGGGCATCCCCGAGAAGAAACCGTGGAGCCACCAGTCCCGCGACAATGAGCGCGATGCCTACCCCGACAAGGAGGGCGGACAAAATGCGGGACTTGGGAAGCATGCGTGCCACTTTACAATCCCATCACCCCAGCCCCTATCCCCGCCACGGCAGGACGCGGGGGCAGAAAACGTCGAAAAGCAAAAAGCCCCTGCACACAGGCAGGGGCAAGATGCGTGAAACGCTTACTTGAGGGAGACCTTAGCGCCAGCCTCTTCCAGCTTAGCCTTAGCAGCCTCAGCGTCATCCTTGTTAGCGCCCTCGAGGATGGCCTTCGGAGCACCCTCAACCATCTCCTTGGCGTCCTTCAGACCCAGGCCGGAGACGATCTCGCGGACAGCCTTAATAACGCCGATCTTCTTGTCGCCAGCGTCCTCGAGAACGACGTCGAACTCGTCCTTCTCCTCCTCAGCCGGAGCGTCGCCAGCAGCGCCCGGAGCGCCAGCTGCTGCAACTGCAACCGGAGCGGCAGCGGTCACGTCGAAGACCTCCTCGAATTCCTTCAGGAACTCGGAGAGCTCGATAAGGGTCATTTCCTTGAACTGCTCGATGAGCTCGTCCTTGGTGAGCTTAGCCATTGTGGCTTCCTTTCTGTTGTGGCCTTACACAAGGCCGTAAGAGTGTGTTTTGGTCGTTCGGGACGCACCGCTCTTAAGCGGCTTCGTCCTGCTTGTCCTGCAGTGCGGCAACAAGTCGTGCCGTCTTGGAGGCCGGAGCCTGGAACAGGCCAGCAGCCTTCGCCAAAGAGCCCTGGAAAGCGCCAGCAAGCTTGGCCAGAGTGGTCTCGCGGTTGTCCATCTCTGCGACAGCAGCCACCTGGGATGCGTCGAGAGCGTTACCGTCCATGTAGCCGCCCTTGACAATGAACAGGTCATTGTCTTTAGCGAACTTCTTCATGGTCTTCGCGGCATCCACAGTCGCGTCACCCTTGATGAAGGCGACAGCGGTGGGGCCGGTCAGGTAATCGTCGAGACCCTCAATACCGTGCTCATTAGCAGCGATCTTGACGAGGGTGTTCTTGGCGACGTGCAGTTCAACATCAAATCCGAGCTCACCGCGCAGCTGCTGCAGCTGGCTCACGGTCAGACCGCGGTACTCGGTGAGGAAAACAGCGGACGAGCCTTCGAACTTCTCCTTCAGTTCAGCCAGCTCAGCTGTGTTCTTCGGGTTTGCCATGACACACGCCTCCTTCCAATTACTTCATGTTGTATCCGCCCGGAGCATTTCGCTTATCGACACCACGTGGCAGCCACCACGCGACCGGCGTAAAACAAAATGCCCCGTGCAGAAGCACGAGGCAATGCGCTTTTCAAGCGCTATACAAGCCACGTTTCTCCTGCGTGGGTCACTCCATGGGTGGAGTCTTCGATCCTTCTAGGCTTTCGCCTTCGGGATGACCGACGGTCTTCGGTGAAACTTGAGCGCGGGAAGACTTCCCGTTCAAACTTCGCTGATGAACCTTAGTGCAGGGTGGCTTGGGAAACCAAATCGCGCAATCACTGCTTCTTGTTCTTGGCAGGGTCTTCCAGCCCGAGGAGCTCGAACGCGAACGGTTCAATCTCCGTGGACGAGTCGGCGGCCACGAAAGACGCACGCTGTTTACCCGTGTCGAGCAGCAGCATGGACGAGAACCCGAACGTTCCGCCGTTATGCCAGTACAGCTCAGTGCCTTTGATATTCGGCCAGGTGAAGCGGAACTTGTCGCGCTCGAGCACATATGCGGCGTATTTCGCCATATCGCAGGTGGTGGACCGTAACCCACCGGAAGGAGCCGTGCCGTCCATCTCCCACGCCTGGACGCGCCAGCCCAGCATGGACACTCCCCCCCCCCCCCGCTTGCCTGGCCCCACTGTTCCCGGCAGCGCCACGTACGTTTCCGTCATGCCCAGCGGATCGAGCACGCGCTGCTTGATCAGCTCGGGGTAGCGGGTCCCGGCAACCTCGGCCAGCAGGAGACCAAGGAGATCGTGGGCGAGGTTCGAGTACGTCTCGGCGCCGCGGCCCTCCAACCGCGCCGCTAACGCTTGGTCGACAACATCGTCGACTGTGATGCCCACGTCAGGATTCAAGCCCAGCACCGCTCTTACTCTGCTACTGAGTCGCTGCTTGCCCATCCGCGGCAAACCGGAAGTGTGGTTGGCAAGTTCCGCCAACGTCACCGTCGATACTGCCGCGCCGCGTACCCGCTCCCCCAGCACATCGTGAACCGTCGTGTCAGGCGTGGCCTCACCCAGCTCGATCGCCTGCTCCAAGAGATCAGCGGTGAACGTCTTCGTCACCGACGCGATCTCGAACTCCGTGTGCTCGTCCGCGCCGAGACCGGCGAAGCGGGTCTGCCCGTCCTCGAGGACGAAGGCCGCGATATTGCGCAGCGGGTAGACGTCTTCCCCCGCTTTCGCGGCCGAGGCCGTGAGCAAACCCGCCAAACGCTGATCGCCGGTTTGGTTCTGGGAGAGAGCAACGCGTTTCAGCATGACACCCAGTCGTACCTCAGATGCGCGATTAGTAAAGCTGGCGACCTTTTGCCCCCGCGCCGACGGATCAGTTACTTCTTCGAGGGCCAGAACAACTTCAGCAGGTTGTCCTGCAGGAAGTTGAACGTTGCACCGATGAGGGACAGCACCGTGGCGATACCATTCAGCGGGCGCTGCTCCTGCGCGTTTGCAGTCGCAGCGGGGCTACCCTTCTCCGCCTTGCCCTTTTCATCAGCCTTCGGCTTGTTGTTGTCGGCCTTGCTGTCCTTAGCGTCTACGCCGTTCTTGGCAGGTGCCTTTTGCTCACCAGCTGGCGACGGCGGCAAAGCTGCCCCCTTCTCAACCGGATCAACCGCAACCGGCGCCGGCGCGGGCGCCGTGCTTGCCAAATCCTGCAAGCGGTCGAGCGAGAGCGGCTCATCCATGATCGGGCGCTCGTTGGCCTTCTGCCCCACTTCCCAGGTGTAGGTCGCCTGGTTCGATTCCTTGCCGTTGCTCAGTGCGGTTGCCTTCATGGTGTAGGTGCCCGGTTCAGTGAACAGCCAGTGGGTGTGCAGGTGCGCCGGGGTGTCCTGGTGGATGGCGCTGCCCGGGGTGAGCTGGAACTCACCGTCGTCAGCCGCAGCCTTGAAACCACCCTTGCCGTCTGTGTTGAATGCGTGGATTTCGCCCGGGCCAGAGACCTCGTCGATGCGGATCTTCACATCCGTGAAACCATCCCAGCGCGCCATCAACGTAGTCCAGCCAGGACGCAGCATGCCCTGGTGGTAGCCCTGCGGCAGGACGTATCCGGGCTTGCCCACCTGGGGAAGGTTCTTCGTGTCCTCGGTGAACGCATCCTTGTGCACCACCATGGTGACATCTTCTGCCGGGCGCTCCACGTTGGAGCCAGTGATGTCCTCTTTGAGGTCGAGCTTGAGCTGGCCGTCTTTCGCGGTGACATTGAAGACATTCATGTGGCCGCTTTCCAGAACGAGATCCTGCGCGTTCGCTACAGGGCTACCTGCGAATGCAAGGGATCCAGTCAGGGCGACGGCGAGAGCGGAGCGGCGGACGGAGGCTGGCTGAAGAGACACGAGGAGGCCTTTCTGGAAGTCTGAAAGTCGGCTAAATCATGAATGCGGGCGACTCCAAAAGAATAACATAATGATTACAACTTCATAAAGGTCTCACCCTTCTCACAGGATAACGAGCACGTGGGGTCACGAGAACCAGCGCGACGGCACCACAGCAAAAGACCCCGTTTCTCAGCGTGAATGCCGAGAACCGGGGTCGTGAGCGTAGGAACTACGCGGGCTTAAGCCTCGGTGTAGTTCTTCTGCACGGACGGGTCAACCGGAACGCCCGGGCCCTGGGTCGCAGACACCGTGACCTTCTTCAGGTAGATGCCCTTGGCGGATGCCGGCTTGAGGCGCAGAACTTCATCCAGGAGTGCGCCGTAGTTCTCGGCGAGCTGCTCCGGGGTGAAGGATGCCTTGCCGATCAGAGCGTGCAGGTTGGATGCCTTGTCCACGCGGAAGGCGATCTTGCCGCCCTTGGACTCGCTGACAGCCTTAGCCACGTCCGGCGTGACGGTACCGGTCTTCGGGTTCGGCATCAGACCACGCGGGCCGAGGACGCGGGCAACGCGGCCGACCTTCGCCATCTGGTCCGGGGTCGCAATAGCAACGTCGAAGTCGATGTTGCCGGCGTTGATCTGCTCGATCAGCTCGTCGGAACCGACGATGTCGGCGCCAGCTTCCTGAGCCTTGGTTGCGTTCTCGCCCTCAGCGAAAACAGCGACGCGGACGGTCTTACCGGTGCCGTTGGGCAGGTTGACGGTGCCGCGGACAAGCTGGTCAGCCTTGCGCGGGTCGACGGAGAGACGCATTGCCACGTCGATGGTTGCGTCGTACTTATCGGAGGCAGTCTCCTTCGCCAGTGTGACTGCCTGCAGCGGGGAGTAGACCAACTCGCGGTCGATCTTTGCCAGCTGCTCGGCGTAAGTCTTGGAGTGCTTCTTGGCCATGTTGAATTCCTTTGCAGTATTGATTGCTGCCGCCACATCAGGCGGCGGGAAGTGTGGTGCGGGCCTGACCAGACCCTCCCACGAGCAGGAGTCCGCGCGGACTACTTCTCCACGTCGATGCCCATGGAGCGAGCGGTACCGGCGATGATGGCGGCACCTGCCTCGATGTCACGGGCGTTGAGGTCGTTCTTCTTGGTCTCGGCGATTTCCTTGCACTGCTCCCAGGTGACCTTGCCCACCTTGTCGGTGTGCGGGACACCGGAGCCTTTCTGCAGGCCAGCAGCCTTGAGCAGGAGCTTCGCAGCCGGCGGGGACTTCAGGATGAAGTCGAAGGAGCGGTCTTCGTAGACCGTGATCTCCACCGGGATGATGTTGCCGCGCATGGACTCGGTTGCAGCGTTGTACGCCTTGGTGAACTCGACGATGTTCACGCCGTGCGCACCAAGAGCCGGACCGACCGGCGGTGCCGGGTTTGCCATACCAGCCTCGATCTGCAGTTTGATCAGGCCAGTGACCTTCTTCTTAGCCATCGAATTACCTCATTTCCTTGGTACAGGCCCCCGCCACGATGTTTAACGGCGGCCTTCCGGATGCCACGCCAACGCCGCTTGCTTATCGACGCAGCCACCGGGGACGTTCATTACCGCACCCACCCGTAAGCAGGCACGATCGCTCAGTGTACGGGATAGACCCCGACCAGCCCAAATCACGAAAACCGGCCCCCGTTGAGGTGGGGTCCGGTGATTCGTCGATAAGCAAAGTGCTCGAGCTACATGATGCGCTCGATCTGATCCGCAGTGAGCTCCACCGGGGTCTCGCGGCCAAAGATGGACACGAGCGCCTGGATCTTGCCGGTCTCCGGGTCGATCTCGTTGATGGTCGCAGAGACGGATGCCAGCGCACCGGAGAGAATGGTGACAGCCTCGCCGACCTGGAAGTCGTGCGCGACATTCGGCTTCTCTTCCTGCTCCGGCATCGCGATGACGGTCTCGCCCTCGGTATTTGCCTCGGAAGCGGTCGCCTCGCCGTCCACAGGCGCGGCCTTCGGCATGAGGAACTTCGCCACGTCGCGGTGCTTGACCGGGGTCGCGTTGCCCTCGTTGCCGACGAAGCTGGTCACGCCCGGAGTTTCGCGGACCACGGACCATGCTGCGTCATTGAGATCCATGCGCACCAGGACGTAGCCGGGAAGAAGCTTGCGCTTGACGATCTTCTTCTTGCTGTTCTTGTCCTTCTCAAAGACCTGCTCGATGGGCACGACCACGTCGTAGATGGATTCCTCCACCTCGAGCGTCTGGATACGCATGTCCAGGTTGGTCTTCACCTTGTTCTCGTAGCCCGAGTAGGACTGGATGATGTACCAGGAACCGGGAAGCTTCTTCAGCTCGCGGGTGTACTCACGCAGACGGCGCTTGTAATCCGCGTCAGCAGCCTCCTCCGGCTCAGCGCCGAGAGCGGCCTCCGGGGACACCGGCGCCTCAGCGTCAGCCTCCGTGGCATCAGCCGATTCGAGGTCGACCTCTTGCACGGGCTGGGTTTCAACCTCCGGCGCCTCGTCCTGCTCCACGTCGAGCGCCGGCTCAGCGTCAGCGTTGCCGTCGCCGACAGCGCCGCCTTCACCGATCATCTCGTCTTCTTGGAGGTCGGTAGTGGCGCCGGAGCCCTGACTGTCAGCCTCAGCGTCGTCTGCACCGGTTTCCGGGTCCGTGGACTCCTGCACCGCGCCGCCTTCGGCAACCATTTCTTCTTCGTTGCGCTCTTCAGTGGTGGCTTCGTTGTTGGTGGTGTCTTCTGCCATGACAGCTCCTTGTTTATCGGGATATCTGGTGTGACCCAGCCTACCTGCTGGGCCAAAAACTGATCCCGCCTTACCCTTGACGGGCGGCGGGATATTTGTTGGTCTGAAAAGACCATACCTAAGGCACCAGGATTCGCTCAACTACCCAGGCTGCGCCCTGGTCCACGCCCCACACCAGGGCGGTGAGAACAATGAGGAAGCCGAACACGATGAGCGTGTAGTTGGCCATCTGCGAGCCGGTGGGCCACACCACCTTGCGCATCTCGCCGACAACTTCACCGGGGAACGCGAGTGGGCCGTCACCAGTGTTGTCCTGGTCATCGGCAGTGGTCGCGGGAGTGCGCTTTGCCTCGTAAGACTCAGAGGTGACGGAGGTGGAACCGCTCAGTTGGCGTTTACCGGTGGGCTTCGCCGTACTTCTACCTGGCTGGTTGTTAGTCACAGCTCTCCTCAAGGCTTTGGTCGTCTATGGCAGGGGCGACAGGACTCGAACCTGCAACCTACGGTTTTGGAGACCGTTGCGCTACCAATTGCGCCACGCCCCTTTGGTGCACTGCGTAAAACAGTACGCCAACCCTACCACGAGCGTAGAACCGCCCCTAGAAGGTGAGTAGCGATGGAGAGAATTGAACTCTCGACACAGCGATTATGAGTCGCTTGCTCTACCACTGAGCTACACCGCCATGTGCCTACTTCCTTCTGCCCAGTTTCCCGGTCAGATGGCAGCAAACAACAGAGCCCCCTAGCAGAATCGAACTGCTGACCTTCTCCTTACCATGGAGACGCTCTGCCGACTGAGCTAAGGGGGCGCAGCCTCTGAAGCGTTAGCCGCTTGTTTGAAGCCTTTGAAAGATTAACCTGCCATTGCGCACATTCACAAATCAGCAGGTCAATCTCTGTTTCAGCTTGTTTATACCGCTAGAAACGGATGCCGAAGAGCTGCCCCAGGACACCGTTGATCTGGTCTTTGAAAGCAGCGACGATTGCGCCCAGCGCCGCGAGAACGCCAAGTGCAATTCCTGCTTTCGCGCCCGGGTTCAGGTTGCCGTCCGCATCGCGTGACGACGACTCACCCGAACCCTCTGCCGAGCCTTCACCTGATCCGCCACCCGTGGTCGGCTCGCATTCCGTCTCCTTCGTGGAGACGGCGCCGCGCAGGGAAATACCGCCCGACACGCCGTCGTCAGCCCAGAGGAAGCGCGTGGTGTCGGTGAATTTCCCATTCTTGCACTGGCTGCGGGACACGAAGGTGGCGAAGCCCTCGTTAGCGAAGTTCTCCATCTTTTCTGGCCGCGCCTGAACCTTGGACACCGGCGCGAAGTCCGTTCCGTTGTGAGCCAAGTTGATGGATGCGCCCTCACAGACCTCGTCGCACAGCACACGCAGCTGCTTGTCGACGGAGTTGTAGTCCAGCGCCATCGCCCCCTGGAACGGAGACTGGTATTCCTGCTTCAGCTCGTGGGTTTCATCGTCCTTGAGGTCGACGAAGTAGACCTTGCCGTTAGCCTCCAAACCAATGGCGTACACGCTCTGATTAGGGATGTAGGAAATCGCTTCCCACCCGGCGTTCGCACCGATCTCCCCCGTGAGCGACTTCAGATCCCACTCGTGGGTGGCCTTCAGCTCTTTCTCGTCGCCACCGGGCAGTTCGTAGCGCAGGATGGACGGGCGGGAAACGTCCTTCTGAGTGTTGTCGCGCTCGGTGGCCACGTAGAGTGCGCCGTCCGGGCCGACGGTAATGCCCTCGGTATCCGGGTCACCGGAACCGTCCTTGTAGCGCAGCTTCCAGGAACCGGCATTGGAATACTGCCTGGTGGCCTCGTCGTAGTCGACAGCGAGAAGCGTTCCCTTGTCGTTGTTGACAATCCACGCGCGGCCGTTGTTGTCGAAGTCAATGCCGGACATGTCCTCTTCCGCGAACGCGCCACCCAAGTCGATGTTTTGAATCTCCTGCGGGTCGAACGGCCAGGCTTCCTCCGCGGCCGGCTGCTTCTCCCCTGCCGCCTTGTTGGCCAACCCACGGGTCGCCTCACCAGTCCCGGTGAATTCCCCAGTCTTGTCCGGGATACGGCCCCAGGTGTTCTCGGCGTGGCCGTTCCAGGTGGTCTCAGCGACAAGCTCGCCCGCGGCGTTGTACACGCGAACAGAGTCGTTCCCACCCAGGCCGTAGCCCTTGGAGCCGTCCGGAGTCTGCTTCTCGGTGTAGAGGGCGAAGTAGCCGCCCGACTCGATCTTTGTGCCGTCCGGGATGACGATCGGAGCGTGCTTGTCGTTGTCATCGAGGATCTTCCAGCCGGAGATATCGATGTCTTGATCATTGTTGGTGTTAGCCAGCTCTACCCAGTCAGCGACGGGGTCGCCGTTGGATTCGACCTCGTTGATGACAACGGGAGAGTTAGCTGGCTGAGCAAACGCGTGCGGCGCGACGAGCGCTGAGAAACCAAGAGCAGCGGAGACGGCAACAGCAACCGCGCTGCGGAAACGGGAGCGAGACATAAAGGACCCTTCAGGAGAGAGAACAGGACGCTCCCGAACTTAGAAGCGCGAGATGAACGCTTAGCTATTTCTAAGTAAAGCGCGCGTGACCGCCCCGTGAACTCCGCCTTGTCGAAAGAAAAACGCACCGCGGGAAATCCCTCGGTGCGTTTGTTGGTGCCAGGTAGAAGATTCGAACTTCTGAAGGCAATGCCGGCGGATTTACAGTCCGCTCCCTTTGGCCGCTCGGGCAACCTGGCGTGCTCGGACTACATTACAGGACGCGCCCCGAAAAAGTGCAAATCACCAGCTCGGAGCACTAAACGCTACCCGACGCGTTCGACGGTGTACCGCGAGATCTGGCGGATTGCACGGTTCGCGGGGATGTCGGGCAGCGCGTCGAGATGCTTGTCGACGTCGGCGAGGTATCCCCGGACATCGTCAAGCGCCCGCTGACGGCCGTCCGTTTGCGCGATGAGGTCGAGGGCGCGGGCGACGTCGGCATCGTCGATAAGCGGGCCGGTGAGCATCGCACGCAGTTCCTCGCCTGCGGGGCTGGAATCGCGCATCGCGTAAAGCACAGGCAGCGTGAACACGCCTTCGCGCAGGTCGGTGCCGGGGGTCTTCCCGGACTGTGTGGAGTCGGAAAAAATGTCAATGATGTCGTCTACGATCTGAAAGATCATGCCCACTGCCTCGCCGAGCTCCTTGAGCGTGCGCACGTCCTCCTCTTTCGCGCCGGAGTGCGTCGCCCCGAGGAACGCGGCGGACGCGATGAGCACGCCGGTCTTTTCGCGGATGACGTTGAGGTAGTGCTCGACCGGGTCGCCTTCACCGGGGCCCACCGTCTCGCGCATCTGGCCAGTGACTAGGTCGCTGAACGTGTCGGCGAAGTGCGCGACGGTGGCGGTGTCAATTTCACTCATGATGCGCGATGCCTCCGCCAGCAGGAAGTCGCCAGAAAGAATCGCGACGGTGTTCGTCCACCGTGCGTTGGCGGAATCGACCCCGCGGCGCTTTGCGGCTTCGTCCATCACGTCGTCGTGGTACAGCGTGGCCAAGTGCACCATTTCAACAATCGTCGCACCCTTGACCACGTTCTCCGCCTGTGGCTCATCCCCGAACTCACTGGCGAGCATGGCCATCATCGGGCGGAAACGCTTCCCTCCCGCCTTGGCCAGGTGCGTGACTTTCTCGTTGAGGAAGTCCTGCCCGTTGGACAAACGCTCAAACATGAGCTTTTCCACGCCGTCCAACCCTGCCGCAACGCGCTCAGCCAGCTCCTGATCCCCGAGGTCTAGCTGGGGTGTGCCGTTGGTCATTGATTGTCCTTGCGGGTCGTGCGGGCGGGCTTGTTGGTCCCCTTTACCGTAGTCGACAGTGTGTGAGTCTGGCACAATAAGTGCGGTGAAATCCTTCGAGTGCGTTGTCGTCGGGGCCGGTCCCGCCGGTTCCGCCGCAGCGATCGCCGCGGTGCGCGCGGGCATGAGCACGTTGCTTATCGACGCTTCTTCCCGCCGCCGCGACAAAACCTGCGGCGACGGACTCACCCCACGGGCAGTCCACTCCTTGCGCACGCTGGGGCTCGAATCTGCACTCCCTGCCTACCGCAACAAGGGCCTGAAGTTGCACGGTTTCGGCGGCTCCGTCACCGCACCGTGGCCCAACGGCTCCTACGGCACCGAGGGGTCGGCATCTCCCCGCACGCTTTTCGACGCTTCCTTGGCCGACCTGGCCACCACCACCGGCGCCACCGTCCTCTACGACTGCCCCGTCACCGCCCTCGAGCACGGCGCGGAAGGCGAGATCACGTCAGTGGTCACCCCGAAGGGAACGTTCGGTGCTCGCTGGGTGGTGGTTGCCGATGGGGTGCGTTCGCCCGTCGGAAAGCTGCTGGGTAGGCAGTGGCACCGCGGCGAGGTGTACGGCATCGCCGCGCGCTCCTACTGCACCACCCCGTTTGCTGACGAGCCGTGGATGCACTCCCACGTCGAACTCCGCGACTCTAGCGGCGAGATTCAACCCGGCTACGGCTGGATCTTCCCGCTGGGACGCTCCGCGCTAAGCGGAAAGGGAGAGGCGAACGGAACCGTGAACCTGGGCTGCGGGGCCCTGTCCACCGACACTCGGCCTGCCAAGGTGAACACCAAAAAGCTGCTCGTCGAATACGCCGACCAGGTCCGCGACGAGTGGCAGCTGGGTGAACCAAGCGATATCGCGTCGGCACTCCTGCCCATGGGCGGGGCTGTATCGAACGTCGCCGGGCCGAACTGGATGCTCATCGGCGACGCCGCAGCCTGCGTTAACCCCCTGAACGGTGAAGGAATCGACTACGGGTTGGAGACCGCCATCATGGCGGTCGACCTGCTCACCGAAGCAGGTGCGGGCTCACTGGACCGCGCCCTGACATTGGTCTGGCCGCACGAACTGCGCCGCCGCTACGGCGAGGCCTTCGTGCTCGCTCGCACCGCTGCCCGTCTGCTCACCTACCCGCAGTTCCTGCCCCTGGCTGGGCCCATGGCGTTGCGAGGCCTCGGCGGCCGCTACCTCATGCCCGCCGCCGCCCGGCTGATGGGCAACCTCATCAGCGAAGAAGACAAGGACCTCGTCGCGCGGGCGTGGCGCGCGGCCGGGTCCGTCGTTTCAGCTTCAGCGATCCGCCGCGGCGCGCCGCTGTGGGATGCCCGCTAGGCTTTCTCAGCGTTTCTCAGCGTTTCTCAGCGCTTCTCAGCGCGGTGCAGCGCGACGATGCCGAAGGCGAGGTTCTTCCAGGTGGCACGCTCCCAGCCGGAAGCGTTGATGGCGCTGGCCAGCTGCTCCTGGGCAGGCCATGCCTTGATGGACTCTGCAAGGTACTCGTAGGCGGGGGCGTTGGAGGAGAACACCTTGCCCAGCAGCGGGATCATCCGCGGCAGGACAGTGCTGTAAATGGTGGAGAACACCGGGATGACGGGGGTAGAGAACTCGTTGACCACCAATCGGCCACCCGGCTTGGTCACACGCGCCATTTCGCGCAACCCGGCTTCGAAATCGTGCACGTTGCGTAGACCGTAGGAGATGGTCACAGCGTCGAAGGTCTCATCGGCGAACGGCAGGTGCATGGCGTCGCCAACGACCTTCGGCACGTTGCGGTGCGCGCCGGCGGCGAGCATGCCCTGGGAGAAGTCGCAGGCCACGCACCACGCACCGGACTTCGCCAGCTCTTCGGTGGACACTGCCGTGCCGGCGGCCAAGTCGAGCACCCGCTCGCCGGGCTTCAGGTCCAGCAGTTCGCGGGTGCGGCGGCGCCAGCGGCGGTCCAGGCCAGCTGTCATCACGGTGTTGGTGATGTCGTAGTTCTTGCCGACGTCATCGAACATCCCCGCCACGTCGTGCGGGTTCTTCTCCAGGTTCGCCTTGGCCATAGGAAGACAGTCTACTTCGCCTTACTACGCCGGCCTTTGCGCCCCTTGTACGGGCTGGCGTCGATTGCTTGCTCGTAGTAGCCCAGGAGCTGGTCGCACAGCGCCGACCACGTCTTGTTCGCAACCGACTCGCGGGCGTTGCCGCTCATCTGCTCCAGGTTGTCGTCGGCGAGGATGGTCGCAGCGGCGGCGGGTAGGTCGCGTTCGAAGGTGGGGACGTCGAGAAGCTGGCCGTTGTAGCCGTCGACGATCGTGTCGATGGGCCCGCCCGCGCGCGGCCCGATCGTCGGCGTGCCGGAAGCCTGCGCCTCCTGCAGCGTTTGCCCGAAGGTCTCAAACTCGCCGGTGTGCACGAACAAATCCAACGACGCGTAGGCCGCCGCGAGCGCCTCCCCGCGCAGCTCACCGGTGAAAATCGCATTCGGCATGAGCTTGCCCAAGTCGCGTCGCTCCGGCCCGTCACCCACGATGACCAGCTGAATGCCTGGATCCCCGTGCAGGGCCGCAAGGCGCTCGACGCCCTTCTCCGACGCGAGGCGCCCCACGAAGCCGACGAATTTCTTCGTTCCCGTCGGGTCCCACTTCGCGCGCAGCTGCTCGCTGCGTTTCGACGGGTGGAACAGCTCCGAATCGACCCCGCGCCCCCACTTGTGCACGTTTTCAATGCCGTGCTTCTCAAGCTCCGCGATGGTCACTGACGACGGGGCGAGCGTCATCTGGGTCATGTTGTGCAGCCTGCGCGTCCACAGCCACGCCGCCTTCTCCAGGAAGCCGAGGTGGTACCGGGCGCTGAATCCCGCGACATCGGTTTGGAAGAGGGCGACGGCGGGGAGCTTCAAACGTCGACAAGCAATCGCTCCGACACCACCAAGCACGAACGGGCTGGCCAGATGCACCACGTCGGGCTGGAACTCTCGCAGCGTGTTCCACAGCGTCGTGTTCGGAATGCCCACCGGCAGTGAATCAACCAGCGGCACCATGATCGTGGGCACACGCACGACCGGGAAGCCGGCGTAGGACGGGACCTCCTCCTGGTTCGACCGCGCACCAGGAGCAATGACAATCGCCTCGTGGCCGTTCGCCTCCAAATGCTCCAGCACACGCAGGACGGAGTTGGTTACTCCGTTGACGTTGGGCAGGAAAGCTTCGGCAACAATGGCGACACGCATTGCACCATTATGTCTTTGGCCTGCTAACTGTTCGCGTCTTTCTCGGTAACGGCAGGTGAATTTTCACGCCGTCCCGCCCGCGACACGGCCAGCCATCCCGCCGCCGCGATGAGCGTGGACATGAGCGCCACCGATAGCGCCGGAATGATCGCAAGGGGCCACGAGCGGCCTTCCACCTTCACAATGTCCGGGTCCGACTTCGCGTACGTCACCCACACTTGCTGCCCCTCCCCCAGCCCCGAGGGGTAGAGCAGACCGTGGGGCGGGAAGTGCACGCGCCCGGTTTCGTCCAGGTACTCGACGGAGGTGCGCAACCACGTCACGCTGGTGACGGTGGCAATGCCGCGGCCGGGGTCGCGGGAAATGGTGGCATCGTTCATCACGGGCCCTGCGACCATGGCCACGCTGCCGAGCATCGCGCACAGGTATAGCGCGATGATCAGCTGGTGCAGGCGGCGCTGAATCACTTCTTCAGCTGCTCCGCCAAATCGCGCCTGGTCGCGCGCGTGGTCACGGCCTCAATCACAGTCACGGGCTCGTGCTTATCGACGCCATCGACCAGGCACTCCACCAATTCCTGCGTCGTCTCGGCCCGGCGGTACGCGACACCGTATGCGTCTGCGAGGGCGGCGATGTCAACGTCGTGAGGCGTGCCGAACGCCATCTCGAAGTTCTCGCGCAACGGTTCAGCACCGGGTTCGAGAGCTTCGAAGATCCCGCCGCCGTTGTCGTTGGCCACCACGATGGTGAGGTTGCTCGGACGCGGCTGCGGCAGGTCGTGGCTGCCGATGAGCAAGCCGCCGACGTCGTGCAGGTAGGTCACGTCACCGACGAGCGCGACCGTGCGCGGGGCGCGCAGCTCATCCGGGTGCAGTGCCTGCGTGGCCAGAGCAATGCCGACTGCCTGGGACACTGTGCCGTCGATGCCGGCAGCACCCCGGGCGGAGTAGGTGGACACGCCGTCGAAAGGCAGGCCGACCAAACTGGCATCGCGCACTGGGTTCGACGACCCGAGCACCAACGTGTCCCCCACCGCTAACGTGTCGCCCACCGCTGCGGCAGCATGCAGGCCGGTGAAACCGTATTGCTTGTCCTCGAGAGCGTCGCGGACTGTCTGGGCGCCGACGTCGCCAGCAGCCTCGCAAATCTTCAGCCACTGATCGGTCGGTTGTCCGGTGACGTTCACTCTGCTGCCGCGGCGGGCAGGGTTGCCCGTGAACGCTTCCGTGCGCGACAGCCCGATGACCTCAATGGTGTTGTCCGCCATGAGCGCCAGCACGTCGCGGTGCAGCGTTGGGTGGCCGACCACAATGACCTGGTCCGGCTTTGTCGACGCTGCGAAGTCCCCGCCGTCGTGGCTCACCGCCACCTCGTCCTGGGTGAAAAAGCGCGCCGCCAAGGGGTGCACCTGATGGAACGGGGTCGGGGCGGTCGGCTCAGCGATGGTGGGCACGTGCTCAAGTCCGGGGACTTCCCAGGCCTCATCACCGGCAATGACCAGTGTGTTCAAAGTCAGGTCGACATCGACCGCGCCGTGATAGACAAAACCTGCCCCGCCCTGCAGCCGCCCAGGGCCGACAACCCGGCGCGGCGTCCCCACCGGTTCCGCCAGCGCCTCCGGCACGAGCGGGGTGTCCAACGCGACATTGATATGCGCGGCGTTGCTGCCGTTCGCGGCCGCGTCTAGCTCGATCGGGTCCCCCACCGCGGCGACCTGCTGTGTGGCGGCATAGCGGCCGAAGATGCCCTGCTGCCAGATCGTCTGCGACGCACCCGTGCCCACCAGCCGCTCCGGCCGGTCCGCACTGACCACGAGCAGCGGGGTGTGCGACATGTGCGCCTCGATGACGGCCGGGTAGCAGTTCGCCACCGCAGTTCCCGAGGTCATCACCACCGCCACCGGCCTGCGTTGCACACGCGCGAGGCCGAGGGCGAGGAAGGAGGCGGCGCGTTCGTCGATACGCGAGTGGACAGTGACGTCCCTGCGCGCCAGAAACGCGTACGCCAGCGGCGAGTTGCGCGAACCCGGGCACAACACGACATCCGTGACATGCCCGGCGACCTCTTCCGCGACGTAATTCGCGACCGCAATTGCCTCTACTGCAGAATCCGCCATTACTGCCCCGACCCAAACAGATCGTCGAGGAAGCCCTGGATCTCGCTAACGACGCCTTCCGCCTCGTCTTGCAGCTCAGGCGGAATCTCAGTCGGAACCTCGGAGGGAAGGTCATCCGGCAGGTCAGACGGGATGGTCACCTGGGGATCACCGTCGGAGTTGCGGCCGAACAGGCCGTCGAGCAGACCCTCCGGGGTCGTCGTCACTGTCTCTGTCTCCGTGAGGGTCACCGGTGCCGGCGGCGGCTGGTTCGCACGGCCCTCCGCCCCGCGCCACAAGAAGAACAAGACAAGGGCTGCCAGGGCCAACAGCAACGCGGTGATGCCCATGGCGACGCCGCCGGCCCTGCCGCCGCGCTGCGGCTGCTCGTAGGGCTCGGGATCGCTGTAGGCCTGGCGGTCGCGCGGCGGGCGGTACGGCTGCTCGTAAGGTTCGGGATCGCCGTAGCCCTCGTAACCTTCATAGCCGCCGTATCCGTCGTAGCTGTCCTGCCCGCCGTACTGGGTGTGGCCACCGTACTGCGTCTCCGGGTACGCAGCCTGGTAGGTCGTCTCATCCGGCATGTACTGCCGTGGCCCCTTCTCGCGGGGCTGGAACTGTGCAGTGCGGTCGTCGGCGCCGAGGAACTCGGTCTCATTATTCGAGCCGTCGCGGCGGGTCTGATCATCCATGGGCCACATCGTAGTCCCCCGGCGATCTGAGACCTACCGCGGTGAAGCGGCGGCCTACAGCACCAGGCCGAAGACAGGCACCGCCAGGAAGTAGGTAGCCAGGGTGATGATCACCACGGCGATGACGTTGAGCCAGATACCGCCCTTGATCATCTGCCCCATGGTGACGTAGCCGGAACTGTAGGCAATCGCGTTCGGCGGGGTGGCCACCGGAAGCATGAACGCGCATGTGGCGGACAGGGCGACCGGGATGGTCAGCAGCATGACGTTCATGTCCCCGCCCGATGTCAGGCCGATGCCGGTGGCGACACCGCCCATGATCGGCAAGAACGTCGCGGCCGTCGCCGTGTTGGAGGTCAGCTCCGTCAGCAGCAGGATGAGCACAGCCACTGCGGCGATGAGCAGGATGACCGGCAGACCTGCAAGAATCTTCGCCACTTCACCGACCCACAACGACAGGCCCGTCTTGGTGAACATCGCCGACAGCGACAGACCGCCGCCGAACAGCAGCAGCACATCCCAGGGGATGTCCTTGGCGGTCTCCCAATCCAGCAGGCGGATGCCGTTGAGCTTGCCCGGGATGGTGAACAGCAACAACCCGGCGATCATGCCCACGCTCGCATCGGTGTAGGGGAAGTCCCAGCCGAAGGTCTCCATCCCCAGCGGGATGAACACCCAGGCCAGCGCTGCAGACACGAAGATCACACCGGCGAGGATTTGGCCGGGGGTCCAGCGGCCGATCTTCTTCAATTCGTCGTCGATAAGCTCTTTGCCCCCGGGGATCTCGTCGATCTCGGGCTTGAACACATTGATCAGGATGACCCACGCAAGCAGCGTGAACAGCACCGCAATGGGCACACCGAACATCATCCACTTGCCAAAACCGATCTCGATACCGTGCGATTCCTTCATGTAGCCGGCCAGCAGCAGGTTCGGCGGCGTACCGATCAGCGTGCCCAGCGAGCCTGTCGACGCCGAGTACGCAATGCCCAGCATCAGCGCCGTGGCGAAGTTCTTCTGCTTGTCCATGCTGCCCAGCTGCTCCGCGGTGAGAGTGAGCACGGAAACACCGATCGGCAGCATGACCACGGCCGTGGCGGTGTTGGACACCCACATCGACAGGAAGCCGGTGGCCACCATGAAGCCCAGGATGATGCGCTTCGGGGACGTACCGATGAGCTTGACCACCCACAGCGCAAGCCGGCGGTGCAAGTTCCACCGTTGCAGACCCAGCGCAATCATGAATCCGCCCATGAACAGGAAGATCGTGTCGGACGCGTACGGGGCGCTGACTTCCTTGAACTCGGCGACGCCCATGATCGGGAAGATGGCCAACGGAATCAGCGCAGTGGCGGCGAGCGGGATCGCCTCCGTCATCCACCACACCGCCATCCACACCGCGACTGCAGCCACGATGCGCATTGCCTGCGCGGAGTACTCTTTCTCAGCGTCAGCACCGGCGGACCGGGCTACGGTGTCAGCGGCGCCGTCCGGGAACAACAGGTAGATGACCACTGCCGCCGCAAGCCCGACAAACAAGCCGATGACCTGGCGGCGCCAGTCCTTGCGTTCCGGCGCGGTGGCGATGTCGCCTTCCGCGAACTGAGTGGAATCGTGAGTTATCGCTGTTGCTGGCATGAATCAAACATATGCCATACAGCGCCTCAGACGATAAAACCACCAGTCTTTTCTTATCGACGACGCCCGCAAACCCGCCACCCTATCCGCATCCGGCGCGAACAACTCTGTCGGATTGATACTGATGCGCCCCTCCACGATGGGGAATGGGTCAGCGACATCCTCAATGAACAGCCGTTGCGTGGCCAGCCCCGCCGCCTGCGAGCCCACCGCCGCCGCGGCAACGAGCCCGGCGTGAATCCCCACGGCCGTATCCAGTGCCGACGCCACCGTGATCCGCAGGTCCAGGTCGCGGGCGATCCGCGTGAGATTGCGCACCCCACCGAGTGGTGCGACCTTGCACACCGCCGTATCCGCCGCCGCCAGCGTGACCACGCGGTACGGGTCCGCCACCTTCCGAATCGACTCATCCGCCGCAATCGGCGTGCACACGTTGCGGCGCACTTCTGCCAGCTCCTCCGCCGTGCGGCACGGCTGCTCGATGTACTCCAAGTACCCGCCGCGCGCGGTTCCGGTCGAGCCATCCGACGCGCCTTCCCCAGGCGGGAGGATGTCCTCGAAAGCCCGCGCGGCGGCGATCGCTTCCTGCACGGTCCAGGCGCCGTTGGCGTCGACACGCAGCACGGTGTCGGGGCGCAACTCGTGGACGGCTCGGAGACGCGCGACATCGTCTGCGAGCGCCTGCCCCGGCTCAGCGACTTTGATTTTGAATGTGCGCACGCCTTCAAACCGGGCGAGAACGTCAGGCACCTCGCCGGGTGTCACCGCGGGAATGGTGCCGTTGACCTCCACTTCGCTAGGGCCACCCAAACCCTGGTATCCCTCGTAGGCGGCTTCGAGCCCGGCGCGCAGCCAGGCCGCCGCCTCTTCGTCGCTGTACTCGAGGAAGGGGGAGAACTCGCCCCAGCCGGCGGGGCCGTCGATAAGCAGGGCCTCGCGCGTGGTGATGCCGCGGAACCGCACCGCCATCGGCAGCGAGACAACGTGGGCGCGGTCGAGAATGTCGTCAGGATCCGGCAGAAAACTATTCCCAAGCACCGATTTCGTCTTCCGGCAGTGGTTCGAAGAAACTGTCGGGGACTTCGTAGTCAACGAACCCCAACTGATACCGCTCATCCTGACCGTTCTCAGTCATGGCAGCACCTTCCTGCTATGGCCCATATTCATGGCTAACTGTACCCGGGATCCGCGGGCCGTTTGGTCAGCACGAGCGCAACGGGTCCGCTCGGACGGTCAGTGCGGTTCGCCGATGCGCAACCACCGTTCGGGGCCGCCGCCACACAGGACGAGCACGCGCCGCCCGCGCACGACGACCCGATCTCCTCCAGCGTGAGCCGGCCGACGCGTTGCAAGTGGTGCACCACTGCGTCGACAGTGCTGGGGCTCAGGCCGGTCATGGTGCGGATCTCAGCGCGGGACCGCGCTCCCCCGCGGATTGCAGTGACAACTGCTTCCATCGGGCGCTGGCTGCCCGCGGGTGCCGCGGGCGCTTGTGGCTGGTTTGCTCTCCTAAAGATTCCCATCGTTGTCCCTCTCTAGAGCACCAAGCTCAGGCCCTGGAAGGTGGCCACGGCGAGCAGCCAGGCGAGTGCTAACTGGCCGACGAGGCCGATCGCGGTCCACTTCCATCCGATCTCGCGACGTTGCGCGGCCAACGTGGCCACGCACGGGGTATAGGCGAGCAGGAAGATCATGTAGGCCCACACGGCGGCCAGGGTGTTGCCCCCGGAGGTCTCTTCGAAGTCCGCGCGCACGGCCTGGGCGAGCGGGGATGCGCCCTGCTCCTCTGGGGCCGCGTCGGTAACGTCCTCGAGGTCGTAGGTCTGGGCCCACGTGGCGATGAGAGCCTCTTTGGCCAGGAAGCCGGTGACCAGCGGGCCGGTGAGCGACCACGAGTCGAAACCGGCGGGCTCGAACACCGGCGCCATGGAATCGGCGACAACGCCGTAGAGGGAATCTTGGGGCGCCAAGTCCTCATCACCCCAGCTGTGCCCCGGCGCAGCGGGGGTAGACAGGAGGAACCAGATCACCACGACCGTGGCCACGATGATCCCGCCCGCGGTCTGCAGGAAGCCTTTCAGGCGGCTCCACATCACCGAGAAGCTCAAGCGCGCTGTGGGCCATTGGTAGACGGGCAGATCGATGACCAGCGGGTCGGAGCCCATCGTGCGCCACAACGTCGTGCGCAGCAGCAGTCCGGAGAGCACCACCAGCGCGATCGAGATGACGTACATGGCGAAGACGACCAATCCGGCCTTGTCCGGGAAGAACGTCTGCGCCAGCATCACGTACACCGTTAGCCGCGCCGAGCAGGAGGTGAACGGCACCAGTAGCGCGGTCAACCTGCGCTGTTCCGGGGTGGCCAAAACGCGCGTGGCCGAGATCGCTGGCACGTTGCAGCCGAAGCCGACGATGAGCGGGATGAACGCCTTGCCCGGCAACCCGATCGCCCGCATGAGTCGGTCCGCGACGACCGCGGCCCGAGCCATGTAGCCGGAGTCCTCCAGCACCGCCAAGCAGAGGAACATCAACGCCATCAACGGCACGAAGGTGAGCACCATGCCGACGCCGTTAATGATGCCGTCGACAAGCAAGCCCTCCACGAACGGGTAATTGAGACCGACCGCAGCAAGCCCGGCGCGCGCCCAATCGGAACACGGGCCCAGCACGAAGTCCTCGAGCAGGCTTTGCAGCGGCGCCGCCACCGTCGTGGTGATTTGGAAGACAGCGAACCGCCTAAAACGAACTCCAAGCTCTACGATGGCGCCATGGCCTACACCACAGACCAACCCTTCGACCCGTCGCAGTGGCGCAGCGTCGGGGAGTTCACCGACATCACCTACCACCGCCACGTGGGCGAAGGCCGCGAAAACGGCATCGTCCGCATCGCGTTCAACCGCCCCGAGGTACGCAATGCGTTCCGTCCGCACACTGTCGACGAGCTGTACCGCGCACTCGACCACGCGCGCCGCGACCCTTCCGTAGGAGTGGTGTTGCTCACCGGCAACGGACCGTCGCCGAAGGACGGCGGCTGGGCGTTCTGCTCCGGCGGCGACCAGCGCATCCGCGGCCGCAGCGGCTACCAGTACGGCGACGACGACAACCAGGTGGACACCGCGCGCGTCAAGGCCGAGGGCGGGCGGTTGCACATTCTCGAGGTCCAGCGCCTCATCCGCACGATGCCGAAAGTGGTCATCGCGGTGGTGGGCGGCTGGGCAGCCGGCGGCGGGCACTCGCTGCACGTTGTGTGCGACATGACCATCGCCTCGCGCGAGGAAGCCCGCTTCAAACAGACCGATGCCGACGTGGGCTCCTTCGACGGCGGATACGGCTCCGCCTACCTGGCAAAACAGGTCGGGCAGAAATTCGCGCGCGAGATCTTCTTCCTCGGCAGGGAGTACTCCGCTGAGGACATGCACCGCATGGGCGCAGTCAACATCGTGTCGCCACACGGTTCGCTCGAAGACGACGCCATCCAGGTCGCCCGCGAAATCAATGGCAAGTCGCCCCAAGCACAGCGGATGCTCAAGTTCGCATTCAATTTGCTTGACGACGGCCTCATGGGCCAACAGGTCTTCGCCGGCGAAGCCACCCGCCTGGCCTACATGACCGACGAAGCCGTGGAAGGCCGCGACTCCTTCCTACAAAAGCGCCCACCGAACTGGGAAGACTTCCCCTTCTACTACTAGCGCCGCGCCGAGCGGTTGCCGGTGAGCCGCCACCGGGCCGCGACCCAGCTGCTCGCCGCGAGCGCTACGCCGAGAACCGCCGCGGCGGCATACCGCACCGGCGTCGTCGCGGTGTACGGCCATGCCTGCGGGGCAAGGATCCACAGTGGCGTCTCGGCAAGCACGTCCCCGCCGATGGTGACACCGAAGATGGTCCACACGATCGTCAGTGCGAGCGTCCACGCCACCCCGAACCGGGCCGTGACGAACAGGGCGAACAGCACCATCGCCGTGCCGACGAGAAGCGCGAGCACACCGCCGCCGGCTGGCGTGCCGGTGAGCACCGCAAGAAGCGCAACCAGCGCGACGACCGCCACGCACCAGGTGCACAGCGCGCTTCGCACGCGCGGATGCTCGATCTGCATGAGCGCCCACGCAGGATGCAGCCGCGGCCAGACCAGCGCAGGCAGCACGCCCGTGCCGACCGGGAGGATGAGGAACGTGAACACTCCCTGGCGGACATCCGGGGAGTAGCGCACCGCGGCAAGCATCACCAGCCCCGTGAGCGCGAGGCATGCGTAGACGGCTGGCGTCGCCGCCGCCCGGTGAACGCCGATGAGAGCCGAGCCGGGCTTCGCCGGGCGCGCGACGGCAGGACCTGCAGCCGCGGCCGGAGCGCTCACCGCGTGGACCGTCCTCTTCCGAGACCGGGCGCGGCGGACAGGCATGAGAGCTGCGCATACCGCGCCCACCGCCGCGAGCAGCAAACACAACCCGAGTGCTGGCCATGGCGCTTCGCCGTGCATAGGCGAGTCCGGTTCGAGCGGCAACGCGTTGAACTGCAGGCCCATCGTCGGCAAGACGAGGCGCAGCGGCCACGCACCCGGATTGAGCCACCACCAATCGCGCTCGACGAAGTAGCCGAGCCCGATCTGCCACACCACCGACACCACCAGCGTGGGCAGCAGGCCGACGCGCCGCGTCAACCCCGCTGCCAGCCCCGCCGGGCCGAGCGCACCGATCCACACGAAGAACCCGACGAGCAGCACCACGCCCGCCCGATCAAGACCGAGCAGAGACGCGACCGCAGCCGTGACACCGAAGTCCAGCAGAAAGAACACGCCGAGGGCAGCCCACACGAACGCCAGGCGCGCGGCGCGGGACGCCACCGGTGAGACAGGCCGCCACGCGGTGCCGCCATTGCGAGCGTCGCGCTCGCGGTTTTCTGCTGTACCGGCAAACAATGCGGCCAGCGGTGCGGCCATCCCCGTGACCAATAACGCCTGCCAGCTCAACAGGTCTGTTGCGTCCTGAACAGCGCCGGCAAACCCGAACAGCGTCAGCACGCCCCCGAGCAGCAGGCCCGACAGGGCGAGCCACCACAGGACCGAACCGCATGAGCGGATCGCTTCGGCGCGCAGATACCCTGTCGCGCCCAGTGACACGCGCGCCGTCACCTTGCGACTCCGCGGGTCAGCTGGAAGAAGGACTCTTCCAGGTTCGGGCCCAGCTCGCGCAGTTCACCGGCGAAGCGGACGGTGCCGCCGGCGATGATGGTGGCGTCGTCGGCAAGGTGGAGGACTTCGCCGAGCTGGTGGGAGCTGACCAGCACTGTCCGCCCGGAACGCGCGTAGTCGCGCAGGTAGGTGCGTAGGTGGGCGATGCCTTCGGGGTCGAGGCCGTTTTGCGGCTCGTCAAGCACGAGCACCGGCGGTTCGCCGAGCAGCGCCTGGGCAAGCGCGAGGCGGCCTTTCATGCCGGTGGAGAACGCCGACGCACGCTTCTTCCCCGCCCCCGCAAGACCGACAAGCTCGAGCACCCGGTCGGCCTCGTAATCAGGTAGACCGAGCAACGTCGTGTGCACGCGGAGGTTGTTTCGCGCGCTCAAGTGACCGTAGAAGGCAGGGTCATTGATCGACGCGCCGACGTTGCGCAGCAGCGCACGATCGAACGGCTGGCCCATGAGCGTGACGGCGCCAGAGTCTGGCGCAGTCAGCCCGAGCATGACGGACATGAGGGTGGATTTACCGGCACCGTTGGGTCCGAGCAGCGCGTGCACGCGCCCGGGCTGGGTGGTCAGGGTCACGCCGTCCAGGACGCGCTGTGCGCCGAACGACAGGGAAACATCGCTACATCCGAGGTGAGTCATGCGGTCATTGTGGCGCGCGGCCCGGCGCGTGTGATCCTCCCTCAGGAGGAAATTCCGGCGCGGTGCGCCAACAGCACGAGCGCGACGCGGTCCCGCGCACCCAGCTTGACCAGCAGATTTTTGACGTGCGTTTTCACGGTCGTCGGCGCGATGAACAGCCGCTGCGAGATCTCCGCGTTCGTCGCCCCGGCGGCGATCTCGGCGAGCACTTCCACCTCGCGCGCGGTGAGCATGGACAGCGCCTGCCGCTCGTAGTCGCTCAACGCATTCCGCTTATCGACGCCCCCACGCACCCACTCCAACACCGCCCCCGTCACCCCACTCGCCAACACGGATTCACCCCTGTCGACGGCGCGAACGGCATCGGCAAGCACGTCCGGGTCAGCATCCTTGAGCAGAAAGCCGTGCACGCCGGCCGTGATGGCGGCTTGGACGAGCTCGTCGTCGTTGAACGTGGTCAGCATGATCACTTTCGGCCCGAGCGGCATGATCTTCTTCGCCGCGGTAATGCCGTCCATGATCGGCATGCGAATGTCCAGCACCGCGATATCGATCCCACCCGCGCAAGCCTGTTGCACCCTGTCCACCGCGTCCACCGCTTCTTGCCCATTCGTGGCAGTGCAGACCACGTCGATGTCCGGCTGGGAATTCAGGATGGTGGCGAGGGCGGAGAGGAGGAGGGGTTGATCGTCGGCAAGCAGAAGGCGCATGTCACACCCCCAGCCGCGCGTTGACTGTGACCGTGTCCCCGTCGTACGTGACGTCGAGGGTCCCGCCGGTGGCGCGCGCACGCTCACGCATCCCCTCAATCCCGGCACCCGCGCCCGGCTGCGGCGCGCGGCGCCCCGTGGAGACGACCGCGACCGCCACACCGCCCTCGGCCGGCTCCACCGTCACGCGAACAATGGGATCCACCTGGTGCTTCGCCGCGTTGGTGACCGACTCCGTAACAATCCGGTGCGCTGCCAACCCCGTCACCGCCGGCACCGAGACCTCGCTGAGATCGAGCGTCACGTTGAGCCCCGCGTCGCGGAAGCGCTCGACCAGCTCCGGGATATCGCGCAGCCCCGGTGCGGGCTGCAGCCCCGCGTTCTCCTCCCGCAGCTCCCGCACCAGCCCCCGGATGTCGGCCAGCGCGTCGCCTGCCACCGCCTGGATCGTCTGCAGCGTCTCACGCTCGTTTCCGCCGGCCAACCCCGCGTTCGCCTGCACCTTGAGAAGGGTGAGGGTGTGGCCCAGCACGTCGTGAATCTCGCGGGCTGTCTCGCGCCGCTCCTCATCGCGGGCGGTGACAAGCAGCTGCTCGCGCATGCACGCCTCATTGGCCCTGGCCACCTGCTCCGCCACGAGGTTCTTCGCGAACAAGAACGCCACAGCTATTGCCGCCCAATGCAGCGCCAACGAGATCACCGCATCCACCGGCGTCCGGTAGTGCAGGATAAGGTCGTCCCCCCAGGTCCACATGAACGGCGACGCGAACGACCACGCCAACGAAGCCGCCAACACCCCGCGGCTGAACGGCGTCGAACACCACCGCCGCGCCGTGAACGCACCCAGCGGGACCAGCACGATCCACAGCGTGTAACCGATGTTGACCGGTGCGAGGATCCACAGCGCAGACCACGCGGCGTTGAGCCCCACCATGAGCGCAGCGGACCACCGCGGGTGGGAACGCCACACAGCGAGCGCGCCGACGAACCCCCACGACAACACCGCCTGCGCCCAATCGGCAGCGCCAGCCCAATCGGAGAACAGCACTCCCGTGTGCATGCTCGCCAGCACGGCCGCCAGCGCTGCCACCACGAGATCACCGTTTTTCACACGCATCCTGCTCAGCGTATCCGCTCCGCCCACGCTGCGACCTCCTCCCGTGGGAGGAGACTGACCCCCGTAAGCTTGCCAGCGTGCCCCACATCCTCGAACTGCTGCCTGTTGACCTCGCCGACCCGCTGGCGATCATGCCCGACCTGGAAGCCGCGATCAGCGGCCAGTGCGCGGTGCTGCCCGTCCCCAAAGACGACCCGCGGCGAGCGGACCAGCTGCGCACGACGATGCGCGCGGGCCAGTCGATCGCGGACGAGATCGCGGTCGTTGTGGCCACGTCCGGTTCGACCGGTGTGCCAAAGGGCGCGCAGCTCACGGCTGCAAACCTCGTCTCCAGCGCGGATGCGACGCACCAGGCGCTCGGCGGGCCCGGCCAGTGGCTCTTGGCCATGCCGGCCCACCACATCGCGGGGCTGCAGGTCCTGGTCCGCAGTATGGTCGCGGGTGTGGAGCCAGAGTTTGTGGACCTCTCGAGCGGCTTCCACATCAGCGAATTCGCCGCGCGCACCCACGATCTCGCGGACACCGGCGAGCGCATGTACACCGCGATGACGCCGATGCAGCTGGACAAGGCGATGAGCACGCTCGCGGGTATCGAGGCGCTGCGCCTCTACAGCGCTGTGCTCGTTGGCGGTGGCGCCATTCACCCGAAAATTCTTGAGGCTGCGGGCAAGCTGCGCATCCGCGTGGTCACCACGTACGGGTCATCCGAGACGTCCGGCGGCTGCGTCTACAACGGTCGCCCGCTCCCCGGCACGCAGATCACGCTTATCGACGACCGCATCCACCTCGGCGGCCCCACCATCGCCCACGGCTACCGCAATGCCCCCGATCATCCAGCGTTCGGGGAGCCGGGCTGGTTTGCCACCTCCGACGCCGGCGAGCTTATCGACGGCCGCCTGACCGTCACCGGGCGCCTGGACACCATCATCGACACGGGCGGGTTGAAGCTGCACCCCGAAGTGGTCGAGTCGTTCATGTTGGGCATCGACGGTGTGACCGCCGCGTGCGTGGTGGGGGTCCCGGATGTGCGGTTCGGCAACCGCGTCTGCGCCGCCTACGCCGGCTCAGCGGAGGTCGCCGACCTGATGGAGGCGTTCGACGACCTGCCCCGCTGGCAGGTGCCCAAAGATGTGCGCCACGTGCGCACCCTGCCCACGACGGGACCCGGCAAGCCGGACCGTACTGCCGTGCGCGAACTGTTCAGCTAGCCGCACTAGGACTCGACCGGCGCAGCGGCGAGCAGCTGCTCCACGTCTTCGCGGGTGTAGGTGTCGGCGATTTGCACGTCGTTGCCGCCGCGCCAGTGGTTGCGGCGCACCAGCGCGCCCTTCTGCGAGAACGGGATCATGGAGAACTCGCGCGGGTGCGGGTAGACCTGCCGGACGAGGTGGCCGGAGCGAAGGGCCAGGTTGTTGAGCCAGACATCGTCGGCGAGCGGGGCCTTGCCCGTGAACTCCGTGCCGTGCGAAGCGACATAGTCCACCATCGACGCTGGATACAGCACGCCTGAGACCCCCGTGGCGAAGTGCCGCGCGGACGGTTCCGTCGTGTACGTCGCGCTCCACTCCTTGTACGGGGCCATGCCGTCCGCGTCCAGCGCGATCGTGTGCGCGCGGTACGCCACAATGCAGCCCGGGCTCGCATCCGCCGAGTTCAACAGCTTATCGACGAACCACCGCGGATACATCATGTCATCATCCACCGTGATCACCCGCGTGCCCGTACCCTGGAACTCCTGGAACGCGCCGTAGTACTTCGTGTGCGGGCCGTAATGGCCGTCAGAACACCGCACCTGCAGGCCACGCTCCTTCAACCGGGCCAGCGCCTTCGGCCAGGGGCGGTAGTAGTCCTCCTTGTCGAGCCAGAGGTACACGGGCAGGCGGTGGGTGCCGGTGAGGAGGGAGGAGATGCAGTACACCGCCGTCGATAAGCGTCGGCCGTAGGTGGTCAACGAGATGACAGTGTCGCCGTCCTGCGGGAACGACAAGTGCGCCGCATGCGTGGCCAGGCGCAGGCCGGGCTGGCGGGCGAGCGTCCCCGCGGTGTGCAGCACCTGGCGGACGGCGTAGTCGATCCACATGAAGCGATACTTTAGCCGAGCTTCGCCACCGACCTATGATGAAGCTCATGAGCTTCAAGGATTGGTGGGACGCGGCGCGCCCGCACACCTGGTTCAACGCGGTCGCTCCGGTCGTCGTCGGAACGGGTGCCGCGGCGTACGAACTCGTCCCGTCGCTGCCGGCCGCCCTGCTCGCCCTGATCGTGTCGATGGGGCTGATCGTCGGGGTCAACTACGCCAACGACTACTCCGACGGCATCCGCGGCACTGACGACGACCGCACCGGCCCCACCCGGCTGACCGCCTCGGGCCGCGCACGGACGGAGCAGGTGAAGCTCGCCGCGTTCATCGCCTTCGGCGTTGCCGGTGTCGCCGGGCTGATTCTGGCGGCGTGGACGGCGCCGTGGCTAATCCTCGTCGGCGCGCTGTGCATCCTCGCGGCATGGTTCTACACCGGCGGTGAAAACCCCTACGGCTACCGCGGGCTTGGCGAGGTCGCCGTCTTCGTCTTCTTCGGCCTCGTCGCCGTCCTGGGCACCCAGTACACCCAGATCGGTTCCATCTCCTGGGTCGGGTTCGGCTGCGCAGTCGCCGTCGGCGCCATCTCCGCGGCGATCAACCTGGCCAACAACATCCGCGACATCCCCTCCGACACGGAGGCCGGCAAGATCACCCTCGCCGTCAAGCTTGGCGACGCCCGCGCCCGCACCCTCTTCACCATCCTCACCCTCACCCCCTTCGCCATCACCCTGCTGCTCGGCGCGGCCTGGTCGCCGACGCTGCTGGCGTTGGCGGCGTTGCCGTGGGCGATCGGGGCGGTGCTCGTCGTCAAGCGTGGCGCGCAGGGCCCCCAGCTCATCCCCGTGCTCGGCGCGAACGGCCGCGCAATGCTCATCTGGGCGCTCATCACCGCCGGCGCGCTCATCGCCGCCTCCCCGATGTGGCACCTGGGCGAGACCATTCCCTACGGCGACTTCGGCTACAGCCGCCACCTGCCTGCGCCAGGGATGTAGTTGTGCTCGACGTTCTCACCGGCTTCGCCATCATCTTCGTCGTCATCGGGGCGGGCTACGTGCTGGCCCAACGCGGCGTCATCGGCGACGGCGACCAGCGGCTCATGTTCAACCGGGTCGCCTACTGGGTAGCGTCGCCGTCACTGCTGTTCACCACGGTTGCCACCTCCGATACCTCCACCTTCCTCTCCCCTGTCGTGGTGGTTGTGTTCATCGCCACCGTGGTCACCATGGCGATCTTCTGGGTCATCTCCCGAGCGTTTTTCCGGGCGGACGTGGCCACGCGCATGTCCGGCGCGGCGAGCGCGAGCTACTTCAACTCGGTCAACATTGGCCTGCCGATCGCCATCTACGTCATTGGCGACCCCGCCTACGTCCCGCCGGTGCTGCTCATGCAGATGGTGATCATCTCCCCCATCGTCATCGCCGGCCTCGCCGCCGACCCGACCGCAGGCGGCTCCCGCGCACGAGCCGTCGGTAGCGCCGTCACAGCCGGCATCACGGCCCCTGTGGTGGTCGCGCCGCTGCTCGGCCTGATTGTCTCTACCAGCGGCTGGACGGTCCCCGACCCGGTGATGGCGCCGCTGGAGATCCTCGGCGGGGCATCCATCCCAATGATCCTGATGAGTTTCGGCGCCTCGCTGAAGGGCAGCTCCGTCCTCGAGCCCGGCCCGGACAAGCCGGCCACCATCACGGCATCCGCGCTCAAACTGGCGGTCATGCCGGCCATCGCGTGGGGTGTCGGCGCACTCATGGGGCTTCACAGCGATGCCCTCTACGCCGCCATCATCCTGTCTTCCCTCCCCACAGCCCAGAACGTCTACAACTACACCGCGAACTACCGTGCCGGGGAGACAGTGGCACGCGACACGGTGCTCATCACGACCTTCGCGTCGCTGCCCGCCATGGCCGTGATCGCGCTGATCTTCGGCGCCGTTTCCTAGCGGTCGGCGAGCTCCTCATTCACCCACTGCTTGCGGGCCCGACGCTGCGCGTTCCAGGCCGCCATCGCCTCTGTGGCCTCGACACGTTGGCGCGGGAAAACCAGCATCGACAACGGGAACGCGACGATAAGCGCCAGGAGGGCGGACATGACGAGGGGGACGGGGGCGTCGATAAGCAACGCCAGCGCCTGGATGACCACCGTGAGAACCACGAAAAGCGCAAGCCGCAACCCGCCGTAGATCAGGGCGGCACGGTTTGCGCGCTTGCGTGCGTTGGGGTCGAGAGCTGGCTGCTGTGTCACAACCAGCTATGTTAGAGGTATGGGACGCCTCCTGTTAATCGTGTTGGTCATCCTGGCCCTGTGGCTGCTGTGGCGCGCGTTCGGCCCCGGCAGCAACGACCGCTACGGCCCGCTGCGCCAAAAACAGCAGCCGCCGGCGATCAAAGGGCCGGACGATGACGAGGAGTTCCTGTGGAACATCGAGAAGAACCGCTTCAAAGAGCGGCGCGCACGCGAGGAGGCGGAGCGCAAAGCCCGCGAAGAAGAGGAACGCCGCAAAAAACGCCAATCGCGTGACGACGACCCCAGCGACCCTACGTAGCCGCCTGCTCCGTCCAATCAAGCGATAGACCTAACGCCTGCGCCACCGCAACAACCTTCTCCCACCGCACACCCGCACCGCCGTGCTCGATGGTGTGCAACGTTGACCGCGACACTCCCGCCGCCGTAGCGACCTCCTGCTGCAGGCGCCCTGCGTCACGGCGGCGCTGCGCCAACGCTGCGCCCAACTCGAGCAGGACCGGGATGTCGCTGGCGGGCTTGCCTTGCTTGTTGCGGGGTGCGGGCACCGGGGGGCTCCTTCAGGCTGGGTCAATCGAGTGCTAACAAAATTGTTAACACAATCTACCCTAGTTCAGCCCGGCGTAGGAGTGGAGCCCCGAAACCACCATGTTGATGAAGAACAGGTTGAACACACTTGTCGCGAACGCGGCCACATTGATCCAGGCGGCCTTGACGCTCTTCCAGCCAGCAGTCGCGCGGGCGTGGAGGTACGCGGCGTAGAGAATCCAGGTGATCAACGCGACGGTTTCCTTCGGGTCCCAACCCCAGAAGCGGCCCCATGCGACCTCACCCCAGATCGCCCCGAGCATGATGCCGATGCCGAAGACCGGCAGCGTGATGATCGCCGTGCGGTAGGCGTAGGAGTCCAGCTTCTTCGCGCTCGGCAGCGGCTTCGCGATACCACCGAGAAAGCCCTTCTCCTCCCCGCGCGGGTGGCGGATGCGCAGCAGGTAGAGCATCGAGAAGATGCCGGAGATCAGACCGATCGACGCGCCGATAGACACCGTGGAGACGTGGAACGGGTACCAGAAACTGCGCAGCGCCGGCACCAGCGGAGCGGCCTCGGCGTAGAGCACGGTGGCGTCGAGGAACAGCAGGATGATGATGGGGGTGAGCACCCACGGCCACATCGTGTGCCAACCCTTGCGTTGGATGATCACCGCGACGGCCACCATGGACACCGCGGTGAAGGTGAGCACATATTCATACATGTTGCCCAGCGGGAAACGGTTGACGGCGATCCCGCGCGTCACCACAGCCACGAGGTGGAAGATGATGCCGACGCAGGTCAGGTACTGCGCCATGCCCGCCATCGAACGCGCGCGGTCGCGAGCGGTGTCGAAGGCGGACTGGTCGAATGGGGTGTCCTCAAGCTCGGAGGAGCGGGGCGTGACCGTGGTGGAACCGCCGTCACCGACTGCGACCAACTCGTTCGCCGTTTCCTCGACCTGGGCGAGTTTGTCGCGGCGCATGTCAATCACAGTCTGCGCGCGCATGTAGTGGATGCACGCGAGAACCAGGGAAACGATGTACACCGCGAAGGCGGTGCGCAGGGTCAGGTCCGAAATACCGGCGAGTGTGGTGTTGACGGGCAGCATAGATCAACCCTACTCCACACGGGGTTTTCCTCAAAGGTGATCGGGGGTGGTCAGTGCCACTCTTCACCGTCGTCGAGCGCGTCGTCCGCTTGCTTATCGACGCCCCTTTGCGCCGTCACCTCATCCACCACCTCATAGAACTCGTTACCCCAGCCGGCGCGGTCGGTGCGTGCCAGGCCGGCCATGTCAACGTGGGTGGTGCCGTTCGCATTCGGGGTGAGACGCACCCAGATGCGGCGGCGCTTGATGGTCAACGAACCGATGAGGCTGGCCAGCAGCAACGACGTGGTGACCAGTGCCCACACCTGCGTGGGGTCGCGGGAGATTTGGTAGTTGGCGTACTCGGCGGCGCCGTCGAGACGCACGGTGAGCTCTTGGCCGTTCGCCGTGATCTTCTGCTCCTCGCCGGCGGCGAGCTGGATGCGCTCGACGCGCTGCAACTGACCGTTAGCGATGAGGTCCTGGTCGAGCGAGAACAGGTTCTGCGGCCGGCCAGTGTCCAGGCCGGCATCGCCGACATAGACGTCGAGGGAGACCGCCGGGTCATTCATCGCCGGGAAGGCGGACTGGAGCATGTCACCGTTCGGGCCCGACCACTCGGCAGTCGGGGCGAAGACGCCCTCGATGGCGAGCTGGTTGTCGCGGCGGTCGGAAAGGTCCGGGTACATCCCGGCGGGCGGGTCGAACCGCATCACACCGTTGGACAGGAAGAACGTCAAGTCCGACGGGCGGTACTGAATCATCTGGGTGCGGGTTTCCCCGTTCGGCCACGTCACCGTGATCTGCGGGGCAAAACCGTGGCCCTGCAGGTAGACGCGGTCGCCGCCGATGCGCAACGGGTGGTTCACACGCAGGGTGTAGTCCTCCCAATCACCGTCGCCGGCGGCTGTGATTTCCTCGCCTTCCACGTAGGAGACGTCCGACGCGAACGACTCCGCCTGACCGTTGGGCAAGTAGTCAGCGGTGAAATTGTGGGAGATGAAGCAGAAGGGGGTGAGGCCGGTGCCGTCGAAAAGCGGGCCGGCGCGGAAAGTATCAAAGTTCGCAGGCGAAGTATTGCAGAACTCGCGCGACTGCTCGACCGGCACCGCGAACTCGGACTCCGAATTGGTCACCACAATGACCTGGCCCTCATAAAAGACCATGCGCCCCAACGCGAACACCGCGATCACAGCGACGATGGCGACGTGGAAAATCAAGTTCGCCAGCTCACGGGCGTAACCCCGTTCCGCCGACAACGACTGCGCCCCGGCACGGTCCTCCTCCGGCGTGTACACCGCCACGCGCCACCGGCCGAGCGCCTCGCGCGCGCGGGCCTCCACCTCCTCGAGCGGTGCATCGACATCCGCTTCACTGTGCAACGGCATCCGGTGCAGAAACTTCGGCGCACGCGTCGGCTTCGCCTTGTACGCCCGGTAATGATCAACCGACCGCGGAATGATGCAGCCGATCAACGAAATGATCAGCAGGGTCAGCAGGGCGGCGAAGATTGGGGAGGAGAAAACGTCGAAAAGCGAAAGGCGGTCGTAGATGCGACCCATCGTCGGGTTAGCCGCAATGTACTCGTCGACCTGCGACTGGCTGACTTCGCGCTGCGGCAGAAGCGCGCCCGGCACCGCGACGAGCGCAAGCAGAAACAGCAACACGAGTGCCGTGCGCATACTCGTGAGCCAGTGCCAAATACGTTTCAGAAAAGTCATAGCAAAGTGGTGCCGAAGCCGTCGACGAACTGGCGGGTCCAGCTGATGAAAACGTTCCACGCGCCGGTGAGCAGCAGGATGCCCACCAGCACCATCGCGGCCCCGCCAATGATCTGGATGGTACGCGAGTGACGGCGCAGGAAACCGACCGCCTCCACCGCCTGCGCCGAACCGAGCGCCACCAGCAAGAACGGGATGCCCAAACCAAGGCAGTACGCGACGACGAGGAGAATGCCCCGCACCGCCGTGAACCCCTCCGTACCCACAGAAACCGAGACCACGGCGGCGAGCGTCGGTCCCAAGCACGGCGTCCAGCCCAGCGCGAACACCCCGCCGAGCAGCGGCGCCCCCAGCCACGTCGCCCATTTCTTCGGCTGCATGCGGGTGTCGCGCTGGAGGGCGGGCACGGCACCCATGAAGACCAGGCCCATCACGATGGTGACCACACCGCCGACACGCATTAGGGTGTCAGCATTGAGCGCAATGAGGCTGATCGCCCCGAACACAGTCACCGTGGCCAGCAAGAACACGACCGTGAAACCGAGGATGAACAGGCCCGCGGCGCCGACGACAGCCCATTTTCGACGCTTGCCCACCGCCACTTCACCGTCGCGGAAGTCCAGCTCGCCGCCGACAATGCCCGTCAGGTACGACAAGTAGCCCGGCACGAGCGGGATCACGCACGGCGACGCGAACGACACCAGACCAGCCACCGCCGCGGCGAGCATACCCAGCAGCAGCGGGCCGGACGCAGCGAGATCCGCGAAGGTCTCCCCCATCTAGCTGGCCCCTTCCGTGGCGAGCCGGTCGGTGACCTCCAGAATGTCGGCAGCTGTGACCTCCCGGAGGAACACGGCGGCAGGGCGGTGCTGCTTGTCCAGGATCACGGTGGTGGGGATCACTGACGTCGGGATGCCGCCGAGCGCTGCGGCGGTGCGGAACGGCGGGTCATAAATGGACGGGTACGTCACGCCGTTATCGGTGACGAAGTCGCGGGCGATTTCCGGCTGGTGGTCGCGCACGTTGATGCCCAGGACGGTGCCCTGGCCAGATTCGGTCAGGGCGTCTTGGACTTCCTGCAGGTCGTCGACTTCCGCGCGGCACGGCGCGCACCATTGGCCCCAGGCGTTCAGCACGACGATCTGCCCTTTGAAGTCGTCAAGAGAGATCTGCGTGCCCGGCTCCATAAGGGATTCGCCGGAGAAGGTGGGCAAGGGGGCGCGGTCGGCTTCGTCGTAAAGTATTTCGACCTGGCCGCCTGGCGAGTGGAACGCGAACGTATCGCCGGAACCCGTGTCTGCGCATGCGGTGAGCGCGACAGCGGCAGCGATGACGACTGCGGTGAAACGGCGCACCTAGATCCCCCTCGCGGGTTCGTCGTAAGACCAGGAGACGAGCCGGTCGCCGTCGAACATGAGCGATGTCACGCTGGCCAGCTCGCACTGGCGCTTCGTGGGGTTGTGCGGCAGCCGTTTGCTCTGGATGGAGCGCTGAATCATGACGATCGGCAGCTGGTGCGACACGAGCACCGCCTCATGGCCCTGCGCATGCCGGCGCGCCTTATCGACGGCCCGTTCCATCCGCTGCAGAATCTCGTCGTACGGCTCACCCCAGCTCGGCTCAAACGGGTTGGTCATGTGGCGCCAGCGGACAGGGTGCACCAGCTGGGAGCGCAGCCCTTTGGTGCGCAAGCCCTCGAAGACGTTGTCGGATTCGATGAGGTCGTCGTCGGTGTGGATCCCCATGCCGAGGACATCAGCGATTGGCGCGGCGGTCTCCTGCGCCCGCTCGAGCGGCGAGGCGGCGAGGTACGTGACGTCGTGGCCTTTGAAGCTGACGGCGGTGCGCGCAGCCATCGACTGCCCGCGCGAGCTCAAGTGGAAACCAGGCAGGCGGCCGTAGAGGAGCTTTTTCGGGTTGTGTACCTCACCGTGGCGCACGAGATGCACGACGGTTTCGTTGGACCCTGCCATGGCTGCCTCCTACTGTGTCCTACTCAGTCGCGCTTGCTGCCGCGCGGGCAGCGGCAGGCAATGCAGTCTCGATCTTCTCAAAGTCTGCATCGGTCAGGGCGGTCGACACAAACCAGGTTTCGAAGGCGCTGGGCGGGGCGTAGACGCCGGCGGCCAGAAGCGCGTGGAAGAACGGGGCGTAGCGGAAGGTGTCGGCGGCCTTCATGTCGGCGAAGTTGCGGCCTTCGCCCTCGGCGAAGCGGATGGAGAGCATCGACTCGGCACGCTGGATGTGGTGCGCGACGCCTGCGCTGGCCAGGGCGTCGGTAAGCAGCGCGGCCAGGCGGTCGGCGTTGGCGTTCAGCTGCGGGTAGATCGCCTCTTCCGCGATGCTTAACGACGCCTCCCCCGCCGCCATCGCCACCGGATTCCCCGACAACGTACCCGCTTGGTACACCGGCCCGCCCGGCGCGAGGTAGTCCATGATGTCGGCACGGCCGCCGAACGCCGCCGCCGGCAACCCGCCGGAGACGACCTTGCCGAACGTGGTCAGGTCGCCAGCCACACCGTCGATGCCGTACCAGCCGCTGTAGGAGGTGCGGAAGCCCGTCATCACCTCGTCGATGATGAGTAGTGCGCCGTCGGCATGCGCGATGTCTTTGAGTGCTTGGTTGAACCCGACTCCAGTGGAGGACGTCGCAGGGGCGACGGTGCCCATGTTGCCCGCGGCGGCCTCCGTGATGATCGCGGCGATCTCACCGGGGTGCGCGGCGAACGCCTCGCGGACGGCCTCGATGTCGTTGTACGGGACGACGATGGTGTCTCCGGCCTGTGCGCCCGTCACGCCGGGGGTGTCGGGCAGACCGTAGGTAGCCACGCCGGATCCGGCCGCAGCCAAGAGCGCATCGACGTGGCCGTGGTAGCAGCCCTCGAACTTGAGGATCTTCGACCGGCCGGTGAACCCGCGCGCGAGACGCACCGCACTCATTGTCGCCTCCGTGCCGGAGTTGACCATGCGGACCTTCTCCACGCTCGTGCGCTTCACGATCAGCTCCGCTAGGCGCACCTCAGCCTCGGTGGGCGCACCGAAGGACAGCCCGTCCTTCAAGGCTTTCTCCACCGCTTCGACGATCTGCGGGTGGGAGTGCCCATGGATCATGGGACCCCATGAGCAGATGAGGTCGGTGTAGGGGTTTCCGTCGGCGTCGATAAGCTGCGAGCCGCTCGCGCTCGCGACGAAGCGCGGTTGACCTCCCACGGACCCGAATGCGCGCACGGGCGAGTTCACCCCGCCTGGCGTGACGGCTTTCGCGCGTTGGAAAAGCGCGGCGGAACGGGATTCAGAACGATCGGTTGATGCAGTCATGTCCCCCAGTCTAGGGACTGCTGCATTGGCTAGGTTCCGAAGAGCAACCTCAACGCCCCGTACGGGTGCCGGTTGTTCGGCATCGGGTAGCCGCGCGGCGACACCCACGTCGGCGCACCCCGGATGTTCTCGATCCGGCCGCGGCGGGCCTGGTCATCATCGTCGTTCGTGCGGTTGTGGTAGCGGCACAGGGGCGCGAGGTTGGCCAGGTTAGTCTGGCCGCCGTGCTTCCACGGAGTGATGTGGTGCATCTCGCACATGTCGGCGGCGTGGCGGCAACCGGGGACCGCGCAGATCGGCTGAACCATGCTGACCAGCGTGCGCTGCTTCGCGTTGGCGAACCGCTGGCCGCGCAGCAGGTTCACCGCGCCCTCCTGCGGGTGGAAAACGGCGACTTCCAGCTGGTCGCCGAAGTGCTCAGCCACCAACTCGGAAGCGGTCATGGTGGTGCCGTCGGTCAGGCCGAGGACAGTGTCATCGCCTTCGCCGCCGAGAATCTTAACGGCTTCGTCCACGGGCACCATGACGATGGGGCGGGGTACGGAACGGGGGACGCGGGTGCCGCCATCACGCAAAAGGTCCAGGAACTTCTCCAGCTTCTGCGGCGACTCCGGCCGCTCCGGGTCAAGCCCGGCCGAGACGGCCTTCTCCAGGTCAGCAAGCTCTCGCTCGGGCCCTGTGATGCTCACCGAGCGGACGCCATCGACCGAGGCGCTGAAGCGGATCCCCGGTTTCGGCGGCTTCTTCTCTTTCGGGGGCACGATCGCGGTGGCCTTGCGTTTGACGGAGTCGTAGTTGCCGCGCAGTCCGAGCAGCTCGTGGCGCAGACGCCAACGCTCACTTTCGTCGCCGATATGCCGAATGCGGTCCTCGATGAGCAGGAGCTGGGCAAGCGGCACCCCGCGCGCCTTATCGACGGCCACCGCCTGCTTCCTCGACCAGCGCGTCTTGCCGAAATACACCTCGCGGGCTTTAGCCCACGCCCGCACCTGATGCGTCGGGAAGCCAGCGTCGAGGGCGACGTCGCGGTCAAACCCCGCCAAAAAGTCGATGCCCTGCGACATCGCGCCAACCGCTTCCCCGAATGCGTTCATGGCTTGAACCGTATGGCCGCATGCACGCGCAGTAAAGGGCAAGGCGAAAACCCTGTGGATAACCGCGTTGACACGTCACCAACCGCGCTGATTTATCCACAATTCCCAGGAAACGATTCGCCCTGAGAGCACATAACTATTGGGCGGTCACCCATGATTGGGTGTGGCATTTTTCGGTACGAGGGCAGGAGAACGATAATTGGACTATGGATGCTGACGCGATCCCAGAAATAGTCCTCGAGCAGGGCAACGTGCGGGCAGTCATCACTGCGTCAGGTGCCGCCGTGCGCGATCTGCGTGTCGACGGCAGCCCACTCCTGCGCTCCTTCGAACCCGCCAAGCGTCCCCCTGGGGCTGCGAACATCGTCCTGGCCCCATGGCCGAACCGCGTGAACAACGCGACGTTCCGTTTCGACGGAGAAGATCACCGCCTCGACATCACCGAACCAGAGTTGGGCCACGCCCTCCACGGGTTCACGTGGGGGCGGATCTTCGACATCGACGCCGACACTAACGACGGGGCGGGCCGCACTGACCGCACTGACCGCACTGACCGCACTGAGGCGACGCTGCGCACTGTGCTCGGACCCGAGCCCGGTTGGCCGTGGGAGATCGCGCTGAGTGTGCACTACCGGCTCGTCGGCGGCCAAGACGCGGCGGCCGGTGCGGGTGCTGGGATCGAGGCGACGATGACCGCCGAGAACATCAGCGCAGAAGCGGCACCGTGCGCGCTCGGCGTGCACACCTACCTCGACCCCCAGGGCGCACCGCTCGACGAGTGCACGCTGCACCACGGTCTGACGCAGCGCCAACCCCTCGACGAGCGCAACATCCCGGCCGGCCCGCGTGAACCGTGGCCAGACAACCCGATCGACATGGCTGGCGCCTGGCTGGATGACCCTGGGTTCGACCCGGAGTACCGGACCCACACGGCAGTTCTGGTGGATCGGGCTGGCAAGGGGGTGGGGCTGGATGCGTCGATAAGCATGCGATGGTGCCAGCTTTTCACCTCGCCGCAACGATTCCTCGCGGTTGAACCGATGACCGCACCTCCAAACGCCCTCGCGACCGGCGAGGACCTCATCGTGCTCGAACCCGGCGACCGCACCAGCGTGCGCTGGACGGTTCGAGCCATCTAAACAGAAAGCCTCTTCATGGATACAGCTCTCAGACTCGACGCCACCTGGGTCGACTTCATGCTCGTGGCGGTGTTCTTCGCCTTCGTGCTGGGCATTGGGTGGGCCGCGAAACGCGGCGTGTCGTCTTCGATCGACTTCTTCCTCTCCGGGCGCGGCCTGCCCGCGTGGATCACCGGTCTGGCGTTCATCTCCGCGAACCTCGGTGCGGTGGAGATCATCGGCATGTCCGCCAACGGTGTGGAATACGGCGTGCAAACGATGCACTATTTCTGGATCGGCGCCGTGCCCGCCATGATCTTCCTCGGCATCGTGATGATGCCGTTCTACTACGGCTCCAAAGTGCGCTCCGTGCCGGAGTTCATGCTCAAGCGCTTCGGCCCGGCGGCGCACCTGGTCAACGCGATCTCGTTCGCGGTGGCGCAGCTGCTCATCGCCGGTGTGAACCTGTTCCTGCTGGCCACCGTGGTGGAGGCGCTGTTGGGCTGGCCGCTGTGGGCGACGCTGGTCGTCGCTGCGCTCATTGTTCTGGCGTACATCACCCTCGGCGGCCTGTCGGCGGCGATCTACAACGAGGTGCTGCAGTTCTTCGTCATCATCGCCGCACTGCTTCCGCTGACGATTATCGGCCTGCGCCACGTCGGCGGCTGGAGCGGCCTGAAAGAGTCGATCGGCGACCCGAGCCACTTCTCCGCATGGCCTGGCCAGGACCTGTCCGGCTTCAGCAACCCGGTCTGGTCGGTCATCGGCATCGTGTTCGGTCTGGGCTTCGTGCTGTCGTTCGGTTACTGGACCACGAACTTCGTCGAGGTGCAGCGCGCGATGGCGTCGGACTCGCTCGCGTCCGCGCGTAAAACCCCGATCATTGGCGCGTTCCCGAAGATGTTCATCCCGTTCATCGTGGTCGTGCCCGGCATGATCGCCAGCGTCTTGGTTTCCCCGATCATGGAGGGCGCGGCGAACCCGAACGACGCGGTGCTCTACCTCATGCGCGACTTGCTGCCGAACGGTTTGCTCGGCGTGGGCATCGCGGGTCTGCTCGCCGCGTTCATGGCGGGTATGGCCGCGAACATTTCCTCGTTCAACACGGTGTTCTCCTACGACCTGTGGCAGACGTACGTGATCAAGGACCGCGAGGATGACTACTACCTGCGTGTCGGCCGCCTGGCCACCATCGGGGCGACCGTCATCGCCGTGTTCACCGCGCTGCTGGCCGCGAACTTCGGCAACATCATGGACTACCTGCAGACGCTGTTCGGCTTCTTCAACGCGCCGCTGTTTGCCACCTTCATCCTCGGTATGTTCTGGAAGCGCATGACCCCGCACGCCGGCTGGTCCGGCCTGGTCGCCGGTACCGCCGCAGCCATCGGGTTCTGGGCGCTGTCGCTCGGTAGCGACCCGGTCGTCTCGCTGCCCGGCCAGGGCACCGCGTTCGTTGCCGCGGCACTCGCGTTCACGGTAGACATCGTGGTCAGCGTGGTCGTCTCGCTGTTCACCGCGCCGAAACCGGATCACGAGCTTGTCGGCTTCGTCCGCTCCGTCACGCCGAAGGAGCAGCTTGTCGACGCCTCCGAAGCCGCCCTCCCCTGGTACCAGCGCACCGTTCCGCTGGGCGTGATCGCGCTTGTCCTTGTCATCGGCCTCAACCTGTTGTTCCTGTAGGAGGGAAAATGTCCACCACAGCACCTCACACTGCACCTAAGAAAACGTCTGCCACGACCTTCGACATCCGCAACGTCATCGGAGCGCTGCTTGGCTTCTACGGGATCGTCCTGGTGATCTGCTCCTTCGCGCTCGACCCGGGCATGAACGTCGACACCGGCCTGCCTAAGGAATCAAGCGATAACCTGTGGGTTGGCATCGCCTTGGCCGTGGCCGCTGCGGTCTTCTTCATCTGGGCGCGCCTGAACCCGATCGAATTCGACCCCGACACGCTAGAGGCAGCTGACTAAATCGAGCGACATCCGCATCACACGCACGACGCTTTCCGACGGCCGCGAGCTCATCTACTACGACTCCCCCGGCAGCGGAACCGCCGAGGTTCCGCCGAGAACAGCTGTAGACGAGCGCGGCCTGCCGGAGGTGCACACCGACTCGTGGATGCGGAAAGACCCCTTGACCGGCGAGTGGGCCCTCTACGCCACCCACCGCCAGAACCGCACGTTCCTCCCGCCCGCGAACGAAGACCCGCTCGCGCCGACCCGCCCGGGCCAGAAACCCAGTGAAATTCCGGAGTCGGATTATGAGGTGGTGGTGTTTGAGAACAGGTTTCCGTCGTTATGCATGGGCATGGAGGGCCGCGACGGTCACCCCGCGGTCGGCCGGTGTGAAGTCGTGTGCTTCACACCCGACGCCGACGGGTCTTTCAAGGATCTGCCGCTCGAGCGCAAGCGCACGCTTATCGACGTCTGGGCCCACCGCACCGAAGAACTCTCCGCTTTTGAACCCGTGAAGGCCGTGTTCCCCTTTGAGAACCGCGGCGAGGAAATCGGCGTCACGTTGCACCATCCGCACGGGCAGATTTACTCCTACCCGTTCGTGCCGCCGCGCATGGCGGCGATTGCTCGCTATGCTCGCGAGCGTCGCGAGGCAGGTGGGAACCTGTTCGACGAGGTGCTGGCCGCTGAGCTGGACGCCGGCGAACGCATCATCGCCGAGACCGAGCACTTCGTCGTGTTCACCCCGATGGCCGCGAAGTGGCCGATGGAGGTCATGGTGATGCCCCGGCGCGACGTGCCGTCCTTCGTCGAGCTCACCGACGACGAGCGCGATGACCTCGCCGAGGTGTTGCACCGGTTGTTCGCTGCCGTCGATAAGTTCTTTGCGGGCGTTGATCGCACGCCGTACATTGCGGCGTGGAACCAGGCGCCCGTGGATACGCCGGAGGACGGCCGGCTGCACCTGCAGTTGTTCTCCCTGATGCGCTCGCCCGGCCGGATGAAGTTCCTGGCCGGCAGCGAATCCGGCATGGGCGTGTGGATCAACGACACCACCCCTGAAACCATTGCCGCGACACTGCGGGAGGTCTACTGATGATTGTCCCCACGACCCGCACGCCCGAGGAACTCGATCGGGACGCCCGTGCGTTCTTCGCCGCGCACCTCGGCGGCGAAGCGGACGGCGTGTGGCTCGCCCCTGGCCGCGTGAACCTCATCGGCGACCACGTCGACTACGCCTATGGTGTGTGCCTGCCGTTCGCGACGACGATGGCCACTGCCGTCGCCGCCTGCCGGCGTGAGGACGCGACCGTGCACATGGTCTCCCAATCCCCCACCGGCGAGATTCTCGATGCCTCCGTCGACCTCAACGCCCTTGACGCCGCGAACTCGGCGCCCGGCTGCTTGCCCGACTGGCGCGGGTACATCGCCGGCACGGTCGACGCGCTGCGCGTGCACGGAGCCCCGCAGACCGGCGGGCTCGACCTCGTCGTTGTGTCCGACGTGCCTTTAGGCTCCGGGTTGTCCAGTTCGGCTGCGCTGGAGTGCGCTGTGGCTGTGGCGGCCCGAGACCTGCACGGCCTCGACGCCACCGACGAGGACATCATCACGGCCACCATGCGCGCTGAGAACCACTACGTCGGCGCGAACACCGGCGGGCTGGACCAGAATGCTGTCGTGCGCGGTAGGGCCGGCCACGCCCTCGCTCTGGACTTCCTCGCCGGCACGCACGAGCAGGTGCCCTGCAACTGGGACGATTACCTGTTGCTCGTCGCCGACAGCCACGTCGAACACTCGCATGCTACAGGCGGTTACGGTTCGCGCCGGGGGCTTATCGACGCTGTGGCCGACGCGTTGGGGTGCACGTTCAGGGAAGGGGACGTCGTCACGCGTGCTGTGGCGTGGGCCGAGACGTCGGATTATGACCCGGAGACCGTGCACCGCCGCGTGCGCCACGTCGCCACGGAGACAGCCCGCACCATCGCAGCCGTCGACGCGCTCAAGGCTGGCGACATCGAACAGTTCGGCGCGCTGATGAACGACAGCCACGCCTCCCTGCGCGACGACTACGAAATCGTGCCCGTTGAGCTCGAAACCGCCGTGCAAGCGGCGCTGGAAGCAGGTGCTGTCGGCGCGCGGATTACCGGCGGCGGATTCGGCGGCTCCATCATTGCGCTGTGCCGCGCCGACGAGGCCGACGCCGTTGCCGCAGCCATCGAGGACGCAACCGGTTCCGCCGGCTACCCCGTGCCTACGATCTACGCCACAAGCGCACAGGATGGAGCCCGCCGGGTATAAGCCGGGTGTAGCTAGAATCGCCGGCGTGAACGACTTCGGCCCTCTCTACTTCATCCTCGAATACACCGGTGTGCTGCTGGCTGCGATCGTCGGCGGACAAGTGGCCAAACGCATGAACTTCGACGTGGTCGGATTCGGCTTCATCGCGTTGATTTCGTCGCTCGCCGGCGGCATGCTGCGGGACTGCCTGCTCAACAACGGCCCCGTCGCAGCCTTGCAAACCCCCTGGTATCTCATCATCGCGGTACTCGGCGGCGCCATCGCATTCTTCCTCCACGTCGAAGGACGGCTGTGGGACCGCGTGCGCTTCTACATGGACGTGGTCACTGTCGGAGTGTGGTCGGTAGTGGGCGCGTCTAAAGCACTCGTCAACGATCTGCCGTGGATCTCCGTACTGCTGCTCGCCGTCATCACAGCGACCGGCGGATCGTTGGTGCGCGACGTCGTGCTGCGCAATATTCCCAGCCTGTTCACGTCCCAGAAGATGTTGGTCTTTCCAGCTTTGCTCGCCGCCGGCCTGACACTCGCATTTTCCCACTTTCAGGTCACTCCGTGGAAGGGCATGCTCATCGCGTCGATCGCCGCATCAGTGCTGTCCATGGCCGTGTACTGGGTGAGCACGCGTCGCGCCCCGCGCACCCGGTACACCGAGAGATCTTTGGAGAAGCGCCTCGCCGCCGAGCTGAACATGTCGAAGGATGATCCGGTGGTGGACATTGCTGGCGCTATCGAAAAGGCGCCGGACGAGGACGTGATAAACATCGTCCGGATCTACCTGCGCGACCAAGTGTTGGAGCGCGCCGGCTCCTCCCCCGCTGCGGCAGAGCCACGCGGTTAGGCTGTGCCCGCGTTCTTCTGCTGCCCGCGGAACACACCGAAGAAGATGACCACGAGCAGGCCGATGGCCACCCAGTTGGCCACCTTCGCGTACTGCTCGAGGACGAAGACGACCGGCTCGCCGATCGCCCAGCCGAGCCCGAAGTAGAGGAACGACCACGCGGTTTTCGCGATGAAGTCGAGCAGCATGAACTTCTTAACGTCCATGCCGGTCGCGCCGCACATGACGAAGACGACGAACGCGATGGGCAGCGGAATCGGCACGTACGCCAGGAAAATGCCAACCCATCCGACGCGGTGGAACCAGCCTTCGACCCGTTCGATGTTGCGCCCCATGCGTTTGGAGTTCTGCGCCTGCACATCAAGGATGCCGCGGCCCCAAAGTTTGCCGGCCCACCAATAGACCCAGTCGAATTTGATGGCCACGAGCGAGCCGATGAGCAGGTACCAGATCCAGCCCGGCGCTTCACCGACGGCGGCCAACGCGCCGGTTGAGGCCGCACCGATGCGCGAACCGGTCAGCGCCAGCATCACCGGTGGGTCGAGGCCCAGCAGCCACGCGCGCAGCGGGATCATCGCCATGCCGAATAGGCCGACAAAACCGAACCACGCCAGGCACCAGTAGTCAGCTTTGGTGGGTTTGGAGTTCCAGGGCAGCCCTGGTTCTTCCCACCATTCGGGTTCTTCGGAAGCGGGGCGGTCGTCCACCCGGTCCTGCTCGTCGTGCATGGACAATTAACCTACAGCACGCGCTGTGTCGCGCGCGTGTGCGATGACGGCGGGCACGCCGACGCCGCCCGCCCATGCGCCTGTCGCGGAGATGCCGGGCACTTGCGCCAATTGCTTATCGACGTCACGCACCACCCCCACATGACCCTCGTCGTAACGCGGAAGACCGCCGAACCAGCGTTGGACGTAGATTTCTTCGAGGCCTGCTTCCCTGCCGTCGAACCCTGTGATGGTCTGCAGGTCATCGAGTGCCCAGTCGACGAGGTCGTCTTCGGAGGCCGTGATAGCCAGGTCCGGGTTGTCGCCGTAGCGGCCGAAGCTAGCGCGCACGAGTGCCCCGCCGCGCTCGGCGAGGTGCGGCCACTTCTTCGACGACAGTGTGAACGCCTTCGCGCGCACATCCGGTTTAGCGGTGTCGGCGGTGTCAGCAGTGTCGGCGATGAGGATGCCGGAGTTTTCGGGCAGTCCGTCGCCGTCGGCGAAGCGCATGCCCACTACGGCGGAGTTCGCCAGCTTCACCTTCGCCAGCTCTTCGGCCACCTCGGGGGCAACGCGCTTCAGCAGCAGTGCCGCAGTCGGCGCGGGCACGGCGAGGATGACGTGGTCGTAGTGTGTGTCTTCGCCGCCGGTCAGCTTGTACTGGGGCGCGGCAGCGTCGCTGGATGAGTCGGCGCGCTCAATGCCGGAAATGAAGGCATCGATGTAAATATCGGCGCCGGATTGCTCGGCCAAGGTTTCGTAGAGTTCCTGGTAGCCGTCGCGGAAGGCGTTGAACACCGCGCCGTGGCCTGTGGGCAGCTCAGCGCGCTGCGCCTCCAAGTTGCGCACAGCCGTGGACAGGTGGACGAGGCGCTCGGGGTGCTCGGCGGCCAATCGATCGAATTCGGCTGCGAGCTGCGGGATCGTGGCGCGCACGCCGAGATCGTCGGCCGTGCAGGAGTACACTCCCCCGAGCAGCGGGGAGACGATGATGTCGGCGACCTCGTCACCGTAGCGTTCACGCACCAGCGTGCCGACGTTGAGGTCGCCAGCGTCGGAATCAGGGGTGGGCCAGTGGAAGCCGGGGCGGTCGGATTCAGCGTCGATAAGCGCGGCGGTGTCGGCGGACACGAGGTGGGCGACAGTATCGGAGCGCCCGGGGATGCCCATGACGCCGCCGGTGGGCAGCTCGCGGACGGCACCGCCGGACCAGAGGAGCGAGCGCAGGCCGGAAGGCTCGACGAGGGAGTCGCCTAAGCCGAGGGACTCGAAAAACTCGACGGCGTCGCGGCGGCGCGCCATGAACGCCTCCGCTCCCATGTCTGTGGGGCCAGCTTCGAAGGCCACTGTGTAGAGCTTGCCGCCGATGCGGTCAGTGGCCTCGTACACGTCGACCTTGTCGTCGCGGCCGTCGTGGCGGCCGTGACGCAGCTCGTAGGCGGCGGTGAGGCCAGCCAGGCCGGCACCGATGATGGCGATGTTCATTTACGCCTCCTCGTGAATAATGCGGACTGCCTCGGTGATGACGTCCGGGTCGGTCTCCGGGAGTACCCCGTGGCCGAGGTTGAAGATGTGGCCCGTTGCTGTGCCGGCACGCACGGCGTACTCGGCTTCGCCCTTGATGCGGGCGATTTCCTCGCGCACGACGTCGGTGCCGGCGAAGAGCAGCGCCGGGTCGAGATTGCCCTGCAGCACCTTCGGAGCGGTGAAGCGTTCAGCGGCGCGGTCGAGCGGGACGCGCCAATCGACGCCCATCACTTCCGAGCCCGCCTCCGACATCGCCCCGAGCAACTCACCGGTGGCCACGCCGAAGTGGATGCGCGGGATCTCCCCGGCGACGGTGGCCAGGATCTCGGTGGAGTACGGCAGGACGTAGCGGCGGTAGTCGGCCTCAGTGAGGAAACCGGCCCAGGAGTCGAACAACTGCATCGCGTCGATGCCTGCTTCGACCTGGATGCGCAGGAAAGCGGTGATGGTGGGCACGAGCTTGGACATCAGGGCGTGCCAGGTGTCCGGGTCGCCGTGCATCATGGCTTTGGTTTTCTCGTGGTTCTTGGACGGGCCACCCTCGATGAGGTAGCTGGCCAGGGTGAACGGGGCACCGACGAAGCCGATGAGGGCTTGGGTGTCGGTGAGCTCGGACAGGATGATCGAAATGCCTTCCGCGACGTCGGCGACATCGCCTTCCAGGACAGGCAGGGCGTCGACGTCGGCGCGGGAACGCACCGGCGACCCCATGACGGGTCCGCGCCCGGGCACAATCTCTACATCCACGCCGGCTGCCTTGAGCGGCACGACGATGTCGGAGAATAGGATCGCCGCGTCCATGTCGTGGCGGCGCACTGGCTGCATGGTGATCTCCGCGAGCAGCTCCGGCATGAAGCAGGAGTCCAGCATGGCGATGCCTTCCCGTGCAGCGCGGTACTCGGGAAGGGAGCGGCCCGCTTGGCGCATGAACCACACCGGGGTGCGCGACGGGGTGCGGCCGGTGGCGGCGGCGATCAAAGGGGCGTCGTCAAGCGTGCGTCTGCTCATAGCTCCATTGTTACAGGCTCCGCGGGAAACGCCGCGCCCGCATCGACAATGACTCAATGAGCAGCGACGACCCGAGCATGAGCACCGTAGCGATGATCGGCGGGATCACACCAATGGCGGCGAAGAAGAGCATGGCGATGTTGTACATCCACGCCAGGGAAAGATTACGGTCTTTGATGCGGCAGACATTGCGGGCGTGAGCGATGAGCTGGGGGACGGCGGTGACATCCTGACGCAGCAGCATCACCGACACGCGGCGGTTGCGCTTGCGTCCCGTTTCAATGTCGTCTGCGGTGGCGTACATGATGCTCACATCGGCGGCGCGCAGCGCATCAATCACAGTGCGGTCGCCGACCATAGCTACCTCGGCACCGTTGGCACGCAAGGTGCGGATGGCGCCGGGCTTTTTGTCGGCGGTGATGCCTGCCAGCACGGTGGAGATGCCTAGGTAATCGGCGAAGCGACGGGCGACGGCGTACGTGTCCCGGGTACACATGACCGTTTCTAGGCCTTGACCCTCCAGCAACGCAATGGCGTCGTCGGCGTCATCCTTGAACGGGTCATGCAATGTGATCACGCCGCGGTCTTTGCCCTTCCAATGCACCACAACGGGCGTGCCGCCGGAGGTCGCTGCCACCGCCAGGTTGCCCTTTAAATGGGACAGGTTGGAGGGGCGCCACAGCACAGCGTCGATGTGCGTCGTGCTCTCGTGGCCGTCTTCGTCGACGTACACCAGCGCCAGGCGGCCGGTGACATCGCCGGTGCGCGCATAGTCGACGCTGACCAGCTCGTAGCGCGCAGGCAGCTCACGGTCATCGTCGGCCCCGGCGCGGGCATCGCGGGCACCTGCCACGAGCGCACGCGGAACGGCGAACTGGGAGTTCATCGACAGAGCGCCGGCAATGCGCATCACCATTTCTTTGCTGTCGCCCTCGGCGGCCGTGACGGACTCGACGAACATCTCGTCCTGCGCGAGCGTGCCCACGCGGTTGAACACGATCGTGTCCACGGTCTCTAAGGTCCGCAGGGTTTCACCGTCGCGGACAAGCACACCGTTGCGTGCGGCGGATTCAATGCCCAGGCGCATCGCCAGCGCCGGCGAGAGCGCCAACGCGACTGGGGCCACGCCGGAGAGCACGGCCAATGCGGTGCGCAACGCCGCGTTATAGTCGCCCGTGATCAGCCCCCACAGCACAAAGCTTGTCAGCGCCACCGCCATCGCCACCGGCAGCAACGCCGCCGCTGCCTGCGCATGCTGCACAGAGGCGTAGCGCTGGCGCGCTTCGACGTCTGCCAACCAGTGCTCCACGGCGCTCCACCGCGTCGCGTGGCCGGTGCGCTGCGCGCGCACCTTGACTTCGCCCTCGGCGATGACGGAACCAGCGTAAATGATGGAACCGACTTTGACGTCAATGGGTTCGTGGGCGTCGATCAGCCCGGGACGCAGACGAGCACGGCCGCCCATGATCACACCGTCGACGGGAACGATCTCACCCACGTGCACAACAATGTCGTCGCCGCGGTTGATCTCCGAGACGGGAATGCGTTCCTCGGCAGCCTCGGCCTGGCCGCGTTTCTTGCAGAAGCGGATGTATTCGGTGTCGGGGTCGAGGGTGCGGGCGGTCATTTCGTCGAGAAGCAATGTGCGCGCACGGATGGAATACCGCCGCCCGATCAGCAGAAGCAGCGTGATGCCGCACGCGACATCGAGAAATAGCTCTGGGCCGTTCGCTGTGCCGCGGGTGGTGGCGAACCACGTGAAGCCCGAATGCCAGCCGCGGTGGCCGGTCGGCGCGGCAAAAATGACGGCGGCGGACCACAGGTACGCGATGATGATGGCGACGGCGCTCGCACCGTCAAGTGCTGTGCTGCCGCGCCGGACTCCGCCGAGCAATGCGCGGTGGAACGGTAACGCGCACCACGTGACCACCGGCGTGGCCAAGGCGAGTTCGACCCACTGCCAACCGTCGAACTGCGTAGGGCGGAAGTAGGCGAGCACGAGGACCGGCAGCGTGAACACGAGCGCTACCCACATGCGGGCGGGGGTGATCAAGTCGCGGGCGGTGTAGAGGACGTCGTCCTGCGTGGGCTCCGTTTTGCGCTGCGGGGTGTACCCGGCGCGCCGTGCGCGGTCGAGCGACCGGTCCGCGCTGCGGCGCCGGCGGCGCATCCGCGTGGGCACGGGGCGTTGGGAGCGGCGCCGGCCCGTTGTCATGTCGGCGGGGGCTGCGTGGCGCAGCTGCGAGGCGTCGGTCAGCCGCGCCGTGATGCCTAGTTCAGCGAAGACCTCGATGATCTGCTCTGGCCCTGTCGCAGCTGTCGCCGTGATCCAGGCGGACTTGCTCGGGTGCACGATCTTGCACTCGACACCTTCGATCGTCTCCAGGGTGGCTTCGACCTCATCGATATCGGGCGCACCCGGCAGCCCCTCGAGAGTGAAGGAATAGGAGACATGCGGCCGGTCTTGAGTCTCTTCCTCGATGTATGCGGTCATCTCTACGTGCTCACTAAAAGCGGGGGCTCATCTTGTCCACGAACGCGTTCGCGTCCGGACGGAACGCGAACAGCATGGAAAACGCCAGCAGAATCACAATGACCATGGACGCCCACGACGTCAGCTGCACCATGAACGCCGCAACGTTGAGAAAGCAGCTCAGCGCCACGAATCCAGCCGCACATCGGCGGGCGATGCGGTTGCCGTGGCGGAAGTAACTCGCCGCCGAGACCAGCAGCAGCGCCAGCACAATGTTGCCGATGGACACCGCACGCAAGTTGGTCATGTAGGAAGCACGCAGCGACTCATTCGCCGGATCTCCCGGAAAACCCTGGGATAGCAGCATCATCGCAGTCACCAGCATGAGCACCGCAGCGCCGCAGATGAGGTAGAACGCGATCTGCAGATTGCGCGGCCACGTGTCCCCAACTGCACCGCGGCAGCGGCGGTTCGGGTCGTTCGGGTCGCTCACGATCGTGGGGAACATCCCGGCCATGACGTGCACCTGCGTTTCTGTGTTCTGGGTTTTTACTGAGTGCTTACGTCATTATGGTCTGTGGCGTCTTTGGCCGTCCACTTCTTCACATCGTCCTGGTTAGCGAAGATCAGGGCACAGATCGCCGCCACCCCCGCAGCGATCTGCAGCACGCCGTCGGCACCGATGACCGCGGTGGGCACATCCATGCCGGCAGGGTTGATCAGAAACACTGTGAGCATGCGCAGCGCAAAGAACACAGAGAACACCATCAGCAAAGTACGCGCGCTGTTCGCCCACTTCTTCTGCGCCGCCACGGCCCGCAGTGCGAGCGCAAGCAGAGCGACAATCAGCAGCGACAGCAGTGCCATGATGCTTATCGACGTATACGCCACCAACTTCACCTGCCCCTCGGACACCTCTTGCGGCATGCCCTTGCTGGCCTCACGCGCACTCTCGAACAGCGCGGAAGGATCCAACAGCGGCATCGCAATGGAGAAAAGCTGGTGCAACAACTCCGCACCGATCATGACCACCCACGTGACCAACAGGTAGCGCACGGCTTCCGGCCGCTGGTCAGGCCGAGCGTCCTGCGCGGGCGGCGCGGGCTGGGCGGGCTGGGCGGGTTGTTGCGGTGCGGGCGGGGTTGGGTGGGTCATGGGCGGGGTCTTTCGTCGATAAGCATGCGAGCTGCGTCGAGCGCGAAGTACGTGAGAATCTGGTCGGCGCCGGCGCGTTTGATGGAGAGCAACGCTTCCATCATTGTGCGGTCTAGGTCAATCCAGCCATTGCGGCCGGCGGCCTGGATCATCGCGTACTCGCCGGAGACGTGGTAGGCGGCGACGGGGACGGGCGAGACTTCAGCGACCTTCGCCAGCACGTCGAGGTACGGCATGGCCGGCTTGACCATGACCATGTCCGCGCCCTCAGCCACGTCGAGTTCGACCTCCATGAGGGACTCGCGGATATTTGCCGGATCCTGCTGGTAGGTCTTGCGGTCGCCCCACAGGGACGAACCGACAGCGTCACGGAAGGGGCCGAAGAACGCAGACGCATACTTCGCCGAATACGCCATGATCGCGACATCCGTGTAGCCCGCTTGATCGAGCGCGTGGCGGATCACTTCCACCTGGCCGTCCATCATTCCGGACGGGCTGACAATATGCGCGCCGGCCTCAGCCTGCGACACCGCCATCTTCGCGTACAGCTCCAAGGTGGCGTCATTGTCCACCGCCACATTGCCCTCCCGGTCGGTGACCAAGACGCCGCAGTGGCCGTGATCGGTGAACTCATCGAGGCAGGTGTCGGTCATGATGAGCAGCTTGTCGCCGAACTCGTCGCGCAGCCGAGCAATGGCACGGTTGAGCACGCCGTCCGGGTCCCAGGCCTGGGAGCCGGACGCATCCTTGTCCTCGCTGCGGGGCACACCGAACAAGTCAACGCACGGAATCCCCAAAGAAACAGCCTCCCGGCAGATCTCCACGAGAGAGTCCATGCTGTGCTGGTACACACCCGGCATGGAGGCGATGATGCGGGGTTTGCCCGATTCACCGAGATCGTCGGCAACGAACAGCGGCAAAATCAGGTCCGCCGGGTCCAGGCGGACCTCCGCCGTCATGCGGCGCATCGCAGCGTTCTGGCGCAGCCTCCGCGGCCGCCGCACCGGGCCAGTCAGGCTCGGTGCAGGCGAGTGGTTGAACGAATCTGTGGGTTCCGACGGTGTAGGCACACAGACCATTCTACGAATGGCGTCCACGGCCGTAGCTACGAGCGTCGGGCGCGACGCTTTTTCCGCGGCGGCGGCAGCTGGCCGGCAGCGCGGAGACCGGCGACATGCTCGGCCAATGCGTCGACAAGCGACGGTACGTCGGCGACCTCGGGCACGACATCGACCCGCAAGCCTTGCTCCTTCGCTTCCGCAGCCGCCATGGGACCGATGCACGCGATGATGGTGCGCGGGTGCGGCTTGCCGGCAATGCCGACGAGGTTCTTCACAGTCGAGGCGGAGGTGAAGCAAACAGCGTCGAACCCGCCGGTCTTGATCATGTCGCGCACTTCCGGTGCCGGCGGGGCGGCGCGGACAGTGCGGTAGGCGACGACGTCGTCGACTTCCCAGCCGCGCTCGACAAGGCCGTCAACAAGCACGTCGCTGCCGATGTCCGCGCGCGGCAGCAGCACGCGGCCGACCGGGTCGATCTCCTCGACATACTCAGGGAAGATGTCCACGAGGCCGTGCGCGTTCTGCTTCGTGCGGTGCGGGATGAGCTCCGGGATCATGCCGCGGGAGCGAATCGCGTCAGCGGTCTTCTCCCCCACTGCGGCCAGGTGGACCCCGGCAAAGGAGCGGGCATCCAGGCCGAGCTCCTCGAACTTGTCCCACACAGCGTCAACACCGTTGACCGAGGTGAACACGATCCACTGGTAGCGTCCCTCAACGATGCCTTTGATCGCGCGGTCCATCTGCGCCGGGTTGCGCGGCGCCTCCATGGAAATGGTGGGCACGGACTGCGGAATTGCGCCATAGGAGTTCAGCCGGGCGTTCATCACACCGGCCTGCTCCTTCGCGCGCGGCACGAGTACACGCCAGCCGTAGAGCGGACGGTTCTCCCACCAGGAGTACTTCGAACGGTCGTCGACAGCAGTGCCGATGGTGACCACGAGCGTGCCATCCAGGTCCGCATCAAGCTTGCCGACGGTCCCCAGCGTCGCATCAAACGTCCGCTGCAGACGGGTCGTACCGTTGATGGTCACAGTCAGCGGCGTCGACGCGGAGAACCCGCGGGCCTGCAGCTCGGTGGCAATGACCGGCAAGTGGCGGGCCTCGCCCTGGAGGACGAGCGGCTGCGGGGCGGCGGCGAGGCCGTCCCAGTCGATCGGCTCGTTGGCCAGGTCAGCTTCGGTGTAGGTGGAACCGAGCGCGATGCCGGCGAACGAGGGCACCGTCGACGGCAACGACATGCCGGGCACCACCTGGAACTCCAGGCCGGCGGCGGCGACAGCGGAGATCTCCTCCATGATGGCGTTGCGGGTCAGCGGGTTGCCCGCAACCAGACGGATGACGTCGCCATCGCCTGCTTCACCGCGGTCGATCGCCGCCTGCGCTTCGGCGAGGGCTTCACGCAACGGCTCGACGATCTCATCTCCGGCGGGTGCCTGTTCGCTCAGCTCTGCCGCAGTCGGGTCTGCCGGTTTCGCGGGCTTGCGGCGGGCTCCAGCCTCCTTGGCTTTGGCACACATGGCCTCGTACTCTTCCGCAGCCGCTTTCAGCTTGTCAGCCGGCACGGGGAGAGCGGATCCGACGACACCGCGCACACCGCCAGAGACGTCCGGATCGACAACGGCGATCGAGTTACGCTCCAGCACCTCGCGAGCGCGGATCGTCAACAGGTCGGGGTTGCCTGGCCCGGCGCCGACGAAAATGACCTTGCCAACGTTCTCGGGCGCTGTGGAGGAGGCAGCATTCATCAAAGAAATCTCTTCTAAACGGATCGTTTGAAAGCGTCAATCACTAGAAAACCGCCTTACGCACCAAGAGACGTGCCCGGAAACCCCATTAACGGGGACCAGATGCACAGCGGCGCAGACGGCGTATGGTAGTTACACCTTAAAGTAAGACGGCTGTTTTGAAAAACCGTGCTTAGAGGAATTGGGCTGCTCCTGCGTCGAAAAGTTGCTGGGCGCACGCTTGGCCCACCTCGCGCGGATCTGTGCCGCTAGCTTCGCGCACGAGTTGGGCGGAGCCGTCGAGAGCGAACACGCCGCCGCGCACCGTGATCTCATCTCCGTCGAGGACCGCAGACGCCGCGACGGGCGCGGTGCAGCCAGCTTCCAAGGTCGCAAGAACGAAGCGTTCTGTCAGGGCGCAGCGGGTGGCAAAGTCGTCGACAAGCGTGTCGATCGCTGTGACCGCCTCCGCATCCTCCGCCCGGCACTCCACGGCAAGCGCACCTTGGGCAGGTGCGGGCATGAAGTCCTCCGGTGCGAAGACTTCGGTGGCGCGCTCGCCGAGGCCGACGCGGGACATGCCTGCGTAGGCGAGCACCACAGCGTCGAGCTCACCGCTGGTCACGCGCCCCATGCGCGACTCGATGTTCCCCCTCAACGGGTGAATGTCCAGATCAGGGCGTTTCGCACGCAGCTGAGCGATGCGCCGGGGTGCGGAGGTGCCCACGCGGGCGCCGCTGGGCAAGTCGGCCAGTTTCAGGCCGTCGCGGGCAATCAGTGCTTCACGGCGGTCCTCCCGCACAGGAATGATCAGGTGCGTGCGCGGTTCGTGAGCGGTGGGAAGGTCTTTGAAGGAGTGGACGGCGACGTCAGCTTCACCGTCGAAAAGCGCCTGGCGGATAGCGGTGGTGAACACGCCGACCCCGATGCGCTCCACAGGGGCTTGCGACATGTCGCCCGCGGTGGTGACGATGGTCAACTCAGCGCTGTGTCCTGCGCTGATCAACGCATCGCGAATGTGTCCGGCCTGGGTCGTAGCGAGCTTGGACCCGCGCGTGGCTACTCTCAACGTCTCTGTCACTGGCTTTCCCTTTCACAAAACCCGGCAAGCGAGCTCTTCTCATAATGAGTACCGTCGTCGCCTGCGAGCCCGGTGCGCGTATCTTTGCCGCCGGTGAGGCCGAACAGCTCCTCGATGGCGATTTCGTAACTCACCTTCGACTGCGTGCCCGCTAGCTCTTTGATCTTCACGGTCGGATTATGCAAGAGCTTATCGACGATCCTGCGCACCGCCCGTTCCACTTCCCCGAACTCCCCGTCATCCAATCCGGGTAGGCGGGAGCGCAATTTGTCCAGCTCCGTCTGGGCGGTCTCAGCGGCGGTGACGCGCAGTTCGGTGACCATAGGGGCGACATCGCGCACACGCTGCTCGGTTGCATAGGCGGCCAGCTCCGTGGCGACGATTTCCTCGGCCTGCCCGCGGGCATCGAGCTCCGGGCACATCGGGGAATCGGCGGAGTGCTTGAGAGCCTCGTGCAAGGCCTCGATGTTGATGAGGCTGACACCGGGCAGCTCGGCGACCGCGTCGTCGATGTCGCGCGGCAGGGACAGATCGACCAGCAGCGCGGGCCCGGAAATGTCCTCCGGGGTGATGGTGAAGCCGTCGCTCGCGGTCGCGGAGACCGCGATGTCCACCCGTGACAGTGCTCCGGCGCGGGCAGAAAAGTCCACCACCTCGGCGGTCACACCGGCTGCGCGGGCGTGCTCGGCAAGCCGTTCGGCGCGCGAGCGAGTGCGGTTCGCAATGATCAGCTTGCTCACCCCGCGTTTACCCAGGTCTGTGGCGGCCAGAGAGCTCATTGCGCCGGCTCCAAGAACCAGTGCCGAGTGCCCTTCCAGAGACGCGTCGGGGGTCAGTCCCTTCAACCGCATTGCTTCGTCGAGGGCAGCGGTGACCATGGAGGAACCAGCGTCATCGATATCTGTCTCGGTGTGGACGCGTTTACCGGCGTGCAAAGCAGACTGGACTAGCGCGTGCAGCGCCGGGCCGATCGTGCCACGGTCTGCGGCGTCCTGGTAGGCGGAGCGGACCTGGCCGATGATCTGCTGCTCCCCCACCACCATGGAGTCCAAACCGGCGGCGACGCGCATGAGGTGCTTCGCCGCGGCGTCGGCATAGCGGACATAGAGGTATCCCCGCAGCTGCGCCAACTCCACGCCCGAGAACTCGCTGAGCACACTCAGCACGTCGTTGACACCGGTGTGGAACGCGTTGGTGACGGCGTAGACCTCCATCCTGTTGCAGGTGGAGATGGTCATGGCTTCGCTGATGCTGGGTTGCTCAAGAAGAGCGCGTGCAGTCTGCTCCTGCACGGCGTTGTCCATGCTGAGCCGCTCCAGCAGCGCGACGGGCGCCGAGCGGTGGGACATGCCCACCACGAGAACACTCACGTTTTCCCTCCAAGCCAGTTCGCGATCATCCCAAAGGATACCCCCGCTGCCCAGTTCCTAGACAATCCCCTGATCGTCGCGTGCGAATCTAGCGCGAGTCTACCTGCCCGCCACGGGCGAGTTCCGCAGCCAGTTCCGCGTTATCGACTTCCCAGCAGGCGAACTCTTCACCGTCGATGACCACGACGGGAACTCGGTCACCGAATTCGATGGCTAGGCCGGGGTGGGCGTCGACGTCGACAAGCGAAAGACGCGCTCCCGCTTCCGCCACCACGGGCGCGATCTGCGCCGCCACGCGCTCGCACGAGCCGCATGTGGAGCGGACCATTAGTTCAACCTCAGCTACTGCACCCATTGGGAACCTCCTAACATACGATGGATCACACTACACACGAAGGGAGAGAAGGCTTGAGCGGCAATCTGCGGCGCTACCTTGAGGAGACTGCGCTTCCGCCTATCGACGATGCCCACCAGCGCACCGCAGGCGAAGCCGCCGCCTCCGCCGCATCCTCGACCGTAGGCCAGAGCGCTGAGCGCGTCACCGAGCCCGACCCGGACATCCCGCAGCACACGACCGCCGCTGCATTCTTCGATGTAGACAACACCCTGATCCAGGGAAATTCGCTCATCGCACTGGGATACCAGCTGTTCAAGCGCGGATTTTTGACGCTGAGCGAGATCTTCCCGTATCTCGTGGCTCAAGGCCGGTACCGTTTGTTCGGCGCGGAGCTGCCAGACGCGATCGCGCAGGGCCGTGAGAAAGCGCTGAGCTTCATCACGGGGTGGAGCGTGAGCGAACTGCGCGACCTGTGCGCAGAGCTTGTCGACGCTCACTTGATCGCCCGCACCTACACCGGCACCCGCGAACTCGCCTCGATGCACATCAACGCCGGCGAGCAAGTGTGGCTCGTGTCCGCAACACCAGTGCAGGTCGGGCAAATTCTGGCTGAGCGCCTCGGTTTCACCGGCGCCCTGGGCACCGTTGCGGAGGAAGAGGGCGGACAGTTCACCGGCCGTCTCGTCGGAGATATCCTCCACGGCCCGGGTAAGGCGCACGCCGTCGCTGCTCTGGCAAAGGCCCAGGGACTCAACTTGGAGGAGTGCACCGCCTACTCCGACTCCGCCAATGACATTCCCATGCTGTCCATGGTGGGAACCCCGGTAGCTATCAACCCCGACAGCCAATTGAGAAAGCACGCCGCGAAACACGGCTGGCTCATCCGGGACTACCGCCCGGTGCGCCGGGTGTTCCTCAGCGTGCTTGTTCCCTTAGGCGCCGTAGCCGGGATTGGTGGCGGGCTGGCGTGGCGCCGCCGCCGGAAGCGTTAGGCCGAACGCTCGCCGGGGTCAACCAAAGCCAAAAGACGCCCGCTCCGGCCAAACGGCAGGGGCGGGCGTGAAGCGGGGCAGTTTTACTTGCCCAGTTTGCGACGCTGAACGCGTGTACGGCGCAGCATCTTGCGGTGCTTCTTCTTGGACATGCGCTTACGGCGCTTCTTGATCACAGAACCCATAGGTTTCCTCGCTTCTCTTTGTACGTACAGTTCCGTGCCGCGTTCCGGTTCCAGGGCAGGTCCGGGGCAACGCCGCGAGGTGCACTCTCGAGGCGGCGCTCACGCAACATGAATGGGTACAAAGTCTAGCGCCGTGACCGGGCGAATCCAAAAAGAGGGGGGCTAACTCACGTCGGAGTCGACGTCGTAGACCGAGGAATCCAGGTACTCGTTGACGGCGTTCTCATTCACGCGGAACGAACGGCCCACGCGCACTGCCGGCAGCTCGCCGGAGTGGACCAGACGGTAGACCGTCATCTTGGAAACGCGCATGATCTCAGCGACCTCAGCGACGGTCAGGAACTTGCCTTTATCTTCAGTTGCCATGTTCTAGTTAAACCTCCAGCACTAGAGAGCCGGTGCGCGCTGTAGGCTTCCCCTCCCACAGTTGGACACGCACGTGCCGGGACCAGCCTAGCGTGAAAACAGTGTCACATGCGACTCAAAAGCAAGAAAACTTTCACTTTTTTCACAGCGGACCCCGGGGTCACTATCGTCAATCTGGTTATTCTCCCAGCTCAGCCGCCCGATTGGTGGCAGCCTCTACGGCCCGATAGAAGGCCCCACGCATCCCGGATTCCTCCAGTTCCCGGACGGCTTGGACAGTCGTTCCTGCCGGAGAACACACGTCTGCACGTAGATCTGCGGGCGGCTTACCCGAGCGCGCCAACATGGCCCCGGCACCTTCTGCCGTACCCGTGGCCAGCAGCATGGCAGTCTCACGCGGCAACCCCATCTGCACACCGGCATCCACCAACGCCTCCGTGAGGAGGAAGTAGTAGGCGGGGCCGGAACCGGAAAGGGCTGCGGCAGCGTCGATAAGCGACTCAGGCACGACGGCGACCTTGCCGCACGCACCCAGCAGCTCCGTGACGAGCTCTTGCTGGTCCTCATCGACATACTTGCCAAATGCAACGACGCTGATGCCCTTGCCCACCTGCATCGGGGTGTTCGGCATGACGCGGACGATGGGTGTGCCCGCGCTCTGCGCCGCCTCCGTCATCGCACCGAGCGTGACGCCGGCTGCCATGGAGACGACGACAGTTGCAGTCTCGTTGCTCGCGATCGTCTCCGACAGCTCCTCGATCAAATCCGTGACCGCGTACGGCTTCACGCACAAAAAGCACACGTCAGCGTTCGTCGTAGCCGCCTCGTTGTCGTCTGTCGTGTTCACGCCGTACCGGCGGTTCAGCTCCTCACTGCGCTGCGGAGTGCGGTTTGTCGCTGTGATCGTTTCCGGGTCGACGCCAGAGTTGACCAGCCCTGAGATCAGGGCCTCACCGATATTGCCTGCGCCGATGACTGCAATGTTGCTCATGGCTCACTAGCGTGCCACACCCGCCGAAATTCTCAACGAGAACAACCACGGGGATTCTTCTCCTGTAAGCGCAAACCCCGCACGCTGAGCGTGCGGGGCGGGCGGGGTCAGTGTTGAGACTAGACGGCTGAGATCAGCGCCGGGCCGAACGTCATCACCGCGCCGGCAACACCGGCGAGCGTGAGAGTCAGGCCGTCGCGGCCGGTCTTCATCGCGCGAACGAGCAGCACAATGAGGCCCGTTGCGGCCACAGCCAACACTGCGACCACAATCGCATTCATGGTGGCCCAAAGGTACTGGAAACCAAGGAAGACCAGCACACCCAGGATCAAGCCAGCGAAGACGAGCAGCACCAGCATGATCGGGTTGACACTAGTGTCCTCTACCTCAGCGTCGTACTTGGCCACATCCTCGTAGGTCGGCTCCACAGCGCCATCGGCGCGGGCTTCATCAAGGCGATCCTCTGCCCGCTCCTGACGCGGCTCGACCTTGCGGTCCCGCACGTCCTCGCGGGCCTCTTCGCGAACGGGAGCGGCAAAAGCAGCCGTCTTCGGCTCGGTGCTCTGCTCATCCTCGACAACAGGGATGACGTTGGTTTCGCTCGAATCGCGCTTCATCGGGGTCTCGTGCTGGACAGATGTCATCGGCGCGGGCTTCTCAGCAGGTTCCGGACGCACGGCAGGCTGAACCTGCGTAGCCGGCTCCGTCTCCGCGGCCTCAGCAGTGTCGCGCTCCTGGACAGCATCCGCGCGGGAAACCTTGCGCAGGGTCACGCCATCTGCGTTGTCAGGCTGCTCCGACGTGAGCTGCGTCGGCTCGGGCTTGGCTGGCTGCGCTGCCTGTGCTGGCTGAGCTGTCTGATCCGCCTCAGACTGGGACGACTCAGCTTGGGACGGCGTGGACTGAACAGGACGGAACTTGGTCAGTGCGACCGGGGACTCGTCAGAACGCCCCTCGGTGGCAGATGCCTCGGCCGCATCCTTGGACGCGGACTTCTGCGCAGTCTTTTCCTCGGACTTCTGCTCGACCTTCTGCTCGTCCGCAGGCGCCTCCGACTCGGCGGACTTCACACCCGCGTCAGACTTAACTGCCTCGTCGGGCTTGACCGCTTCGGCTGACTCGGAGCTTTCGGCAGTGTCGTCGTCAAGCGGCACAGAAGAGTGCTTGACCTGGGCCGGGCGGGCGTTGACCTTCTTGAAGGAGCCAGTCAGTTCGGCGACGGTCACACCGCCTTCTTCAATGCTGCGGCGACGACGGCGGCGGGGCTGGCCCTCAGCGTCGGTTTCGGGATTCTCCTGCTGCGCCCGGGCCATCAGCTCGGCAACAGTGAGTTGCTTTTCGGCCATCTACTCGTCTCCTTCAGACTGTCCCATGTCTATCTGACGCAGGATCACGCCTTCGCGCAATGCCCACGGGCAGATATCTAACTTATCAAGTTTCAGTGCCCTCATGGCTGCTTCCGCCACCAGCGCGCCGGCCACAATTTGGTGGGAGCGGTCGGAGGACACGCCTTCAAGCTCCGCCCGATCGGACGCCGTCATGCGGGTAATGAAGGCGATGAGCTGGCGCAAACCCGGAGCCGTCAGCGTGCGCTGGACGTAGGGGCCAGCGGACGACGGAGCGGAACCGGTCAAACGCGCCAAGGTCCGGAACGTCTTCGAGGTACCTACGGCCAGACCTGCTTCACCGCGGACGAGGAACTCTTCAGCGGCGGAAGACAGTTCCGCGTCAATGAAATCACGAAGAGCGTTCACCGTCTTCTTTTCCGGCGGGTCAGAGTCAAACCATTCATGGGTCAAGCGGCCAGCACCCAAGTCGAGGGAAACGGCGATATCCGGGACTTCGTCATTACCCGTGCTCATCTCCAGCGAGCCGCCGCCGATGTCCAAGTTGGTAATGCGCCCAGCGGACCAACCGTACCAGCGGCGCACTGCCAGAAATGTCAGCCGTGCTTCGTCCTGACCGGAAAGCACCTTGAGCTTCACGCCGGTCTTCTTTTCCAGGTGAGCCAGCACTTCTTGGGAGTTGGTGGCAGACCGCACCGCAGAGGTGGCGAAGGCGAGGAATTCTTCGCACTTGAGGTTATCCGCCAGATCAGCGGCTTCTTGCACCGCTTCGGTGAGCTTTTTCACGCCCTTGTCGTCGATGTTGCCCTCAGAATCGAGCATTTCCACGAGCCGCAGCGACTGCTTCCAGTCGCTCATTGGCGTCGGGCGGCCGCCGCTTTTTGCATCTACTGCCACGAGGTGGACAGTGTTACTGCCCACGTCCAATACACCTAGTCGCACAGGCTCAACACTAGACCGTCTACCGTGATTCACTGTGAACCAACCTGTGTTTTTGGGCTTTCCATCTGACTCCCCCGCTGGAAAATCAATCCGTGCAGGCCATGAATTGCCACCTGATTTCCCGCACGAATGGTTCGAATTCGTCCACCCCGACGATCCATTGCACTACTTCTCCCTCGACCTCACGTGGCTGGAATCGACATGGTCGTGCCGCTTCGGCACACCGCAGTGCCGCGGTATTTCACAAGAACTCCCAGTCGTTGGGTGCTGCATCCACGGTGCCTACCTGTCGGACGAGCACGACCGCGACGACCTTTACAACGCTGTAGCCGACATGCCCGCACGGTTCTGGCAGCTGCGCCCCGACGATGTCGACAGCTATATAGAGGCAGCCGACCCGACCGAGTTGGAGCCGTGGCTCGAGTGGGACGAGGACGATGAGGAACCCTCCATCAAAACAAAGCTTGTCGACGGAGCGTGCATCTTCGCCAACCGCCACGGCCACCCCACCGGCCCCGGGTGCGCACTGCACCAGTGGGCAATGGATGAAGGCCGCAACATCATCGGTTCAAAACCGGAAGTGTGCTGGCAGGTGCCATTTTCCCGCGAGGACTCGTGGGAGGAGCGCGGCGACGGCCAAGAAATCCTGCGCACCACCATCGGCGAGTACGACCGCCGTCAGTGGGGCGACGGGGGCGAAGACTTCGACTGGTGGTGCACCAACGACCCTGCCTGCCACTCTGGCTCGAGCACTGCGGTTCCTGTGTGGAAGTCGATGAAAGACGAGTTGACGCAGTTGATCGGTGCGGAGGCATACGGGATCGTCGCGAAGCATTGCGAAGCCCGCGCCGCACTACCCGCAGAATCGAAGGCCGTGCACCCGGCGACCCGCGCCGCACAATCGTGACGCCGCGACGCCGGCGACATCACGCTTCGAACTTGTAGCCCAACCCGCGGACAGTGATGAGCTGCTCCGGACGGGAGGGCTCTTGTTCGATCTTCGTGCGCAGGCGCTTGACGTGCACGTCGAGGGTCTTGGTGTCGCCGACGTAGTCCGAACCCCAGATGCGGTCGATGAGCTGACCGCGGGTGAGCACACGGCCAGCGTTGCGCATAAGGTACTCGAGCAGGTCGAATTCCTTCAATGGCATCGGAACAGGCTGGTCGTCGACGTAGACGGTGTGACGCTCGACGTCGAGACGCACGCGGCCGCCCTCGAGGATGTTCTCGCTGGACTCTTCCTCCCCCGGCGGGTCCGCAACATCGGAACGGCGTCGCAGCACGGCCCGGATGCGGGCGATCAGTTCGCGGGTGGAGTACGGCTTGGTCACATAGTCATCCGCACCGAGCTCGAGGCCGACGACTTTGTCGATTTCCGTATCGCGCGCGGTGACCATGATGATCGGCACATCGGAGGTGGCACGCAGCTTCTTGCACACGTCGGTCCCCGACATGCCCGGCAGCATCAGGTCGAGCAGAACCAAGTCGACATTATTGGCCTCGAACTGCGTCAGCGCGGCCTGGCCGTCCGGCGCGACAACCGCCTCAAAGCCTTCCTTGCGCAGAAGGTAGGCAAGCGGGTCTGCCAGCGATTCCTCATCCTCGACGATCAGGATGGTCGGTGTCATTGCTGCTCCTTATTGTCCAACTCGGCGATCTCTGTGGGAACGACCGTTGCACTCGACGGGTCCGGTTTGTGCACCGGCAACTCGATCGTGAACGTTGATCCCGTTCCCAAACGCGACCACAGCTTGATATTACCGCCATGGTTTGCCACGACGTGCTTGACGATGGCCAAACCGAGCCCCGTCCCGCCCGTCTGTCTCGACCGCGCCTTGTCCACGCGGAAGAAACGCTCGAACACACGCTTCTGGTCTTCCGGCGCGATACCAATGCCGCGGTCAGTGACGCGGATGAGCACCACCGAATCGCGGACGACTTTTTGGCTAACGCTGACTGGCTGACCTTTCGGCGAGTAATTGATCGCGTTTGTGATCAGGTTCGACAGAGCCGTGATCAACAGAGACTTGTCTGCCATGATCATTGTGTCGGTGCGTTCGCCGCGGTTGAGCTCGATCTCTTGGTTTTCGGCAGTGAGAAGGTTGCGTTCCATCGCTTCGTCGATGATCTCGTCGACGGTCACGGCGGCCATTTCCGGGAGCGCTTCAGCACCCTGCAGCTTGGACAGATTGATCAAGTCGGTGATCATTGCGCCCATGCGTTGAGCTTCCCCGACCAGTTTCTCACCGAAGTAGGTGACCATCTCCGGGTCGTTCGGGTCCTCCAGCAGAGCCTCGGCCAGCAACGACATGCCGCCGACGGGGGTTTTCAGCTCATGCGAGACGTTCGCCACGAAGTCTCGGCGGGCGGATTCCATGCGCACATTTTCAGACTCGTCCACCGAGTACACGATGATGTAGCTGTTCTCCGACAAAGTCAGCGGCTGCACCACCGCGCGCACGTTGTTCACGCGGGAGCCGGTCGAGCGGTGCTTGAGGTTCAATTCCAAGACGCGGGTCTCTGCGTCCTCAAACACTTGCTTGCCGACGCCCCACACCTCCGGGTTCAGCGTCCTGTCATGCACAATCGACATCTCGTGGGCGCGGCCGTTGGACAGGATGACATCGCCTTTTCTGCCCACGACAGTGACACCGGTCGGCGACCCCTGGATGACCAAGTGCAGGATCTGGCTGACTGTGCGGACTTGGTTGTCTGCGGGGTTGTCGCTGGTACGGGTACGCCCCCGCCAGCGGCGGAGCCACGTGGTTCCGCCGATCGCGAGGGCGACGACAATGCCTCCCGCAAGGAAGGCGAGAACGTAATTCACGTGTTAATTATCGCCCACTGCGTCATGCAGGCTACTTGTTGCCCTGGTTGGCCACGGCGGCCGCGCCAGCCTCAGCGCCCTCCGGGTCCAGGTAGGTACCGCCCGGGTTGGTTACTTGGCCGTTGTCATCGAACTCGTACACCAGCGGCATACCGGTGGGAATGTTCAGTCCGGCAATGTCCTCGTCGGAAATGTTGTCCAGGTACTTCACCAGCGCACGCAGGGAGTTACCGTGCGCTGCAACCATGACGTTCTTACCGTCCAGGACCTGCGGCAGGATGGAGTCGATGTAGTACGGCAGGAAGCGCTCGACGACATCCTTGAGGCACTCGGTGCGGGGAACCTCCGGCAGGAACGCGTAGCGCGGGTCGTCGGTCTGCGCGTACTCGTTGTCCGTGTCGATCTCCGGAGGCGGAGTGTCGTAAGAGCGGCGCCACTCCATGAACTGCTCCTCGCCGAACTCCTCACGGATCTCTGCCTTGTTCAGGCCCTGGAGCTTGCCGTAGTGGCGCTCGTTGAGGCGCCAGTTGCGGGTCACCGGGATCCAGTGACGGTCAGCCGCGTTCAGGGAAATGTTCGCGGTGCGAATCGCGCGACGCAGCAGGGAGGTGAACACGATGTCCGGCAGAATGCCTTTTTCCTTCATCAGCTTGCCGGCGTTGACTGCTTCAGTCTCGCCCTTTTCAGTCAGGTCAACATCAACCCAGCCTGTGAATTGGTTGGACTCGTTCCAGGTGCTCTGTCCGTGGCGTACAAGGATTAGCTTTCCGTTGCTCATAACCCCCAGCATGCCATTTTCTGGCTATTTTCGCTGGTCATTTTTCTCACAGGAAGTTAAGTAGAAATTCAGCCAGATGTGGCTTATGTTCTTCATGTGATTACTCGTCGTATTTTCTCTCCCGCCGTTGTGCTGGCTTTCGCGTTCAGCACTCTCACCCTCGCCACCGCCACTGAGGCAGCACCGCAGGCCCATGCTGACACGGGCGCTGCAGCTGCTCCCGGCGCGCCAATGCGCGTGCTGCCGTATGACCCCGAATTCCCGTTTGGCCCGGATGTCAGCGTCGAAGAAGCCACGGGCATGGATATGCCGCCGGAGGCATTCACTCTCGCCTGCAGCCAAGGCCCCATTGGCGATGTGCTTCTGCCTGATGGCACGACCCAGCGCATCATGGTGACCGCTGGCCACTGCGTCGTCGGTGACACCGAGACCGGCCTGCTGCTGGGCAGCGATGTCTACGCACCCACGCGCGACGGCTACGAACGCATCGGCGCAACCGGCATGGTTCATTTCCAAGGCGGGGCGCCGGTGAATCCCCTCGCGATCCCGGAAACGGCGATGACCACGGTTGACTGGGGCATCGTGGTGCTTGACGACGACACTGCCGTCGACGGTTCCGCCTCCTCCAAGGACAAGGCGAACCGCAACGGCTCCACCCCCGTGACGCTGACCGGTGTGCGCGACTACCGCACGCTGCGCCCGGGCGAGGTCTCCTTCGACAACTTCGGCCAGCCGATCTGTAAGGACGGAATGATCGGCGCCCGCAAGTGCGGTTACCAGCTGCTCTACACGGCAGACAACGTCTGGCACGTCTCGCTGGATTACAAGCACGGCGACTCGGGCGGGGTGAACTTTGACCCCTCCACCGGTCAGATCATTGGCGTGTCCTCCCTCGGCGTCGGCCCGCTGGGCACTGCGCAGCGCGCTGACCGTGCCATCGAGCTCGCCTACGACGTTCCGGACGGCCAGGTCAACGACTACTTCACCCCCGCTGCTCCGAACCAGCCGCGTGCAGAGTTCGTCTCCATGGACGAAGAAGACAACGCTGTCGACTCCTACATCCTGGAGAACAACCCGGATGTGGCCCCGGAGGATCTGGTTCCGCCCACCAACCAAGAGGTCTTCGGCATGGTGGTTGAGTCCGCTCAGCAGGATGCCGCTGTCATCGGCGCAGAGGCGCAGACGCTCGCCGCTGGCTCGGCCGTGGCTGTCGCCACCGGACAGGCAACGGTTCCGGAGGTTGCCTCCGCCGCCAATGAGTTCGCCACCGAGGTGGGAACGGCCGCCACGGCCTACGGCAATGCCCTGTCCAATGTCGGCTTCCAGTGGGCACTGGAGGAACTCGGTTACGAGTAAAGGGCTACTCCCCCGTGGCGTCCCTGTGATCCATGGGGGTGAACCCCTCTAGCACCTCGGCGTACACCTGCGAGAGTGCTTCGGCTGACGCCGCCCAACTGAACGCGGCAGCGCGTTTCACGGCGGCGGTGGCCATGGTGAGGCGGGTGGAGTCGTCGATAAGCAACTGCTCGAGCGCATCCGCCCACGCGTCGGGAGTGTGACCGTCGACAAGCACTCCCGTTTCCCCGTCTGCGACGGCCAGAGGCAGACCGCCCACCCGCGCCGCGACGACTGGCGTGCCCGCGGCCTGCGCCTCGATGGCGACAAGACCGAATGACTCGTTGTAGCTGGGCACCGCGACAATATCTGCGGCCTGGTAGATCTGGACGAGCTCTTCTGGCGGGCGCGGCCCCAAGAAGCGAACCTTGCGGCCAATGCCCAGCTTATGGGCCATCGCACGGTAGAAGTCGACCGATGAATCCGCACCCGACGCGCCACCGCACATGATGATGCGCACGTTGCGGTCCGGGTCGCGGTCGAACAATTCCGCAGCCGCCCGGATAAGCACCTGCGGCCCCTTGAACTCCTGCATGCGGCCCACGAACGCGATCACTTTGCTGTCCAACGGGATGCCCAGGTGGCGGCGGGCAAGCTCCGTGTTGCGGTTCGTGCCCGGCGTGAACAGGCGCGTGTCAGCGCCGGGGGTGACCACGCTGATCCGCTCAGGCTCGGCATCGTAATAGCGGACTAGCTGTTGGGTCTCGTCGGCAGTGTTGACCACGATGCAATCGGCGTTGTCCACGAGCTGCTGCTCGCAAATGCGGCGGGCCTCCGTCTCTGGGGAATCCGAGTCCGCCGCAGCTTCGCGCGCCGCGTTCTTCACCGCCGCCCACGTGTGACCAGTGTGGATCAGCGGCACCCCGGCAAGGTCACGCAACAGCCACCCCACCTGGCCGGAGAGCCAATAGTGGGAATGGATCAGGTCATAGGGACGGCCTTCCTGCCGGACAAACTGCATCACGCCACCGCCGAAGGCGGCGAGCTGGGTGGGCAGCTCTTCTTTGGCCAGACCCTCGTAAGGGCCGGCGACGACATTGACCACCCGCAAATTCTCGCTGACGCGCACCACCTCGCCCTGGCTGGGCCTCGTCGCACGGGTGAACATGTCCACCTCGGTGCCGCTTGCTGCGAGCTCGCGGGCGATGTTGAGAATGTAAACGTTCATCCCGCCAGCATCGCCGGACCCCGGCTGCTCCAGCGGGGAGGTGTGCATAGAGATCATGGCCACGCGCATGACCCGAAGTCTATCGCGCGTGCTTATGCCACTGCCCGAAGTCGCTGGCGACAGTAGCCGCGAGCTCGCGGTATGCCTGCATTGTCCGCGGGTGCAGGCGCGCAATGTCGACCACGGCACCTTCAGCAAGGTGCGGGTCATAAGGAATCACGTGCACGGCCCGGGTCCGCGCGCCGAAGTGCGCGACCACACTGTCCATGTTCACCGGCGACTTCGGCGTGGCCGACGACACCACAACGACCGCGTTGGCCGCGAGCCTGTCATAACCGTGCAGGTTGAGCCAGTCCAAAGTCGCCGAGGCGGACTGTGCGCCGTCGAGAGCCGGCGAGCTGACCAGGATCAACGTGTTGGCCAAATCCAACACGCCCGCCATGGCAGAGTGCATCAGCCCTGTCCCGCAGTCAGTGAGGATGAGGTTGTAGTGGTGCTGCAGGATGTCGACGGCACGGCGGTAGTCGTACTCGCTGAACGCCTCCGACACGGCCGGGTCGCGTTCGGAGCCAATGACTTCGAGGCGGGAAGCCCCTTGCGTGGTAAACCCGCGGACGTGCGCGTACCGCGACGTGTCTGAGGCCGCGAGTAGATCGCGGATCGTCGCTGGGCCCGGCGCGGCGACGCGTTGGGCCAAGGTGCCGAAGTCCGGGTTCGCGTCAATGGCGATCACCCTGTCACCGCGCGATTCCGCCAATACCGACCCCAACGCGACCGTCGTTGTCGTTTTGCCCACCCCGCCCTTGAGCGACATCACCGCGATCCGATAATCACCGCGTAAAGGCGTGCGCATGGCTTCCTCTAACGTCGCGGCCGCCAATTCTTTGCGAGAGGCACCGGGATTGATCCGTCCACCCGAGGCACCATGGACGAGCTTGCGCCACCCTTTCGCCGGGGGTGCTTTGACGCCGCGCACGACGTTTGCCTGGTCGAGGCTCTGCGGCGCTCGCTTGTGGCTTTCAGCATGCTTATCGACGGACCCCTGCCCCGCCTCAGCTCGCACCTCCGGCTGCGGGACGGGCCCATCCGGCACCCACTCCCCCAGCCCGGTGTTGGCGTACTTCTGGTACAGATCGGTCATCTCAATTCCCCCCCCGATGATCCCCTGAAAGTGCGGAAACGCCCGAAAGGTTTCCCGATTCATTGCGAGTGTACCGCCGACGGGCATGTTTCGCCCGGTTACCCTGCCGCCGGCAAGACTGCACCTGGCGGGCAGCGACATTCAGACAACTGGCAGCAAGGTGACAAAGATCATAAATATTCCGTCGAAACTGTCGAATCACAACTACACTTAGGCAAAGTAAATCAATCGCTGATCACGTTTGGAGGGCAGACAGCCATGTCGGCATACGAAGAAAAAGCCTGGTTATCCAGCTACGCGGAGTGGACCCCGCACGAGGTGGAGCTGGGCAACGACACCATCTTGGACATCTACGACGCCACGCTGGCAAAGAAGTCCTACAAGAACGCGCTGTGGTTCTTCGGCAAGACCACGACTTACGCAGAGCTGGACAAGCAGGTCCGCAGCGCGGCCGCCGGCCTGAAGGCCTTCGGTGTCCGTCCGGGCGACCGCGTTGCTTTGGTCATGCCCAACTGCCCCGAGTTCGTCATCTCCTTCATCGCTGTTTTGAAGCTCGGCGCATCCGTGGTCGCCCACAACCCGCTCTACACCGAGCACGAGCTGCGCGTCCAGTTCAACGACCACGGCGCACGCGTGGCCATCATGTGGGACAAGGCTGCCGGCAACCTGGGCGGCCTGCGCAAGGACACTCCACTGGAGACCATCGTCTCCGTCGACATGACCAAGTCCATGCCGAAGTACATGGAGCTGGCCCTGAAATACGTGCCGCTGAAGAAGCTGCGCGAGTCCCGTAAGAAGCTCTCCGGCCCGGCCCCCGACACTATTCCGTTCGAAACCCTGCTGTCGTCCGCGATCGGCGGTGAAGGCCACGACCTGCAAAACCCGGACATCGACCAGGACACGACCGCAGTCATCCTCTACACCTCCGGCACCACCGGCGAACCCAAGGGTGCGCAGATCACCCACGGCAACTTCAACCACCAGATGAAGGCCGGCAAGGCCTGGGTGCAGGACCTGGGCAAGGAAGACGAGAAGATCCTGGCTGTCCTGCCGCTCTTCCACGTCTACGGTCTCGCCCTCAACCTCGGCCTGGGCATGATGGTTGGCGGTGAAATCATCCTGCTGCCCGCTCCGGAGCCGGACCTGATCCAGGACGCGCTGAAGAAGAACCCTCCGACTTGGATGCCGGGCGTTCCCACCCTGTACCAGCGCATCGGCCAGTCTGCACTGGAGGGCGGCAAGAAGCTGACCTCGATCCGCAACTCCTTCTCCGGGGCTTCCACCCTGCCGGTCACCACCGTGGAGACGTGGGAGAAGGTCACCGGCGGCAACCTGGTTGAAGGTTACGGCCTGACTGAGACCTCTCCGATTGTCACTGCCAACCCGATGGACGGCTCGCGCCGCCCAGGCTACGTCGGCGTGCCGTTCCCGAACACCATCGTGCGCATTGTCAACCCGGACAACCCGACCGAGGTCATGCCCGATGGCGAAGCCGGTGAACTCGTGGTCAAGGGCCCGCAGGTCATGAAGGGCTACCTGAACAAGCCCGAAGCCACCGAGAAGGCCTTCGCCGACGGTTACTTCCGCACCGGCGACATGGGTGTCATGGAGGAAGACGGCTGGATCCGCCTGGTCTCCCGTATCAAGGAGATGATCATCACCGGTGGCTTCAACGTCTACCCGGACGAGGTTGAAAACGTCATGCGTGAACACCGCGACATCGAGGACATCGCCGTCGTCGGTCGCCCGCGCGAGGACGGCTCCGAGGACGTCGTCGCCTGCGTCACCCTTGCAGAAGGCGCCGCTCTCGACCCGCAGGGCCTGCAGGACTACGCCCGTGAGCGCCTCACCCCGTACAAGGTGCCGCGCACCTTCTACCACTTCGAGGAACTCAACCGCGATATGACCGGCAAGATCCGCCGCCGCGAGGTCCAGCAGTCACTACTCGACCGCCTCAACGCCGGCACCGCCGCCGACGGCAAAAACTCCGACGGCAAGCCAGAGCAGCCCACCGAGGAAGAGATCCAGAAGGGCGAGAAGGAAAACAACTGGTCCGTCGAGCAGGCCCCCGAAGGCAACGAGGTTCAGGCTGAGCAGGCTGGCCAGGCCGAACAGGGCGACCAGGGTGGGGAAGCCGACGACAACGCCGGACGTCACCGCCTCAACGAGCCCGAGAACTAGTCGCTCACAGAAACCCGGCCAGGTCGAACCATTCAGGTTCCGCACGTGGCCGGGTTTTCGCATGCGCACGTGGGGCCGCACGGGTATTGGCGCGAGCATCCGCGCGGTTGCGCAAAACTTTACATGCGCTTTAGCTTATGGTTTCAAAGCGCCTGGTAGGGGTTTTCTATCGCTCTACCAATACAATCGAAATGTCAACTTTTGCGCAGCTCGGACCACGAGCGAGCTAGCGCGCTAATCGATGGACACGCCGATCCAGACCGGCTCCGGCTCGAGTGTCACGCCGAACTTGTCCTGCACACCCGCGCGGATGGTGCGGGCCAGGGCGACAATGTCGTCGGCGGTAGCGGTGCCGCGGTTGGTCAGCGCGAGAGTGTGCTTGGTGGACAGCCGGGCGGGAGCGTTGGGATCGGCGTCGCCGGGGAAGCCACGGGGGAAGCCGGCGCGCTCGATAATCCAGGCGGCGGAGAGCTTCACGGCCCCATCAGGGTGTTCCCCAGACGCGGGCACCGGGTAGCGGGGCATGGTGTCGCCTTCACCCGGCGCGACGTCATTGACCAGCGCGGCAACCCGGTCCGCAACAGCCGGGGTCACAATCGGGTTGGTAAAGAAGGACCCGGCGGACCAGGTGTCGTGGTCTGCGGGGTCGAGGACCATGCCTTTGGAGGCGCGGACGCGGAGGATCTCTGCGCGGGCGTCGGCAAGCGGGAGGCGCTCACCACCCAGGTGGCGCAGCGGGATGGAGAGTTCGGACGGCTCGAGCTGCATCTCGATCTCCAGGACAACGGCACGGCCTGTGAATTTCAGGTTGGAGTAGCGGTACGCCAGGTCGAGCGAGCTGGCGGAGACCCACTCGTCTTCACCGGTTTCGCGGTTGTACAGGCGCACACGGGTAAGCACGTCGGAGACCTCGGCACCGTACGCACCGACATTCTGCACCGGGGTCGCACCGGCGGACCCGGGGATTCCCGACAACGTCTCGATGCCGGACAGCCCGGCCGCGACAGTTTGCGCGACCACGTCGTCCCACACTGCCCCGGCCCCGGCGCGGACCAGGCCCGGCACACCGTCTGCATTGACAGTCACGTCGTCGTTCGCCACGAGCACTACGTCAAGGTTCAGATCGCCCTCGGCGACGACGAGGTTCGAGCCACCGCCGACGATGATGAGGGGGGTGGTGGAAGCGTCGAGAAGCGAGACTGTGCGTGCGAGCTCATCTGCTGTTTCCGCGCGGTGCACCGCGCGTGGCACGCCGCCGACGCGCAGCGTGGTGAGATCCTTGAAGCTCAGGGGCGCTAATGATTCAGACACGTGAACAACGGTAGTCTGTATCCCATGGCAACTCATAGCGAAAACACTGTGACCATTAACCAGCCGGCTGAGAAGGTGCACAAGGCACTGTCAACGCGCGAGTACTGGGATTACATTGCGCAGCACCTCTCCCCTGAGCCGGGCGAGGTCGCCGAGTTCACTGACAACTCGGTCACCCTGTACGAGGTTCTGCCCACCACCGTCCTGCCGGAGGCCGTGCAGTCCATGGTTTCTCAGGCCCTGAAGGTCAAGCGTGTGGTCAACATCGGCGCGCTTGAGGGTGAGAACGCAGATGTCTCCTACACCGCGGACGTGAAGGGCACACCGGTTGACTTCGGCGGCTCCATTAAGCTTGCCGGCTCTGGTGACACCACCACCCTGAGCTACGACAACGAAGTCTCCGTGAACATCCCTTTCATGGGCCCGGCTATTGAGCCGAAGGTCGGCGAGGCGCTCGGCGACCTGTTCAGCCAGGAAGGCGAGCTCACCGACAAGTGGATTTCTGAGAACCTGTAGTTTCGCACGCTCGCGAACGAGACACCCCTAGAAATGGCCGACCACGCCCATAATCTGCGCGCGCAGACTGGGCATGGTCGGCCTTTTGGCGTGATCACCCGCGGCACCACCGGGTATAACCGCCTGCGCCGCTCCGACAGGTGGACGCGCTACCACCCGCAGGTCCAGTCACTGTTGCGCGCGGAGCCTGCGCCTGTGCTTATCGACGTCGGCTACGGCGCCTCCCACACCACCACCGTCGAATGGGCCCGCTGGATGCGCCAGATCAACCCTTCTGCCCGCGTCATCGGGCTCGAGATCGACCCGGATCGGGTGCTTCCGCCCCGCGACGGCGTGACCTTCGAACTCGGCGGGTTTGAACTGGCCGGTTACCAACCCCACTTAGTCCGGGCGTTCAACGTGCTGCGCCAGTACGACGTCGCGGATGTGGAGGCGGCCTGGGCATCCGTCTGCGGGCGGCTTGCCCCGGGCGGGCTGTTCATCGAGGGCACGTGCGACGAGTTGGGTCGCCGTGCGGCGTGGGTGCTGCTCAGCGCGACTGGACCGGAGTCGTTGACGTTGGCGTGGGACCCGGAGGACGTCGATAAGCCGAGCGACGTCGCCGAACGCCTGCCGAAGGTGCTCATCCACCGCAATGTCCCCGGTGAACCCATTCATGCGCTGCTCTCGGCCGCAGACGCTGCCTGGGAGCGCTCCTCCGGGTGGGCGCCGCACGGCCCGCGCGTCCGCTGGCGGGAGGCACGCGCGCTTTTGCTTGCCGACGGCTGGCCCCTCGACCCCATCCGCCGCCGCATCCGCGACAACACTCTCACGGTGGGGTGGGACATCGTCGCGCCAAGTAACCAGTAATCTTGGGGTGTACAGCCACTTCACAGCGGATTCCTCCGGTGGCATGTTGGCAAACGGCATAGAACTCAACCAGAATGGCTTTCCATGACACGCAATTACCCTGCGGGCCCGGCTGGCTCCAGAGGCTCCACCGGGAAAGGCTGGAAAATCGCCTTCGGCATCATTGCCGTCATCTTGGTGCTGTTCTTCATCGCTGAACTAGCGCTGCGCTGGTTCATCACCGATCAGATCAAGACCAGCCTGCGGGAAAGTGCGCCCGAAAGCGTCGCCGCCCAACAAGACGCCGAGGTCCACTTCGGCGCCATGCCCGTTGTCTTCGGGCTGGTGCAGGGCAAACTCCACCAGATAAATATCGACGTTCCGTCCACGCTCACGCCGGATAGCAACGCCATTGTGGGCAACCCGCCGGCGACTATCAACGCCACCGGCTTCGTCCTCGACTCCGAGGATCCGAGTGCGGACGAACTCACCTTGTCCACCGAAGTACCCAAAGCACTCGTCCGCGACATGCTCCAAAAAGAGCTGGGTAATGCGCTGGAGGAATCCAACGAAGGCCGGTTCGCCGAGTACAACGAGATCCTCACCGTCTCCGACGTGGACACCAACCCCGCCGACGGAACCTTCAACATCACGTTCTCCAACGGCGCGTTCGGGGTCGAGCTCCGCCCGGAGATCGTCGATAACCAACTCTCCTTCACGGCCGTGTCCACCCAGATTCTCGGCCGGAACCTACCGGACTTCTTCTCCGAGGCAGTCAGTGCCGCGCTCCAAAGCGGCATCAACGACCAGGTGGCCGGACCGCTGGAATTCCGCGAGTTCTCCGTCATCGACAACGGGTTCAGCATCGTTGTCTACGGCCACAACGTGCACCTCAACGAATTGGCGGTGTAGCCCGCGCGCAACGCAGCTACACGAATACGCGCGCAGCGCCTGCCAGCAGCAGGTCCAGCGCAGCGTCCAACGTGGGGATGGTGCCGTAAAAGGCTGACTCGCACGCGAGCCCATTCAGCGCAGGCGGCTCGCTTGAGTCGCTTGAGTCCCCCAGTTCCACCGCGAGGAGATCGACTCCCCCATGCTGGGCCACGGCGTCTAGCTGAGTGATGGCGTCCACCCCCACTGCGGCGGGGCACGTCACTCCGAGGCGGGCGCGGGAATCCACGACCTGGCGCACGGCAATGATGTCTGCAAGCACGGCGTTCAAACCTTTTACCGAACTCACCAGCGCGTCGTCGACTGACAACCAGACCTCGGTCGCCCCTTCATCTACGGCAAGGCGCGCCTCGGCGGCTTTGATCAGGCTGTGGTGGCGGCCCGTCGGCCACCCGATGAGAGCGATGACGCCGCCCGTTCCGCCGCCGGTGCTGGTGTCGTGCTTCGCAGCCTGGGCGGTGACGCCGGTGGGTTCGACGATGTGGCCGGCGCGTGCGACGTCGATAAGCGACGCGAACTGTTCATCGCTGACCCCACCGCGGTGAACGCGGTTGCGGCCGACGCGCGGGGCGAGCCAGGTGAGATCGTCGGTCACCAGCTGTAATTCCCGCCGATAATGTTCTTCAGGTGCGGACGGACATCAAAGAAGTACAAACCGATGAACACGCAGCCAATCAGGCCGATGAATGCCCTACCGCTCAAACACGCAAGCGAGCTGACCAGCAAGATGCCTACCCACGCGACCTTCGGCATGCGGTCGCCTGCCGGGAATGCGTCCGAACGGGTCAGGCCCGCCATGACTGCCCCCGCAATGCCCGCCAGACCCACAATCAGCATGAGGACGCTGCGGAGCAAAGCTGGCGACAGCATGATCCATCCCTCAAGCGGCATGTTCTGGAGGTTGAGAAGCGTCATAGCGTTCAGGCCGAACCTTTCTAGCGGTTGTCAGTTTCGTCGGGGTTGTTACCGTCGGTCGGGTCGTGCTCCACAATATCGGAGGCGTTGTCGCCGCCGTTGAACGTGTTGCTCACTCGGGCGATCACTTCCTCCAGGCGGCTGCGCAGATCGGCCACAGTGCCTTCGACATCCACGTCAGACTCTTCGGCGCGGCTGCGGACCTGCCCGACAGCGGTGTTGAAGGTCTCGCGGATCTCATCGAGAGCGGAGCCGAAAGCGGCCTTGGTCTGATTCGCCTCATCGGACTCGCGGGCAGTGTCCACGGCGCGGGTAACGCTGCCAGCGAAGTCGCGGAAAATGGACTCTGCATCCGAGGCGAACGAGGTGGTTGCGGCGCGGAAGTCACGGTCGTTGGCTGCGCCCTGGTAAGCCTCGCGGGCGTTGGCGATAGCTGCCTTGAACTGCTCCGTAAGGCCCGAGTGGGCGTGGGTGAGCTCCTCATCCACAGCGTGGTGGGCACCGGTGTCCACGTCAGCATCACGGTCCGCGCGGAAGTTGCTGCTGAACTCGCCCGCAAGGTCCCCCAAGCGGGACCACGCGTTGAGCGAGGCATCGCCCACGCCGCGCAGAGCGTTCATGAAGTTGTCGTCGTTAGCAGGGCCGTTCGGGGTTGCGTTGGTCATGGCAGAGGTCTCCAGAATCGTAGAACGTGATCGGCAGGTGTGTGCCTCTCAGTCTAGACAGCCCGGCGGCAAACAACCGGGGGGCTAGAACAGCAACTGCGACACCGTGTAGATGACCAGGCCAGCCAGGGCACCGACGATCGTGCCGTTGACGCGGATGAACTGCAGGTCTTTGCCCACCATCAGCTCGATCTTGTCGGCAGCCTCACGGCCGTCCCAGCGCTCAATGGTGTCGGAGATGATCGCCGTGATGTCGCTGGCGTAATTGTCCGCGATGAACCGGGACGCACCCTCGATCCGTGCGTCCAAGTCTGCACGCAGCTGCGGGTCGGTGGTGATGCGAGTGCCCCATTCCCGCGCCAGTTCGGTGATGCGCCGCCGCAGGAGGGAGGAAGGGTCGGTGGAAGCGTCGATAAGCGATTGCGACGCTGAGGCCCAGATTCCGCTCGCCGCTGACTGCACGGCGTTGGACCCCATGATGTCGGCTTTGATGTCCTCGACCCGCGTGATCATCTTCGGGTCGGACTGCAGATCCTGCGCGAACTGCGAAATCGTGCGGCGGACGGCGCGGCGCGCCTCATGCTGGGGGTTGGTGTCAATCTCCCACATGAAGTCCTGCAGCTCGCGGTACACGCGCTCACCGACGAGGTCTTTGGCGAATTTCGGGGCCCAACGCGGCATGCGCTCGTCAATCATGGTGACCACGGATTCCTCCATGGTGTTCACCTTGTTGCGGCCCCAGGAGATGATCTCCTCCACAATCGGCTCGACCTTGCCGTCCGCGATCAGCCCATCGAGCGCCCGGCCCAGCGGCGGCCCCCACGCAGGCTCCGCCACCCGGTCGATGAACTGGTGGTTGATCAGCGCTTCCGCGTCTTCCGGATCGATTGCCGCGACCGCGCTCGCCGTGAAGCGGCCGACCTGCTCCGATGCCTTCTCGGCATTCTCCGGCTGCGCAAGCCATGCACCGACCTTCTCCGGAATGTTGGCTTCGGAGACTTTCTCCGTGATCAGCTGCGCGTTGAGAAAGTTCTCGCCGACGAATTCACTCAGGGCCCCGCCGATCTGGTCCTTTTTCTTGGGAACCAGCGCCGTGTGCGGAATCGGAATGCCCATCGGGTAGCGGAACAGCGCCGTGACAGCGAACCAGTCCGCCAGGCCGCCGACCATGCCGGCCTCCGCGGCCGCGCGAACGTACCCCACCCAGGCGGGCGCGTGATGCACGTCGTGCTCAATCCACCACGTGCACGCCAGGAAGATCACTGCGGCCAGGACCAGCAGGCCCGTCACCCACGTCTTGTGCATCCGCAACGAGCGGCGACGCTCCGCCTCAACTTCCGGCGATGGGCCCGGGACCTCCAGCGGCGCGCGGGTGTGCGCAAGTTCGTGGTTTGTCATGAGTTGATTAAAGCGCAAAAAACCTCCCGCACGAAGCGGGAGGCACTTGCTTAACGACGATCACCGCCTAGTTAAGACGGCCCGTCTCCTTCCGGTAGGCCTTGTAGTCGCTGCGGCCGGAAACGATCGCGATGATCGCACCGATCAGCGTGACAGCCGTGAACACCCCACCCACGATGAAAAGCGTGTTGGTGATGTCCGGGCTTGCACCGTGGCCCCACAGGTGCGTTCCAGCACCGTAGATCAGGGTGCCAATGCCAGCCAGAGAAGCCAGCATCAGCCCCATGCCCACCCAGGTGCGGGTCTTCATCAGGGAGGAGTGCGGCGCACCGAGGGAAACCGGCTCATACCCGTCCAGGTAGCCCGAATGAAGGGATTGGCCGTACTCCGGGAAACTCTCGGAGGCGATGTCCGCAACGGGTGCGGGACCTGCGTGTCCGCTCATCGTTTCGTCTCTCTTTCTAGAAGGTGACTTCTACTTTAGTCGTCCTTGCCGCGGAAGGCGGCGCGTGCGCGCTCCTTGTTGATGGCACCGACAGCCTCGAGCGGGATGCCTGCCGGGCAGACGTCCGCGCACTCGCCGAAGAGGGTGCAGTGGCCGAAGTTGGTCTCCAGCTCGTCCACCATCTGGCGGGCGCGCTTGCCACGCTCCTCCTTGCCCAGCGGCAGGAGCTTGAGGTGGTTCAGCTTCGCGCCGGTGAACAGGTGCGCAGCACCGTTCGGGCAGGCAGCCACACATGCGCCGCAACCGATGCAGGCGGCGAAGTCGAGCGCCTTCTCAGCGGTCTGGTGGTTGACGTGCAACGTGTCAGCGTCCGGTGCAGTACCAGCCTGGATGGACACGTAGCCGCCCTGCTCCATCACGCGGTCCAGCGCGGAGCGGTCCACGGTGAGGTCCTTGATCACCGGGAAAGCAGCCGAGCGGAACGGCTCGATCTTCAGGGTGTCGCCGTCCTTGTAGTTCCACAGGCGCTGCAGGCAAGCCGTGGTGTTCTGGCCGGCACCGTGGGGGCGGCCATTGACCGACAGGCCACAGGTGCCGCAAATGCCCTCGCGGCAATCGGAGGCGAAGGTGAAGGGTTCTTCACCGGCCTCGACGCGGGCGTTGTTGACGTGGTCCAGCAGCTCCAGGATGGACATCTGCTCCACAGCGTCGTCGACCTGGACGGTCTCGAAGTTTCCCTCGGTGTCGGGTCCGGCCTGACGCCAGATCTCAAGTGTCAGTTTCATTACTTGTAGTTCCTTGTCATCAGCGGGATCGAGTCGAAGTACAGGGGTTCTGCGTGGCGGATGAACTGCTCATCGCCGGCGGGCTCCCAGGCGGAGACGAAGCACCAGTTCTCATCGTCGCGCTCTGCCTCGCCGTCCTCGGAGAGGTGGTCCTCGCGGTAGTGGGCACCACAGGACTCATCGCGGTCGAGAGCGTCGATGATCATCAGCTCACCCAGGTTGATGTAGTCCGCCACACGGATGGCGTTCTCCAGCGTCTGGTTCATGTCCATCGCGTCACCCGGGATGTTCACGTTCGCCCAGAACTCGCGACGCAGCTCGCGCACGCGCTCCAGGCCCTTCTCCATGTTCTCCACGTTGCGGGCAACACCGCAAGACTCGTAGAGAATAGCGCCGAGCTGCTCGTGGTAGAAGTCCGGGCCGTGCGGCTCCTCACCCTCGACGGTCATCAGACGGTTGACCAGGTCCTGGGCGCGGGTCACAGCTGCGGTGACCTCCTCAGCCTCGAGTTCCAGAACCGGCTCGTTGAGGTGGCCGGCCAGGAAGTTCGGGATGCAGAACGGGAGGGTGAACCAGCCGTCCACGGATGCGGACAGAAGCGAGTTCGCACCCAGGCGGTTAGCACCGTGGTATGTCCAGGAGCACTCGCCGGCAGCGAAGAGACCGTCGATGGAGGTCATTTCGTTGAAGTCGGTCCACAGGCCGCCCATGGTGAAGTGAACGGTCGGGGCGATGAGCATCGGGGACTCGTACGGGTCATCACCGACGGAGTCGTAGTACATCTCGAACAGGTTCGAGTAACGCTCCTTGATGGTGTCCTTACCCAGGCGCTCGATGGCGTCGGTGAAGTCAAGGTACGCAGCGTTGTTCAGCGCACCGACACCGCGGCCAGCGTTGATCTCCTGGGAGATGGCACGCGATGCGACGTCGCGGGGCACAAGGTTACCGAAGGCCGGGTAGCGGCGCTCCAGGAAGTAGTCGCGCTCCTCCTCCGGGATGTCCTTCGGGTCGCGGTCGTCGTCTTCTTCCTTCGGGACCCAGATGCGGCCGTCGTTACGCAGCGACTCGGACATCAGAGTCGTCTTCGCCTGCCACTTCGCGTTGACCGGAAGGCCCGTCGGGTGGAACTGCACGAACGCCGGCGACGCCATGTAAGCGCCGTGCTCGTAGGCACGCATGATGGCGGAAGCGTTGGAGTTCTTCGCCAGCGTGGTCTTGTGGTACACGTTGCCGTAACCACCGGTAGCCAGAATGACGGCGTGGCCGGTGAACGGGACAATCTCACCCGTGATCAGGTTGCGGGTGACAATGCCCTCGCAGCGCTTCTTTCCGTCCTTCTCCGTGATGATGTAGTCGAGCAGGTCGTTGTGGGTGAAGATTTCCACGTTGCCCAGGTGGATCTGACGCTGCAGGGCAGATGCCGTGGACAGCTGAAGCTGCTGACCTGTTTGGCCACGGGTGTAGTAGGTGCGGGACACCTGGACACCACCGAAGGAACGAGTCGCCAGGGCGCCGCCGTACTCGCGGGCGAACGGAGCACCGATGGCGTTCATGTGGTCGATGACGCGGACGGACTCAACCGCCAGGCGCCAGCAGTCGGACTCGCGGCAGCGGTAGTCGCCGCCCTTGACGGTGTCCTTGGTGTGGCGGTACGCGCCGTCGTTATCCATCTTCTTACCGCGGGCAGAGTTCACACCACCCTGTGCAGCGATGGAGTGCGCGCGGCGCGGTGCGTCGTGGTACGTGAAGTTCTTCACGTTGTAGCCCAGCTCACCCAGTGCAGCTGCAGCTGCACCGCCGGACAGGCCGGTGCCCACCACGATGACGGTGAACTTGCGGCGGTTGAGCGGAGAGACCATCTCCATGTGGTCCTTCTGGTAAGCCCACATATCGCGCATCGGCACGCCCTTGGGCTCGTTGTTCTCCAGAATGTTGCCCGGGGTCACGCCTGCAGCCTTGGACTGCGGGTTGGTGAAGTCCTTGTTCGCGTCCTTCTCCGCAGCCGGGGTGGTGGTGTCAGCGCCCTCAGCCTCAGCCGGGCGGTCGACGGTTGCCTGCGCGCTGGCGGGCTTGACGATCTTCTCGCCCTGTTCGCCAAGGCCCTTACCCGTGTTGTGGGGCTCCGCTTGCGGGTCTTTGGGCTTGTCGGCGCCCGCCGCGTTGTGTGCAGTAGTCATTTCAGATTCCTCCAGCGTTTCCTAGTGCACGATTCCAAATGCAATGGACAGCGGCATAGCGATGTTGGCAAGCACCACAATCGCCGGGATCCAGTAAGCCAGGACGATCATGATCGCGTGGCCGCGCTTACCCAGCCAGCCCAGGTCAGACACAGCCAGGTACACACCGTGGGTGAGGTGCATGAACAGCGCGAGCATGGCCACAACGTAGAACAAAGTGACCGGCCAGCGTGCGGGCGCGAATGTGGCCAGCATGTTGTTCTTCACAGCGCCGTATTCGAACGCGTCCGACGCAACGACCTCACCGAACGTCATGTCCAACAGGTGGAAAATGATGAACAGCAGAAGAATCACACCGGTGATCAGCATCCAGCGCGCAGCGGTGGACTGGATTCCGCCCATCAGATTCGTGCGGCGGAACTTACCGCGAGATTGGCGCGAGCGGGCGTTCAGCGCGAACGCACCCCAAATGTGCAGGAACAAGCAGGCCAGAAGCACAATGCGAATAATCCACAGGAAGGACTCGCCCGGGAAGAGCGGGTTTCCGATTGTGCGCAAGAAGTGGCCGTATTCATCGATAGCCGGCACATCGCCGTGGTCCGGCATGAAGATCTTGAGGTTACCGACCATGTGGCCGATGACGAACAAGAAGAAAATCAGGCCGGTCACGGCCATGATGAGCTTGAGTGCCCAGGTAGGCACTCCTGGCCGCTCACGCAGCGGCTCTTCGGTAATTTTGCCGTGACGAATTGCGTCGCGGTCTGCATTTTGAACAGTCATGGCACCTCCAGTGTCGATTTAACTTTACGGTTCCCTGCAGCCTTCTCACTACTTAGTGGTTTCTTAGATCTTCAGTCACCCCCGCCCGCGATCGCAGTCGCGGTCGCTGCATGTGGGCCTGAGCACATTCGCTTATCGACGTCTCCCCCTCCCCGCCCGGCGACCCCACCACGTCACCGCGATACACAGTGGTTTCGCCATCCCGGGCACGCAACCGTTACATGTGCCTCTTTACCAACGTTCCAATCCACCCTTAAGTTGTGACGTGTGACACTCAAGGCAGGGATAAGCGATTACCCCCACTGGGTCCACCCCGAAGGGTGTCATCCTTTCGTTGGTTGCTTGGCCCTAATTGTTCCCTTGCTGGCAGATTCCGCGATAGCCCACGGTCACCCGGCCCCGCCGGGGCCTCAATCCCAGCACAACCCCACCCCCGAATGTTTTCGGTACCGTGGGTGCCATGACTGAGACGAATTCCGCAACACGCGTTATTGACGCTTCCGCAAGCGAGATCTTCGACATCCTCTCCAATCCCGCACGCCACCCAGAGACCGATAACTCCGGCATGGTGGTCTCCCTCGACCAGGGCGACCGTATCCAGGCTGTGGGCGACACCTTCACCATGAACATGACCAAGGAGGACGGCGACTACCAGACCCGTAACGAGGTCTTCGCCTTCCAGGAGAACAAGGTCATCGGCTGGCAGAACGTGGAAAACACCACCGCCGAGGTCAAGGTGGGCGCCAAGTGGCTCTACGAGCTCGAACCCGAGGGCTCCGACTCCACCCGCGTTACCCTTACGTACGATCGCTCCGAAATCGAGCTGGACAATGTCCGCAAGATGTCCGAGGAGAACTTCACCGACGACGTCATGGAGGAGTCCCTCTCTGCCCTTGCAGCTGCAGTCGATGGCACCGATAACCCGACTCAGAAGTCTTCCTAGGACCTAGCCAGCTCCACCGCTATTTAGCACCGGCAGCAAAAGTGCCCAGGTAGAGCATTACCCGGGCAGGGTTAAGTAGCAAAATGTGTGTCTGGTCGGCGTGTCGCGGGTTGGGCACACTTTCTGTTATTTGAGGGGCCCTTTT
>NZ_JAGPZA010000019.1:0-41420 GCF_024454095.1 Corynebacterium sp. CCUG 69979 | reverse complement strand
CCAGCACACGCACACACCACCCCGGCACAACCCGACACCGTAGTAGCAGCGCAAGCAGACACTACCGCAAATAACACGCGCACACGGGCAGAAGAGTCCTCCGCATGGGCCGAAGGCACACGCTGGATCACCAACGACCTGTCCTCGGATTTTCCGTTCAGCATTGTCAGGTGGATCTCTGCCGCAGCTTCGGTTCCGCTCGTCTTCCTGTTAATTGAATATCTTCGCTACTGGAACAAGCGGAACAACGAACTGGCTGCCGGAATCGGGCGCTAGTACCGGTTAATTCGACGGAGGGCGCAGCATCACAGCGAGCGATGCTGCGCCCTTATGAGTCTTTCGCCCATCCAAAGGAAACTGTAGGATGTGACCGATTCAACTCGCAGTGTCGGGTGCCGGAACGAGTGAGGAGGCTCTAGCCATGAGTAAGCACGCGTTGAATGAGGGGGAGAGTGTGCGTGATGCCGTCGATACGCGTCAAGCTCCTGCAGCAGCGGCCCGCGCTGTAGCGCTCCGCAAAACGTACGGCTCCGGCGACACGCAGGTCGTCGCCCTGGACGGCATTGATGTCGATTTTGGTCGTAATGAGTTCACGGCGATCATGGGGCCGTCGGGAAGCGGCAAGTCCACGCTGATGCACACGATGGCTGGCCTGGATTCTTTCACCAGCGGCTCCGCCTTCATCGGCTACACGGACCTGTCTACTCTCAACGACAAGCAGATCACGGCGCTGCGACGTGATCGACTCGGCTTCATCTTCCAGTCCTTCAACCTTGTGCCGACTCTGACGGCGGAGGAAAACATCACGCTGCCGACCAATATTGCCGGTGCCAACGTCGATCAGGCCTGGTTCGACGAGATCACGCGGCGCCTCGGTCTGAGTAAGCGCCTGAGTCACCGTCCGAGCGAGCTGTCCGGTGGTCAGCAGCAGCGCGTCGCCTGCGCCCGCGCGCTAGTGAGCCGGCCGGAGATCATTTTCGGCGATGAGCCGACTGGCAACCTCGACTCGAACTCCTCGCGGGAGGTGCTGGAGATCCTGCGCACGGCTGTTGACAATGATGAGCAGACGGTGGTCATCGTCACGCACGACGCCCGCGCGGCTTCTTACGCCGACCGCGTTGTTTTCCTTGCCGACGGCCGGATTGTCGATGAGCTGCGCAATCCCACGATGGAGGACATCCTTTCCACGATGTCCGGAATCGAGAACTAGCCACGATGTCTTCCGCTATGACGAAAGTGTCGCTGCGTAACATCGCGGCGCACAAGCTCCGGCTCGCGCTGACTGTGCTTGCAGTCGTGCTGGGCACGGCGTTCATTTCCGGCTCCCTAATGTTCACCAACATGCTGGAGAAGACGTTCGATTCGGCTGTGGCAAGCGCCTACGCCGATAGCGACGCAGTGGTCCAGCCGGGAGAGAACGCACCGTCGCTCCCTGCGCAGCTTTACGACGACATTGCCGCTGACCCAAAGACCTCCCGGGTCAACATCAGCGCGAATAAAGCCGTTGTCATTGCTGATGCCGACGGCACGGCATATCAGACCGGAGCGGGCATATCTACCGTCTCGGTGTACTACCCGCCGGAAGAAGCGGTAGGGGAGGCCTACGACATCCCCGAGGGGGCCGCGCCGGCTGACGTCGGTGAGGCTGTCGTGAACGCGAAGGGGGCGGAGCGCTACAACATCAACGCCGGGGATGAGATCATCGTTGTCGATCCGCAAGCCCGCCACACGATGACGGTGACGGGCATGTACACGGATGAGCTGGATCAGGGGGCGTCGTTAAGCTTGCTGGCGAATGAGCTGGCCTACCGCGACATGTCGGCCTCACAAGACACTCTCCCAGGTCTTTCCGTCGCAGCCGCGGACGGTGTGGACGCACCGGAGCTCGTCGCGCACCTGCGGGAGCAGTACCCGGACTACGAGGTCAAAGAAGGGCAAGTGCTTGCCGACGAGACCTCCGAAGAGATCCGCAACGCCCTGTCCTTCATTTCATACTTTCTGATCGCGTTCGGTCTGGTCGGTTTGCTGGTGGGCACGTTCCTCATTGCCAACACCTTCTCGATGATCGTCGCGCAGCGCACGAAGGAGTTCGCGCTGCTGCGCGCGCTTGGCGCTTCGAAGGGCCAGATCACCCGTTCGGTCGTGGCGGAGGCGCTCATCGTCGGGTTCATCGGATCTGCGCTCGGTCTGGTCGCCGGTATGGGCATGGTCGCCGCGATTCGCGCCTTGATGGAAACCCAGGGGATGGAATTGCCCGGAGCTGGCTGGGGTTTGTCGGTGGATGCTGTGGCGGTGCCGATCGTCATTGGCACCATCGTGACTGTCCTGTCGGCCTGGGCGCCGGCGCAGCGTGCGGGCCAAGTCGAACCGGTCGAGGCGATGCGGTCGTCGGAATCGGCCGCGCCGCAGCCGCTCAAGGTGCGCACCATCATCGGTGCGGTGCTACTTATCGCCGGTGCAGCCTTTGCCGCCTGGGGAGTGCTGTGGGAGGACGGCTCGACAGGGCAGCGTGCGGGTCTCGTGGGAGTCGCCGCGGTCTGCGTGATCATCGGGCTGTTCTTGGCGGGGCCAGCGTTGTCCCTGCCGGTCGTTCCCGTCTTCGGCCGCGCCATTGGCGCCCCATTCGGCGCAGTGGGTTCGCTGGCCGCAACGAACTCGCAACGCAATCCCCGCCGCGCCTCAGCGACGGCGTTCGCGCTTCTGCTTGGCGTGGCGTTGGTGACCGTGATCGGCATGCTCGGGGCGACAATGCAGCGCTCGGTCGATGACATCCTCGAAAACGAAGTCAGTGCAGACATGGTCATGTACGGCCCCCAAATGGGCGCCTTCCCCGTCCCGCAGGACCTGCCCGAAAAGGTCGAGGGTGTCGACGGTGTGGGTGAAGTAGTCACCTACTCCCAAACCCAGCTCACGGTGAACGAAGAGTTCGGCTACCAATTTGGTGACGCCGGGGTGACCGACGTGATCAGCGGCGACCCGGGCAAGCTGATCGCCGTGGACATGGTCGAGGGTACATCCGACCTCACCGGCGGCGGTGTCATCTTGCCGGAGGCTCTCGCGCGGGAGAAGGGGATCAGCGTCGGCGACACCGTCGAGGTCGCAGCACCAGGCGTGCCTGTTCCACCGGCAACGGTTGAAGTGAAGGGGCTATTCGGCGAGTCCAACATCCTTGAGGCCTGGGTGGTCGCTGAAGAAACTGCAGCCGAGCTGTTGCCGGAAGAGACACTCAACGTCCTCATGGTCGGCGCCAACGGCGACGGCAGTGTCGACGAGGACACCTTGCGTGCGAACCTTGAGAAGGCCGCGAAGGAAGACATCGTTGTCCAGGTCCGCTCGCCCGAGGAAGTCGGCGGTGAGGCCAAGCAGATGATCAACCAGATGCTCTACATCCTCTACGCGCTGCTGTCGCTCGCGGTGGTGATTGCGATCTTGGGCATCATCAACACCCTCACGTTGTCGGTGATCGAACGACGGCAAGAGATCGGCATGCTCCGGGCCGTCGGCACGCAAAGGCGTCAAGTGCGCATCATGATCATTCTCGAATCGGTGCAGATCGCGGTCTTCGGCGCCATCGTGGGCATCATCACGGGCCTCGCGCTGGGCTGGGCATTCCTCACCGTGCTCGCAGACCAAGGTCTGGAGAACATCGCCTACCCGTGGACGATGCTGGCGATCATGCTGGCCGGCTCCGTCGTTGTCGGTGTGGTGGCGGCGTTGTGGCCGGCGCAGCGGGCGGCGAAAACACCGCCGCTCGACGCCATCGCCGAGTAGCCGGGCACGGTCACACAGTTACACGGCTACACAGTCACATATACACGGCTACACAGTCACATAAACGCCCGCGATGCCCACAGTGTGCCGAACCACGCCGCAATGATTCCGCCGGCTGCGGTGGCTAAAACGTAGCTGGTCAACTGGCCCCATTCTTTGTGCTTAATCATGGTGCCGCCCTCTTTGGCGAGCGTTGAGAGCGTCGACAATGCGCCGCCGAACCCGGCGCCCAAGAACGCGGGCCACATTCCCGGCATGAGGGTGGAAAACCCGAAAACGGCCGATCCGACAATGTTCGCCGCCCACGTACCCACATGGGTGCCGGGCACCAGCGACAGTGCCCATCGCGCAATGCCGCCGAGGAACGCGCCGGCGCCGACCGCCATGAAGAGGATGAACACGACCTCCAGGGCTGCCTCGGTGCCCAGCGCTTCCCGGAGGCCCACGCCGACGAGGCCGTCGGGACCGACATTCCCGGGGATCACGCGGGGGCTCCGGCGCGGTTACGCAAAGCGTCGCCCAGCAGCCATGCGACGATGGCGACTGCCAGCGTGCCGAACATGTACACAGCCGCGAAGAGCGCGCTGGATTGCATGGATGCGAGGGATACGGCGGAAAACGTCGTCAAGCCTCCCAGGAAGCCTTTGCCCCAGAACTCAGGTGGATCGAACAGGCCCATCAGGAAGCACCCGACAATGTTGATCCCCAACGTCACCAGCAGTTCTGCCGGCGGGTGCGACGCCATGAGCGGCGTGAGGGCGAAACGCACCAGCGCGCCGAATGACGCTCCGAAGCCGACAACGAGTCCTTCTCTTACCACGCGGTTCACGGTAGCGGATTTTCGTGGAAATTTGTCAGCGGTGAAGGAAAGATGGGGTGTGTACCCGACGGAGACACACCAGGACTTCAAGGAGCACCCATGGCGCATGAACGAGCAGGTCAACCAGCACGCCCCGACGATCTCATCGATATTGCGGAGGTAGTCACCGCCTACTACACCCGCGACATCGACCCGCAGAACCCGGACCAACAGGTGGCGTTCGGCACATCCGGCCACCGCGGCTCCAGCTTGGACAACGCGTTCAACCAGCAGCACATTTGGGCGACCACGCAGGCGATCGTCGACTACCGTCGCGCCAACAACATCGGTGGCCCGGTCTACATCGGCCGGGACACGCACGCGCTGTCGGAGCCCGCGATGATCTCCGCGCTCGAGGTGCTCTTCGCCAACGATGTCGCAGTGCTTGTCGACGACGCAGGCCGCTACACCCCGACTCCCGCTGTCTCCCACGCGATTCTCGCGCACAACGCCACGCTGTCCGGCGGTGTGACCGGCTCGGACCCGCAGCGCGCGGACGGCATCGTGATCACTCCGTCGCACAACCCGCCGCGTGACGGAGGGTTCAAGTACAACCCGCCATCCGGCGGCCCGGCGGACACTGACGCGACGGACTGGATCGCCGCGCGCGCCAACGAGTATCTGGCGAATGATCTGGAGGGGGTGCGCAAGACGTCGACAAGCGGTGTGCTCGATGAGCGCGCGGGCAAGCACCCGTTCATGGCGAACTACGTTGCTGACCTGCCGAACGTCGTGGACATTGAGGCGATTCGCAGCTCCGGACTGCATATTGGCGCGGATCCGATGGGCGGCGCCAGCGTCGATTACTGGGGCGCGATCGCGGAGGCGCACGGGATCAACCTCGACGTGGTCAACCCGCATGTGGATGCCACGTGGCGGTTCATGACTCTTGACACTGACGGCAAGATCCGGATGGACTGCTCGTCGCCGAACTCGATGGCGAGCTTGGTGGCCAACCGCGACAAGTACGACATTGCGACCGGTAATGACGCGGATGCGGACCGGCATGGCATCGTCACACCCGACGCGGGCCTGATGAACCCGAACCACTACCTCGCCGTGGCCATCGAGTACCTCTTCTCCCACCGCGACGGCTGGGGTGCGGACACGGCAGTGGGCAAGACGCTGGTGTCGTCGTCGATGATCGACCGCGTCGTCGCCTCGCTCGGCCGCGAACTCGTCGAGGTTCCTGTCGGCTTCAAGTGGTTCGTGCCGGGGCTTATCGACGGCTCCGTCGGCTTCGGCGGGGAAGAATCCGCCGGCGCATCCTTCCTGCGCAAGGACGGCACGGTGTGGTCGACCGACAAAGACGGCCTCATCATGGACCTGCTCGCGGCGGAAATCACCGCGGTGACCGGCAAGACCCCGTCAGTCCGCTACCGCGAACTGACGGAGAAGTTTGGGGACCCCGTCTACGCCCGCACCGACGCCGAGGCGAACCGCGAGCAGAAGGCCACCTTGAAGAAGCTGTCCCCGGACCAGGTCACTGCCGACACTCTCGCTGGTGAAGACATCACGGCCAAGCTGACCGAAGCCCCTGGCAACGGCGCTGCCATCGGCGGCCTGAAGGTCACCACCGACAGCGCCTGGTTCGCCGCCCGCCCGTCCGGCACTGAGGACAAATACAAGATCTACGCCGAGTCCTTCAAGGGTGCAGAGCACCTCGAGCAGGTCCAGAAGGAAGCGCAGGACGTCGTCTCCGCAGTGCTCGGGGAGTGAAAATCCGCTAGTGAGGGTGATGGAAACCTCATCACGGGAAACTTCCCGGCACCCCACCCATCGACTAAGGTCATTGAGGTGGCAATTAAGCAAGGTGCGCAGGTAGCAGAGGCTGGCGCCGTAGACGGCGGGGACCAGTGGACAGAGGAGACGTCGACAAGCGAACGTGCGCTCGACGTGCTCTCCGCGCTCGCACGTTTCGGACTTGCCGCGATGTGGATTACGTCGGGCGCGTCGAAGCTCGGCAAACATATGACCGTGACGCAGAGCATCGAAGCGTACGAGATCTTCACTCCGCACTGGTCCGGCCTGCTGGCGAACCTTATCGGCCCACTGGAGATCGCTGGCGGCCTTATTCTGCTGCTGGGCATCAAGATTCGCCCCGCTGGCTGGGTGTCGTTCGGTGTGCTCGTCCTCTTCATCATCGGCCTGGCATCCGCCTATGCCCGCGGACTGCAGATCGACTGCGGCTGCTTCGGGCCCGACCCGGACCACACTGACGGCGATCTGAGGTGGGCCATCATCCGCGACGTCGGGCTGATTGCCGTGACGCTGTTCATGATCTACCGACCGTTTAAGAAATTCGCGCTGTACCCGTAGACTTACCTGCTGGAACAGCTTGACCCCGAATGCATAAGGTGATGCACTGTGACTTCCTCTTCTAAGTCGAACACCAAGGGTTCCACCAAGGTGTCCAACCCCAACTCGACCGGCGGCAAAGGCTTCCTCTGGGCGATCCTCGCTCTTCTCCTCGTCGGCGCGTTGGTGATCGGCCTGATCGTCTACAACGGACGCGGCGCGCAGGCTGAACGCATCGCCGAGAACGTTGAGCCCGTCGACGGCGTGAACATGGAGCTGACCGACAACATAATCACTCTGTCCGGCGAGAATAGCGACGGCGCGAAGGAAGCCTCTCTCTACGAGGACTTCGCGTGCAGCTACTGCGCCGACCTGGCGAAGAAGACTGATGCCGAAATGTTGGAGAAGATCAAAGCCGGCGAGGTCAAGGTCCACATCCAGCCGATGGTCTTCCTGGACGGCACCGGCGAGCAGTACCAGCTCGGCCACTCCACGAACACTCTGGCCGCTGTTCTCGCGCTCGCCGATAAGGGCGAGACCGAGGCGTACTGGAACCTGCGCAAGGCCCTCCTCGAAGAGCAAGAGAGCCTGTACGGCAGCGCTGACCCGGAGAAGCTCGCCGACCTTGCGAAGGGAGTCGGTGCCTCCAAGGATGCGGTTGACGCGATCCGTAACGGCGAGTACGTCGACAAGGCCAAGGAGCTCGGAGAAGCCAACGAGAAGGACCTCGTGGACAAGACCGGCGACCTTTCCTCCCCGCGCGTGCTTGTCGACGGCAAGGATGTCGACTCCAAGCCCCTCGAGAACTGGCTCGACGACCTGCTAGCTAGCTAAAAGTCGCTGGCTGCGGGCGATTTTGGTCTCGTCCGCACCCGGTGTATATTGATCGAAGTCGCTTCGCGGAAATCCGCTGAAGCAACGGGGCTATGGCGCAGCTGGTAGCGCACCACACTGGCAGTGTGGGGGTCACGGGTTCGAATCCCGTTAGCTCCACTTCTTTTCAGCCCGTGGCCGTTGTGGTCGCGGGTTTTCGCATATTTTGCGGCTCTATGCACCGGTTTTCGTCTCGCACTGCAGAATTCTGAGAGTTTGGTAAGTTCTGTCGCGGATGATGGCGGTTTCGCACTGGTCAGCATCCCCGAATTTCTTTCGGCTATCCACGATCTCACCGCGCTCTTTGAAGGAGTCGTTATGCGCTTGCTCCGCACGTCCTTGACCATCACCGCCCTTACGGGTGCTCTCGCTGTCGGACTATCCGGTTGTTCGGAGCCGAGCGAGGATCCGAACGCCGGCATCGGCGCAGCTGGTGATGACACCGTCCTGACGATCTACACGTCCGAACCGGAGGAGAAGGTCGACGAGATCAACGCGGCGTTTGAGAAGGAGCATCCGGATATCCAGGTCGAGGTCTACCGCGCGGGAACTGGTGACTTGAAAGCACGCATCGAATCTGAACGTGAGTCCGGCCAGGTCGAAGCGGATCTGATGTGGGCGGCTGACGCGCCGACCTTCGAAGGTCTCAAGTCCGATGATTTGCTCGCCGAGCTCAAAGACGTCGACACCAGCAGTGTCATGGAGGAGGCAGTTGACCCCGAGGGATACTACGTGGGCACGCGCATCATTCCGACTGTCATCGCGTACAACACGGACGTGATTGAGGAGTCGGACGCGCCAGAGTCCTGGATGGACTTGACGGACGAGAAATTCCGCGACAAGATTGTCCTTCCGGACCCGAGTGTGTCCGGTGCGGCCGCGTTCAACGCCACCGTGTGGATGAATAATGAAGAGCTCGGGGAATCCTGGGTTGAAGGCCTGGGGGAAAACAGCCCGATGATTGCGGCGTCCAACGGTCCGACGTCGCAGGAGATCGCAGGTGGCGGCCACCCGGTCGGCATCGTCGTCGACTACCTGGTGCGCGACCTCGCAGAGCAAGGCTCGCCGATCAAGGAGGTGTACGCGACGGAGGGGTCGCCGTACATCACGGAACCCATTGGCGTGTTCGCTGATTCGGAGCAGCAGGAGGCCGCGGAGAAGTACATCACGTTCTTGCTCTCGGAGGCCGGTCAGAAGCTCGCAGTCGAGCAGAACTACCTGCCGGTTATCGACGGAATCGACACCCCGGGCGATGCCCCTGGCCTGGACGATATTGAGCTGATGGACACTGACCTGGAGACGTTGACCGGGGACCGGGATCGCTCGGTGGAGTCCTTCGAGAAGGCCATGAAGTAGGGGCCGTACGTGCAGGCACAGCGTTGGCCGGGCCTCAACGTTGCCCGAATCGGGATTTGGTTACTAGCCGCTGCGATCTTCATTGCTCCGCTCGCGATGGTGGTGTCGCTCGCGCTCGGCGGGAACCAGTTTCCGACGCTTATTGAGCAAGGACTGTGGACTGCTACCTGGAACTCGACGTACACCACGTTGTTGTCGTCGCTGGGTGCAGTCCTCGTCGGCGGTGCCGTTGCGATCTTGCTGGAGCGAACCGACGTGGCCGGGTCTGGTGTGCTGCGTCTTTTCCTTCTGTCACCGCTGCTGGTGCCGCCTTTCGTGGGCGCGATTTCATGGCTTCAGCTGTTCGGCCGCAATCAGGGGCTCAATGCGGTTTTCGACAGACCAGTGTGGGACATCTACGGTGCAGACGGAATCATCTTCCTGATGACCTTGCACTCCTATCCGGTGGTGTACGTCATTGTTTCTGCCGCGTTGCGTTCGATTCCAGCGGACCTTGAACGAGCTGCATTGGTGAGCGGAGCAGGTAACGCGACTGTCTTGCGCACGGTGACTATCCCGCTTCTCGGACCAGCCTTGCTCAGTGCTTTCACCCTCACCGCTGTATCGAACCTAGCTGACTTCGGGATCCCGTCGATCCTCGGCTCTCCGGTGCAGTTTGAAACGCTGGCCACCATGGTCTACCGGTTCATGGAATCGGGGACGGTGAGCAATCCCCTGCAGGTGGTGTCCACCGTGGGAACGGTGCTCATGCTTCTCGGCATTGCTACGGTGATCGCCGACTACTTGGTGTCGAAGAACGCTTCCACCACGACAGGTAAAGGGTCGATGAAGCTTCCGCTAGGCAAAGCTCGATGGCCCATCACGATCATTTCCTGGGTTCTGGCACTGTCCATCACACTCGGTCCGCTTCTGGGGCTGGCTTACCGGGCGCTGTTGCCCGCCCCCGGTATCCCGATGACGCTGGACACCATTACGCTCAGCAACTTCACGAACACGTTGTCCAACCCGCGTGTGCAGGACGGTTTCCAGAACTCGCTCGTGCTCGCCGCAGGCGCGGCCCTGCTGTGCGCCCTCTTCGGGTGGAGCATCGGCGTCTTGGTCACGCGCACGCGGGCGCGTTCCAACACTGCACTGAGTCTGCTCACTTTGTTGCCGTCGGCTTTGCCGGGGCTCATCATCGGCGTCGGCTGGGTCATTGTGGGCCGATACACGGGGATTTACAACACCCGCTGGGTGATTCTGCTGGCCTATGTGTGCGCATTCACGGCGATGGTTCTGCAGGCGGTGCGTGCGCCGTTGGCGAAGACTCCACGCGCGATGGAGGAGGCAGCAGAGATCTCGGGTGCGGGCCGACTCCGCGCCCTGTGGGACACCAGCGGCCGGATGGCACTGCCAGCGGTGGCATCCGGAGCGGTGCTCGTTGCAGTCACGGCAGTTCGTGAACTCACCGTCTCGGTTCTTCTGGTCGCCCCTGGCACCACAACGATCGGTGTCCAACTTTTCAACCTGCAGCAATCCGGAAACTACAACCAAGCATCGGCGCTCGCGCTCATTTTCGCGGTCGTTGGCATCGCCGCTTTGGCCCTCACGGTGCGTAACCCCGATAAGGAGACTTAAAGATGAGCGACATCGAGATAAGGGATCTGTCCGTCAAATTCCCTGACGGGACCGAGGGGTTGAAAGACATCACGCTCGATATTTCCAGTGGTGAATTCGTTGCGCTCGTGGGGCCGTCGGGATCGGGTAAAACCACCTTGCTTCGGACCATCGCCGGCTTCATCGCGCCGTCATCAGGCGAGATCCTGATCGATGGGAAAGACCAATCCGCAACGCCTCCCGCGCAGCGCAACATGGGCATGGTCTTCCAGCAGCATGCGGTCTGGCCGCATATGAGTGTCGCCGACAACGTCGCGTACCCTCTGCGCCGTTCAGGTGGGGCGGGATCAGAGATCACCAGCAAGGTTGAAGAAACTCTCGAGACTGTCGGGCTCGGCGGTTACGGCAAACGCAAACCTGCGACCCTGTCTGGTGGCCAGCAACAGCGCGTGGCGTTGGCCCGCGCGATTGTCTCCACGCCGAAGGTGCTGCTTCTCGACGAAGCCCTCTCAGCACTCGACGAACCCCTCCGTGACTCATTGCGCCGCGAGTTGGTGTCGCTGACGAAGGGGTCCGATCTGACATCGGTGCATGTCACGCACGACCGGAAGGAAGCGCTGGCCATCGCCGACCGGATCGCGGTCTTGCGGGACGGCAAGCTGGAACAGTTCGGCACCCCGATGTCGATCGTGTCCCGCCCGGCTACTGCCTGGGTGGCGTCGTTCATCGCCGATGCGACACTGTTGGAAGGTGTGGTTGCAGGCGGACGCGTCACCGTCGATAAGCCGGCGTTATCGTGGCCCGTCGACAATGTCACGGTTGTGTCGGAAGACGGTGATGCGTCTGAGAACCAGCGTCTCCTCGAGGACGGTCAGCAGGTCACTGTGGCGGTGCTGCCGGAAGCTGTTTCCATTGACTCGTCATCCTCGGGCACTGAAGTAACTGCTACCGTCACGTCCGCTTTGTTCGAGGTCAGCGGGTTCTCCGTGACCGTCGACCTGGACGGGACAGAGTTCCGTGCGTGGACATCCACCAGCTCTGCGCCCGAGGTGGATGATCAAGTGCAGGTGGAGATCCGTCAACCGCTGGTCTACGTAGACAGCCCGGCGGATGCCTAACATACGGTCATGAGCGCGTGGCCGGACGGAGAACACGGTGTTGTTGATCTTCCGGACGGGTCGCGCCTCAAGGGTGGTAGTTGGAAAAGACTTCGACGCACGCGGCGCAACTATCCGGATTTTCTAGTTCTTCTACTCGGACGTGAACCTGTCGAGGTTCCGTGTCCACATATTTGGGTGCGATGGCCAGATTTCGGTGTCCCCACATCAACTGATCAAGCGGTCGCTGCTCTTCAGCTCGCACGAGAACGGTCTCGGAACGAAAAGGTTGCCATCATGTGCGGCAGTGGGGTCGGGCGCACTGGCACTGCGCTCGCATTACTCACTGTTTTCGATGGACTTTCTGCGGAAGAAGGAATCCGGTGGGTGTGGGAGAACTACCATCCCCGCGCTGTTGAGACGCCGTGGCAGCGCAGGTGGTTGAAATCGATTGTGCTGGATGATCGCCGTTAGGGCCAGCTCAGTCAGCGCAAGATGGCGGGGTGGTGAGAGCGGGTAGCATCGACGCCATGACACAGCCGATCGTCGCAGCCCAAACAGTGAAGACACCGGTGGGGGAGCTGGGGTTAGAAGCGTCGGAAAGCGGGCTCGTGCACGTTGTCTTTGGAGCTGTGCACGGCGAGAGCAATGCCGTCACGCGCCAGGCGGCAGCCGAGATTGAACAGTACTTCGCCGGTGAACGTCGAGACTTCACCGTACCGCTCGACCGCTCCGGCGATGGGTTTCGCGAACAGGCACAGGCCGCACTGAGCGACATTGCATATGGCAGCACAGAAACATACAGCGAGCTTGCGGCGCGTATCGGCAATCCGCGGGCGGTGCGGGCAGTCGGTTCGGCATGCGCGACGAACCCACTGCCGATCGTCGTGCCGTGCCACCGCGTACTGCGCAGCGACGGATCACTCGGCGGCTACGCCGGCGGACTCGAGATGAAGCGAGAATTGATCGAGCTTGAACGGAAACACACCGGGGGCGGCTAGTTGTAGGCAAGAACGATTCCTAAAGTTAGGTTAGCGTTCGGCGGTCGGGATAGGTGGGGTGGCAGCCAAAAGAGCGCACGCTAGAAATGCGGTCCCGACCACTGGTATGGAGAGCGGTCCAAAGTGGTCAAGTAGTACGCCGCCTATAGCTCCGGCTGCTGCGGTGCCTAGGTAAAGACCCGAAATGCTTAGCGCGACTGCAGTCATGGGAGCTTCCGGTGCTGCAGCGATCGTGCTTGCTTGCATCGGCGGATTGAGAGCCCAAGCGAAAAGAGCCCAAAAGCCCACTGCGGCAATGAAAAGCCACGTCGGAGGGGTAAAGCAGCCTAACAATGCGAGGATGCCGAGCGTTGCGGCATGGCCTCCCAGGACGGTTATGCGGGCTCTACGTGAGCCAATCTGGTCGGTAAGGTTCCCGCCAAGCAAGGCTGACCCCACTCCTACGAGCCCAACCACCAAGAGAATGAATGGGAGCAGTTCTTCGCTGCCCAAAATCCCCACAGTTATGGGGGCGAGGTAGCTGTAGAACATGAGACCGCCCGCGCCACAGAGGAAAATTGCAGCGACCATTCGAGCTACTTGCGGGTTCTTCAACGGAGCCAATTGATCGGTCACGCTTCTAGTTTCATCGTGAGGTAACTCGGGCATGCTCAGGTGGATAACTATCGCGGACATCAGAGAGACAGCACCAATCAAAATGAAAGTAGTGCGCCATGAGAAAACCGCGCCAAACCACGTACCCAATGGCACGCCGGTGAAAAGTGCGACGGTAAGTCCGGCGGTCACAATTGACAGGTACTTGCCTTGCTTGCCGTCAGGCGCGCCTTTGGCGGCAGCGGAGAATGCAGCCGTAGATACCGCTGCGGCTGACAAACCAGCAAGCACGCGCAGTGCGAGCAGTGTGGCCAGGGTAGTGGCGGCTGCGCATCCGAGATTCGCGGCAGCAAAGATCAATAGGCCAGCGAGAAGGGCCTTCTTGTGGCCGAATCGGTTGAGCCATACGGCTAGAACCGGAGCGCCGATGGCGAATGATGCTGCGAAGACTGTCACCAGTTGCCCAGCAGCACCAGGCGTGGTGTTCAGATCGGCGGCTACTAGATTGAGTACGCCTGCAATCACGAATTCATCAGTTCCAAGTGCGAGAGTCGCGATGAAAAGGGCAGTTAGCCAGGGAAGGGAAGAGGGCACAGGTGCTCCTTAGTTCTACCGAAGGTGAAAAGTTCGATGTTTGACAAACATCGAACAAGTTAGCAAGGTTTTCCCATGCTCGCTAGCCGGATAGAATTATTGAACTATGCGCGGGCGTTCTGATGATCAATCTCCGAATGTGGAGGACCTTTCTCTAACGCGTGTCTTGGCTGCCCTGTCTGACCCGTTGCGGCTGGGGATCGTTCAACTGCTTGCTGATGGTGAGGAACGGCAATGGGGTGAGATCGATGCCCCAGTCTCGAAATCCACTCTCAGCCACCATATGAAGACCCTGCGAAGTGCGGGTATAACACGTACCCGGGATGAAGGCACGCGCTGTTTTGTCCGACTTCGCAACGAGGATCTGGAGGATCGCTTTCCAGGACTCCTTCCGTCTCTCCTGGGGGTTGCGGACACTGATGCGATCGAAGTGGGATTGAAGTAGCACTTAAAGCACTTCGAACGAGAAACGCCGCGCGCAGCTAGCGTGGAGGCATGACTGCTCCCCAGACTTTCACTAAAACCGGAACTGGACCCCGCGCCGCTGAAGCTGAAGCGGCCTATTTGCGCTGGCTGCGGGAAGGGTCGAACGCTGTCGTCGAGGTTTACAGCGTCGATGTGGAGGCGAACACCCTGACTATCGAGGAGGTCGCGTCCGCACGGCCAACGCGTGAGGCTGCGCGCCGCGCCGGGGAGGAGCTCGCCGCGATCCACGCCATGGGTGCAGACGCCTTTGGCGCGCCTGCAGAGGGTTGGGATGGGCCGAACTATATTGGCCGCGCGCAGCAGAATTGCATCCCGGTGCCGCGCTGGGCGGAGTTCTTCACGGAGCAGCGCGTGCTGCCGTTCGCGGAAAAAGCCCACAAAGGCGGAACGCTGAGCGCCGATGGGCTGGAGACAGTGAAACGCGCGTGCGAGGCACTCGTCGCGGAGGATGAAGACGCCCCGCTCGCCCGCATCCACGGCGATCTGTGGGCGGGCAACCTGTTGTTCTCGCCGGACGGCCCGCGGTTCATCGACCCGGCGGCGCACGGCGGACACCCACTGACAGACATTGCGATGCTCGAGCTCTTTAGCGCTCCGTACGTTAGCGAGATCGCATCGGGCTACCTCGTCGCCGGCGGCGACCTCGGCCGCGACTGGGAGGCCCGCATCCCGATCCACCAGCTTCACCCGCTCGCGGTGCACTGCTACACGCACGGCGCGAGCTACGCCCGCCCGCTTATCGACGCCGCCGAGCGCACCCTCGACCTCACCCGTTAGGGGATTGAACTACTGGTTGTAGCTGCTAAAATCGCAATGTAATACACGTACTACAAACGAGGGTCTGCACCATGGGCGAGGTTGAACGCAAGCTCCAAGAGCTTCTCGCAGAACACCACCGTTCCCACACGGTGTCTATGCGTGAGTTGAACCAGCAAACACGCAGGGTGATCGATCGTGTGCAATCGGAGGGGGTTGCTTTGACCATCACAGACCGCAGCAAGCCGGTTGCGGAAATCCGGCCACTGAGCCAGCGAACCGGAATTGACCGGTTAGAGGACCTCGGACTGATCATGCAGAGGGGCGTACCCATGGAGATCAACTGGGAGCCCATTGAGGGAACCGGTTATTCGCTTGAGCAATTCCTCGAAGACCGCAAGGACAACCGCATTGACGCGGCGCTGAGTAGTGAATTCTAGTGGTGCGGTTTACGTAGACACGTCAGCGCTCATTCCGCTCGCCGTCTCCGAAGTGCATAGTGCGTGGGCGAAGCAAGTGCTCGACGATAAAGATCTCGTCAGTTCTGTGATCGGAAAAGTCGAACTCGCCCGTGTTCCCAAGAGAACGGAAGAGTTTGGCGCACAGATCCTCGGCCTTGCGGCGAAACTGAATCTCGTCGGTTTGAATAGCGAGGTCGTGGAATTTGCAGGGGCGATACCTGGTTTCCTGAAGGCGCTCGACGCTATTCATCTGGGGACCTGGCTTCTATTGCGTTCTCGTGAGTTCCACTGTGATTTCGTCACGGCAGATCGACAGTTAGCGCGTGCAGCCACGACTGTCGGTGCAACGGTCATCCATCCGTTTGGAAGCGAACTCTAGGTTCTCGGGGCGGGGGCGTCAACGCCACCACGTGTCGGCGGGACCAGGCGGAAGGTGGCGCTTGTGCTGGCCGACGGCCCAGAGGTGCTCGAGACGCTGCGCCGCATCGTCGGGAATTCGCTTCCCCTCGAGATAGTCGTCGATGTGGGGGTAGGTGATGCCGAGTGCTTCTTCGTCGGGAAGCGCAGGACGATCGTCCTCGAGGTCGGCGGTGGGAACCTTCTCGTAGAGGCGCTTGTCGGCGCCGAGATGCTGGAGAAGCTGGGCACCTTGGCGCTTGTTCAACCCGGCAAGGGGCACGAGGTCGGCTGCACCGTCGCCGAATTTGGTGAAGAAGCCGGTAACGTTCTCCGCCGCGTGGTCGGTGCCCACGACGAGGAGGCCGAGCTCGCCGGCGATCGCGTACTGGGTGATCATGCGCATGCGGGCTTTGACGTTGCCCTTGTTGAAGTCAGTGAGCTCGGCCCCGTCGAGTGCGGCGGCTACTGCGCCTCCCATCGCTGTCGTAGCCGGTTCGATGTCGACGGTAACACGGCGGTCAGGCTGGATGAAGTCCAACGCGAGCTGCGCGTCATCCTCGTCGGACTGCACACCGTGGGGGAGACGGACGGCGACGAACTGACACTCACGGGAGGGATCGTTGGCACGGACCTTTTCCACGGCGAGCTGTGCGAGCCGTCCGGCGAGGGTGGAGTCCTGCCCGCCGGAGATCCCCAGCACGTAGCCGCGGGCACCAGTCACGGCGAGGTAATCGGCGAGGAAATCGACGCGGGCGGCGACTTCCTCCGCTGGATCGATAAAGGGCTTCACAGCCAGCGCGTTCACTATCTCTCGCTGCGTGTTCCGGTCGGAGTCTGACATGACAGCCATGGTAGCCGGGTGCACTATGTGGGGCATGACTTCAACTGAGGCTGTGTCCACCACGAGTTCTACAGCATCGGCGCAGCAGCGCAGGTACGTCCGTACGGTCGCCGCGATCGCGGCGTTCGGCGGGCTTCTTTTCGGTTATGACACCGGCGTGATGAGCGGCGCCTTGCTGTTCATCACGCCCGAGTTCGGCATGTCGCCTGCACAGGAAGGCATGGTCACAGCGATGCTGCTCGTCGGCGCGGCACTCGGCGCTGTCAGCGGCGGGGCAGTGGCGGACAAGTTGGGCCGTCGTGTGACGCTCATTCTGGGCGGAGTGCTCTTCGTCGCCGGGTCGGTGTGGTGCGCGCTGGCGACATCTCCGGAGATGCTCGGTTCGGCAAGGGCATTCCTGGGTGTTGCAGTGGGTGCGGTATCGATTGTCACGCCGATGTACATCTCGGAAATGGTGCCGGCAGCGGTGCGTGGTCGGCTCGTGTCGCTCAACACGCTGATGATTGTGGTGGGACAGTTGCTCGCGTACGTGGTCAATTCGCTTCTCGCACCGTCGGGCAGCTGGCAGCTCATGCTGGGTGCGGCGGCGGTGCCGGGCGCTGTGTTGGCTGTAGGCATGGTGTTCTTGCCGGACACGCCTGTCTGGCTGTCGCGGCATGGGCGTATCAGCGACGCCCGCGCCGTCGCCTCCCGCACCGGCATTGACACCGACGAACTCGCGCAGGCAACGCGCGAGGACGCGGAGGTGCGTGCAGCTCAGCAGGGCCAGTGGCGCACCTTGGCGGGGTCGAGGTGGATGCGCATGACGGTGCTCGTGGCCGCTCTGCTGGGTGTGACGCAGCAGATCTCCGGTGTCAATGCCATCGTCTACTTCGCTCCGACGATGATGAACAACGTCGGGGTGTCCACTCAGAACTCGGTGTACACCTCGATGGTGATTGGTCTGGTGTCGGTGGTGGCCTGTTACATCGGCCTGCAGCTAGTGGACAGGATCGGCAGGAAGCGGCTGCTGCTCGGCGGTCTGACGCTGAACGTGATCTTCCTGGTGCTGCTGGCGGTGGTGTACCGGGCGGCGGAGGCGAATACGTCGTTAGCAATGCTCGCGCTGGCGTTCATGGCGTTGTTCATTGCTTCCCAGCAAGCCGCGGTGTCGCCGACGACGTGGCTGCTCATCTCCGAGCTGGTGCCTCCGCAGATCCGCGGCGTGGGAATGGGTGTGGCGGGTCTGGCGCTGTGGATGGCGAACTGGGCGGTGGCGCAGTTCTTCCTGCCGCTCGTGGATACCGTGGGGGCGACGGCGACGTTCGTGATGTTCGCGATGTGCGGTGTCGCGGCCGCCGGATTTGTCAAGGTCATGGTTCCGGAGACGGTGGGCCGCACCCTCGACAGTGTGGCTGGTGAGATGAAGCAGCGTTTTGGTGATTAAGGGGCTGCTCGGGTAACATGGTCCCCCGTTGTGCGGCAGCGCCTGTCTTGGCGCGCCGTGATAAATAAAGGCACTCACGCAGAGCCTATTGTGTCAGCAGAGTCAACAAAGAAAGGAGCGCCCGATGAAGGTCCGCAAGTCGCTTCGGTCGCTGAAGAACAAACCGGGCGCCCAGGTTGTGCGCCGCCACGGCAAGGTGTACGTGATCAACAAGAAGGATCCGCGTTTCAAGGCCCGTCAGGGTTAAGCGGTTCTTAGCGCCAGCGCCCCCGTCTTGCGTGCGAAAGCTCGCGGCGGGGGCGCTCTCCATTTTCCAAAGAATGTGAAATAAGTCACTTCTCCGGGAAAATTTCACCCGTGTAAGCCATTCTGGACGCGTAAAACATTCCGGGGTAACTACATGTAGGTGATTTAGTGGCCGTATCCTGCAAATACCATGTTTGTAACTACTATATGTAGTAGTGGTTGCTTGTTTTTCCTACAACGTATAGTGTTTCAAAGTGTTCGCCCCCGGGATGTGAACAGCTGGTTGTTCCCCGGAAGCCAACAGGCCCAAGTGCCACGTTCAAAGCCGTGTAATCAGAGCAGTTTTCCCGAGCAGAAAAGAGTCGTCCCCGCCATGTCCATCACCCTCTACACCAAGCCCGCATGCGTGCAGTGCAACGCGACCAAGAAGGCCCTCGACCGCGCAGGTCTGAACTACACCACTGTGGACATCTCCCTGGATGATTCCGCCCGCGACTACGTGATGGCGCTGGGTTACCTGCAGGCCCCGGTCGTGGAAGTTGACGGTGACCACTGGTCCGGTTTCCGTCCGGACCGCATCCGCACCCTCGCTGAGGCTGCTGCCTAAGCTCGATTCCCACTGCCCGTTAAGCCGTCACCAGCTGGCGGCTTATCGTATGCCCAAAGATAGGTGAGTAGCGCATGCTGGTGGTTTATTTCTCCTCTACGACGGAGAACACGCACCGGTTTGTCGGCAAGCTGGGTTTGCCGGCGGCACGCATTCCGCTGCGCCGCACGCAGCAACCGCTGACAGTGGAGAAGCCCTATGTCTTGGTTGTGCCGACGTATGGGGGAGGGGCGTCGATAAGCGAAGGGAACTCGCGCCCCGTGCCACCGCAAGTTATCCACTTTCTCGATGACCCGCACAATCGTGCTTTGTTGCGTGGTGTGATCGCGGGAGGCAACTCCAACTTCGGCCCTGATTTCGGCCGGGCAGGCGAGGTGATCTCCGCTAAGACGGGCGTGCCCTACCTCTACCGCTTCGAAATGATGGGCACCGAATACGACGTCACGCACGTGCGTGATTCTCTTATCGCCCACCGCGAGCGGCTCGGGTTGGGCCCGATGACATCCACGGAAAAAGATCGGCTCGACGAGCACGTGCAGACCCGCGTCGACGACAGCGCGCGGCGGCTGGCACAGTTGCGCGAGCGCTACCAAACGGTGTGAAAACAGACTTCACAACTTCATAGCTGTACCTCTCCTATAAACGCTCCATGAACTCCCGCACAAGAAAGGCCCGACTACAGTGACCGCCACAACGGGAAAGACCGTCGCTGAGCCCGTCGACACGGCAGATCAGCTCGACTACCACGCGCTCAACGCGCTGCTGAACCTTTATGACGAGAACGGCCACATCCAGTTCGACAAAGACCGTGAGGCCGCGAACCAGTTCTTCCTCCAGCACGTCAACCAGAACACCGTCTACTTCCACGACCTGGAAGAAAAGATGAACTACCTGGTGGAAAACAAGTACTACGAGCCGGACGTCATCAAGGCCTACGACTGGGACTTTGTGAAGTCCACGTTCAAGCGGGCGTACGCCTTCAAGTTCCGCTTCCAGTCCTTCCTCGGCGCGTACAAGTACTACACTTCCTACACGCTGAAGACCTTCGACGGCCGCCGCTACCTGGAGCGTTTCGAGGACCGCGTGGCCATGACCGCACTGTTCCTCGCCGACGGCAACGAGGAGATCGCCTCCGCGCTTGTCGACGAAATTATGACCGGCCGGTTCCAGCCCGCCACCCCCACCTTCCTCAACGCGGGTAAGGCACAGCGCGGCGAGCTGGTGTCCTGCTTCCTGCTGCGCATCGAGGACAACATGGAGTCCATCGGCCGCGCCATCAACTCCTCCCTGCAGCTATCGAAGCGCGGCGGTGGTGTGGCGCTGCTGCTGAGCAACATCCGCGAGTCCGGCGCACCGATTAAGCACATTGAGAACCAGTCCTCCGGTGTCATCCCCGTGATGAAGCTGCTGGAAGACTCCTTCTCCTACGCCAACCAGCTCGGCGCCCGCCAGGGTGCTGGTGCGGTGTACTTGAACGCGCACCACCCGGACATCATGCGCTTCTTGGACACCAAGCGTGAGAACGCGGACGAGAAGATCCGCATCAAGACGCTCTCGCTCGGTGTGGTCATCCCGGACATCACCTTTGAGCTGGCCAAGCGCAACGACGACATGTACCTGTTCTCCCCGTACGACGTCGAGCGCGTTTACGGTGTGCCGTTCGCCGACATCTCTGTCACGGAGAAGTACGACGAGATGGTGGAGGACCCGCGCATCCGCAAGACGAAGATCAAGGCGCGCCAGTTCTTCCAGACGATCGCCGAGATCCAGTTCGAGTCCGGCTACCCGTACATCCTCTTCGAGGACCACGCGAACCGCGCGAACCCGGTGAAGACCGGCCGGATCAACATGTCCAACCTGTGTTCGGAGATTCTCCAGGTCAACTCTGCATCCGTGCTGAACGAGGACCTGACGTACGACACGATCGGCCACGACATTTCCTGCAACTTGGGCTCTCTCAACATTGCGATGGCAATGGATTCGGACAACTTCTCCCGCACCGTCGAGACCGCCATTCGCGGCCTGACGGCTGTCGCGGACAAGACCTCGATCGATTCGGTGCCGAGCGTGCGCGAGGGCAACGATGCCTCGCACGCCATCGGCTTGGGCCAGATGAACCTGCACGGCTACCTCGGCCGCGAGCACATCGAGTACGGCTCCGAAGAAGGCCTGGACTTCACCAACGCCTACTTCGCCACGATCATGTACGAGTGCCTCAAGGCCTCCCACAAGATCGCCGTGGAGAAGGGCCAGCGCTTCGCGGGCTTCGAGGACTCCGAGTACGCCAGCGGCGAGTTCTTCGACCGCTACAACCCAGCTGACTTCCAGCCGAAGACGCAGCGCGTGAAGGAGCTTTTCGACGGCTCCTCCGCCCAGCCCCCGAGCGCTGAGGAATGGGAGCAGCTCAAGGCCGATGTCGCCCGCGACGGCATCTACAACCGTTACCTGCAGGCGGTTCCGCCGACCGGCTCGATCTCCTACATCAACAATTCGACGTCGTCGATCCACCCGATTGCCTCCAAGATCGAGATCCGCAAGGAAGGCAAGATCGGCCGCGTCTACTACCCGGCGCCGCACATGGACAACGAGAACGCCGACTACTTCAAGGACGCGTACGAGATCGGTTTCGAGAAGATCATCGACACCTACGCTGAAGCCACGAAGTACGTGGACCAGGGCTTGTCGCTGACGCTGTTCTTCAAGGACACCGTGACTACCCGCGACATCAACCGCGCCCAGATCTACGCGTGGCGCAAGGGCATCAAGACGCTCTACTACATCCGCCTGCGCCAGATGGCGCTCGAGGGCACTGAGGTTGAGGGCTGCGTGTCCTGCATGCTCTAGTTTTTCTGTGCCCTGTCGCACCCCGAGGGTCGGAACCATCGCGTTCCCCCCTCGGGGTGCGACATTTTTGGGGGAGGGGTTTGGGTGCGTCGTCAAGCAAATGTCCGTAACCCTCTAGGATGGGTGGCATGACCCACGAGGAGACCCACGATTACGAGGCGTACGTCGAATCCCACCCCGCGCCTTTGAAGGCCGTGAACTGGAACAGCATCCCTGACGACAAAGACCAGGAGGTATGGGACCGCCTCACCGGCAACTTCTGGCTGCCGGAGAAAATCCCGGTGTCCAACGACATCCCGAGCTGGAACACGCTTAACGACGCAGAACAGCTGTCCACGATGCGCGTGTTTGCCAACCTGACGCTGCTGGACACGATCCAGGGCACCGTCGGTGCGGTCTCCCTCATCCCGGACGCGAAGACACTGCACGAGGAGGCTGTGTACACCAACATCGCGTTCATGGAGTCCGTCCACGCGAAGAGCTACTCGAACATCTACATGACGCTCGCGTCGACGCCGCAGATTAACGACGCCTTCCGCTGGACCGAAGAAAACGCCGAGGTGCAGCGCAAAGCCAAAATCATCCAGAGCTACTACTGCGGCGATGATCCGCTCAAGCGCAAGATCGCCTCGGTGATGCTGGAGTCCTTCCTGTTCTACTCCGGCTTCTACCTGCCGCTGAACTGGTCGGTGCACTCTAAGCTGACCAACACCGCCGACATCATCCGCCTGATCATCCGCGATGAAGCAGTGCACGGCTACTACATCGGCTACAAGTACCAGGTCGGCCTGCGCGACGAGTCCCAGCAACGCCAGGACGAGCTCAAGGAGCACGCCTTCGACCTGCTCTACGACCTTTACGACAACGAGATCCAGTACACCGAGGACATCTACGATCCGCTCGGCTGGACCGAGGACGTCAAGCGCTTCCTGCGCTACAACGCCAACAAGGCGCTGAACAACCTCGGTTACGAGGGACTTTTCCCGGTCGACGAGACGCGCGTGTCGCCCGCCATCCTGGCATCGCTTGCCCCGAACGCCGACGAGAACCACGACTTCTTCTCCGGCTCCGGCTCCTCCTACGTCATCGGTAAGGCCGAGGACACGCAGGACGACGACTGGGACTTCTAACCCGTCCCTGACCCGCGGGTCCCATGCCCCGACTGGTCCATTTTTGGGCCGGCCGGGGCATTCTTTGGCTTAACCTATTCCGGGGTTATACCGCCCCCGTTCTGGGTTGAAATCCGGGCATCGCCGGGTATGCGGTAGTCGGGTGCCTGGTGGTTTCCGTCCAGTCCAGGGCTGTGAGCTGGGGGAGTGGTTGCCCCCGGAATGAGCAGCGCGAAGAGGCTGCACGTCATCTGGATTTTCGCTGGACCGCTGGTTAAGATGAAGCGGTATTAGCCGCGCCCTATCTATGCTCTCTGCGAGCTGATTCTCGTCAGCTCCGGGAAGGCTTGGCCGGGGCGCCCCCGGGAAATCCCACTGGGGGTGGAGCGGCTGAGGTTAATTCAGGAGGATACGTATGACTGCTGTGGCACCACGGCTCGACGCTGATGTCGTCGAGGCTGCACCGGCACGGCCGGAGCCGACCGGCAAGGCCCGCAAAGGCACCCGCCTTTGGGACCTGATGACCACCACGGACCACAAACAGCTGGGCATTTTCTACATTATTTCGGCGTTTATCTGGTTCTTCGTCGGTGGCCTGATGGCCCTGTTGATCCGCGCGGAGCTTTTCTCCCCGGGTCTCCAGTTCCTTTCCAATGAGCAGTTCAACCAGCTGTTCACCCTGCACGGCACCGTGATGCTGCTGGCATTCGGTACCCCGATCGTGTGGGGCTTCGCCAACTTCGTTCTGCCGTTGCAGATCGGTGCCCCGGATGTCGCTTTCCCGCGTCTGAACGCGTTCGGCTTCTGGATCACTACCGCTGGTGTCATCGCCATGCTCGCCGGCTTCCTCACCCCGGGTGGCGCTGCCGACTTCGGCTGGACCATGTACATGCCGCTGGCTGACTCGATCCACACCCCGGGTGTGGGCGCTGACCTGTGGATCCTCGGTGTCGGTGCAACCGGTATCGGTACCCTGGCCTCCGCCATCAACATGGTGACCACCGTGCTCACCCTGCGTGCGCCGGGCATGACCATGTTCCGTCTGCCGGTGTTCACCTGGACCATCTTCGTGGCCTCCATCCTGGCCCTGATGATCTTCCCGCTGCTGACCGCTGCAGCCCTCGGTGTGCTCTACGACCGCAAACTCGGCGGCCACATCTTTGACCCGGCCAACGGTGGCGCCATTCTGTGGCAGCACCTGTTCTGGTTCTTCGGCCACCCCGAGGTCTACGTCCTCGCACTGCCGTTCTTCGGTATCATCTCCGAGGTCATCCCGGTCTTCTCCCGCAAGCCGGTCTTCGGCTACATCGGCCTGGTCTTTGCAACCCTGGCCATCGGTGGCCTGTCCATGGCTGTGTGGGCGCACCACATGTACGTCACCGGTGCGGTTCTGCTGCCGTTCTTCTCCTTCATGACCTTCCTGATCGCTGTTCCGACCGGCGTGAAGTTCTTCAACTGGGTGGGCACGATGTGGAACGGCCACCTCACCTTTGAAAGCCCAATGCTGTGGTCCGTCGGCTTCCTGTTCGTCTTCCTCTTCGGTGGTCTGACCGGCATTATGCTGGCTGCCCCGCCGCTGGACTTCCAGCTGTCTGACACCTACTTCGTTGTCGCGCACTTCCACTACACCCTCTTCGGTACGGTCGTGTTCGCGTCGTGCGCAGGCATCTACTTCTGGTTCCCGAAGATGACGGGCCGCATGCTCGACGAGCGCCTGGCGAAGATCCACTTCTGGCTCGTCATGATCGGCTTCAACATGACCTTCCTGGTCCAGCACTGGCTGGGCAACATGGGCATGCCGCGCCGGTACGCCGACTACCTGGACTCCGACGGCTTCACCCTGCTGAACCAGATCTCTACGATCGGCTCCTTCATCCTGGGTATCGCCTTCCTGCCGTTCATCTGGAACGTGTACAAGTCCTGGCGCTACGGCGAGGTCGTCACCGTCGACGACCCGTGGGGCTACGGCAACTCCCTGGAGTGGGCAACCTCCTGCCCGCCTCCTGGCCACAACTTCACCTCCCTGCCGCGTATCCGCTCTGAGCGCCCCGCGTTCGAGCTGCACTACCCGCACATGGTGGAAACCCTGCGCCGTGAGGCCCACACCGGCCACCACGACCCGCGCTCTGAGGCAACCACCCCGGAAGAGAACGAGCACACTGGCTCTGACTCCCGTGAGTCCGAGACCGTGACCTCTGCTTCGCAGCGCACTGCCACGGAGACCGTGACCAAGGTGCGTCCGGCAGACGGCCGCGACTCCGGCTCCACCAAGGCGACCGACTAATAGGCCACTCCTGAACTAACCGGCAGGCCCCGCTCCCCACATCGTGGAGCGGGGCCTGTTGCTGTAGGTTCGAATTCATGACCTATTCGGTGACACTTCAACCCGGCCTCCAGCACGCAGTGATCACGTTGTCGGGGGCTGATCACCCCGGTGTGAGTGCGGCATTCTTCGCGGTGTTGTCCCAGCACGGGGTGCAGCTGCTGGACGTTGAGCAGGCGCAGTTCCGTGGCCGTCTTGCTCTCGCGGCGTTCGCGGGCGTCACCACGAGCGGTGTCGAGGCGCTACGCCACGACCTTGAAGCGGCACCGGAGCTGGCGGACCAATCGGTGACCATCGAGACGGACGAGGCATCTTTGGCTCCGCAGCGTCGCCGTTCCACCCATGCTGTGGTCGTGCTGGGCGATCCGGTGACGGCGGAGGCGGTCTCTGAAATCGGCCGCACCCTCGCGGACTTCGGTGCGAACATCGACCGTATCCGCGGCATTTCTGATTATCCGGTGACGGGATTGGAGTTGTCGATCACCATTCCTGGTTCCGGCGACGAGGTCAGCCACACGGTGCGCCAAGCGTTAGCGGAGCTCACCACAGCTCTCGGCGTCGATATCGCGATTGAGCGCGCTGGTCTGGCCCGCCGCTCGAAACGCCTGGTGTGTTTCGACTGCGATTCGACCCTCATCACGGGCGAGGTCATCGAGATGCTCGCTGCTCACGCGGGTCGTGAAGCGGAGGTCGCCGAGGTCACCGAGCGCGCGATGCGCGGGGAGCTGGATTTTGAGGAGTCGTTGCGCGAGCGCGTCGCAACGCTGGCGGGGCTGGACGCGTCGGTGCTTGACAGCGTCGCACGCGACATCGAACTCACGCCTGGCGCGCGCACGACGATCCGCACGTTGAAGCAGATGGGCTACCGCACCGCAGTCGTCTCGGGTGGGTTCATCCAGGTGCTCGAGCCGATGGCGGCCGACCTGGACCTCGATTACGTGCGCGCGAACACGCTCGAGATCGTGGACGGGAAACTCACTGGAAAGGTGATCGGCAAGGTCGTGGACCGCAAGGCGAAGGCGGAGTTTCTCGCCGAGTTTGCTGAAGATTCGGGTCTGCGTTTGTCCCAGACGGTGGCGGTTGGCGACGGTGCGAATGACATCGACATGCTCACTGCCGCCGGCCTGGGTATTGCCTTCAACGCGAAGCCAGCGCTGCGCGAGGTCGCGGACACCTCAGTCACCCACCCGTTCCTGGATTCGGTGCTGTACATCATGGGTGTGCCGCGCCATGAGATCGATACGCTCAACGAGGAGCAGGGTATCGACGGCAAAGTCGCACTCGATTAATGCCGGAAACAGCTGACACAGCCGCGCTCATCACGACAGCGCACCGGTTCTTAGCCGCGAGCCTTGCCGACAACCGCCGTGGCGGGGAAGACCCAGACGATCCCGCCACCGTTCAGGCGATGCAGATCGCGCTGCATATTCCGAAAGCGGACCCGCCGCAGCGTAACGACGCTCTTGTGGCCGCTGCCCGAGCCGTCGCCGCTGTGTGTCTCGACCCGCGCGCGGGGCAGGAGTCCGCCTGGCGCGACGCGCTGGCACAGTGGTACGGCCACCGGATCCGCAAGATCGCCCGGCGTGCCCGCGGCGCCGCGTGGGAGAACGTGCAGACGCTGCCCGGCTGCACGTTCCGATCCAGCGCAACGGGTCCGGTCGCCGAAGCCCGCGCGTTCATTCCGTCCGCCGTTGGGGAGGTTCCGCACGCGATCAGCAAACTGCAGATCAAAGGCACCGACCTCCCGCACGATGACCTTCCGGCGCCCAATGTCGGTGACATCGAGATGTCATCGGTGCCAGTGATTCTTGTCGACGACTCGCTCGCAATGACCGCGGGTAAGGCCGCCGCCCAGGTCGGTCACGGGTCGATGCTGCTCGCCGCGCAGATGAGTGAAGCGTGGGCGGTGCGCTGGGCCCTCGACGGCTTTCCCCTTGCGGTCCGCGAGGTGCCACGGGAGCTTATCCGCGCCACCGCGGCGCTTCCCGCGTCTGTCCCCGTCCGCGATAGCGGGTTCACGGAGGTCGCTCCAGGGTCAGTGACGGTGGTGGCGCATCCTGGTGCCTATTCGGCGGAGGACTCGGCCGAGGACTTCTCAGCAGGCTGAGCCACGAGTCGGCGCAGCGCGCCGCGCACCACCCCGGGGTCTGTCGTCTCCCAAAAGTCGGGGAGGGAGGCGCGGAGGAAGGATCCGTAGCGCTTCGTCACCAAACGGCTGTCCAGGACGGAGACGACGCCGCGGTCGGTGGTGCTGCGCAGCAACCGGCCAGCACCCTGGGCGAGCAGGAGTGCGGCGTGGGTGGCGGAGACGTCCATGAACCCGGAGCGGCCGGCGGCGTCGGCGGCGCGTGAGCGGGCCTGGAGCAGCGGGTCATCGGGGCGGGGGAAGGGGATCCGGTCGATCATGACGTGGGAGAGGGAGCGGCCGGGGACATCGACACCCTGCCACAGGCTCAAGGTGCCGAACAGACACACGTTCTCCCCGGCGGCGAACTTGTTCACCAGTGCGCCGATGGTGTCGTCGCCTTGGACCAGAATGTCGAAGGGCAACCGGGTGCGCAGCGCGTCGGCGGCTTCTTGTGCGGCACGGCGAGAGGAGAACAATCCCAGCGTCCGTCCGCCGGCCGCGGTGATGAGCTCAGCCATCTCGTCGAGGGTGCCATCGCTGATGCCGTCGCGGCCCGGCGGCGGCAAGTGCTTGGCGGTGTAGAGAATTCCAGAGCGACGCGGGTCAAAGGGGGTGCCGGCGTCGAGGCTGTCCCAGGTGCCGTCGGGAAGCCCCCAGGCCGCGGCCATCGCGCGGAAGTTGCCGCCTACAGCAAGGGTGGCGGAGGTGAGCACGACCGTCTTCTCGCCAAACAAGTTGTCGCGCAGCAAAGCCGACACGGACAGCGGCGCTACTGAAACGGAGGCGGACTCCGGGCTGGAGGAGGCGCTGCGGGCGAGCCAGACAACGTCGAAATGCTTGGCGGGATCGTCTTCGTCAAAGACGCTCAAAATGCGATCGAAGGAGGTGTACAGCTCACCAAGGTGATTGCGCAGGTTCTCTCGCTCGGCTGCGGTCTCCGGGTCTTTGGTCGCTTCGCCTTCTGGGGCGCGGGCGATGGCCTCTCCGGTGCGGCGCAGTTCATCCTGCACTGCGACGAAGGCGGCGCGGGCGGGATCCGAGATCGTTTCCCAGCGGCCAGGGGATTCGGTGTCGAGGACGGCGGCGAAGTCGTCGATAAGCTCCTCGAGCGTGTCTTTGCGCCTGTTTTCTCCCAGCTTCCCGGCGCGGCGGGCCGCGAGCCGCAGCGCGTGCGGGGAGATCTCATTGGTGGCCACGGAGGTGACGCGGTCGTCGAGCTCGTGGGCCTCGTCGATGATGACAGCAGAGTGCTCGGGCAGGATGGAGGCGCCAGAAAGCGCGTCGATAGCCAAAAGCGCATGGTTGGTCACCACGATGTCGGCCTCACCGGCGCGCACGCGAGCGGCTTCGGCGAAGCATTCGGCACCGTGCGGGCACCGTGTGGCACCTAAGCACTCGTTGGCGGTGACGGAGACATGCCGCCACGCTTTGTCGGGCACACCGGGTTCAAGGTCATCGCGGTCACCGGTCTCGGTTTCTTCGGCCCATTCGTGGACGCGTTTGACGTGGCGGCCGAGCCAGGAGACGTCTTCTTCGTCGACCAGCGCTTCCTGGCCGTCCACGGTTCCGTCCAAAACACCGATCTTGTTCAGGCACACGTAGTTGGAGCGGCCCTTCAAAATGGCGAAGGTCGGGGTGCGCGGCAACAGCGGGTCAAGGGCTTCCACCAGGCGCGGCAGGTCGCGCTCGACCAGCTGGCGCTGCAGAGCGAGCGTTGCCGTGGAGACGATCACGGTCGTGTCGTTCGCCTGCGCGTGCCGGATGGCAGGTACCAAGTAGGCCAAAGATTTGCCGGTGCCGGTGCCCGCTTGGACGGCGAGGTGACGTTCGTCGGCAAGCGCTTGAGAAACCGCCTCAGCCATGGCGATTTGCCCCGGGCGTTGCGTGCCGCCGAGGGATTCGACGGCAGCGTCGAGAAGCTCGCGCGCAGACAGCGACAACCGTTCCATCACTCTTCCGGGAATCCGACGAAGCGTGTGCGGATCGCCGGTTCATCGCGGGACAACGACAGACCTTCCCAGGGCAGCGTTTCGCGTTGTTTCGCAAGGTGGGTGCGGGTCGCTTCAAGGTCATCTAGCCCCTCGACGATTTCACCGTTGCGGATGAGCGGGACGACAAGCTCGCGGTAATCCAGCGTCGTCGGGGTTCCGGGGTGCTTATCGAGCGGGTAAACGATCTCGTCGACCGCGACACCGGAGCCGCGGTACGTGCGCAGTGCTCCCTTCGCGCCGCCTTTCATTTGCTTGCCGGAGCTGCGCTTAGCGACGGGCACACCGTCTACCTCCACAAGCTTGTACACCATTCCTGCCGTGGGAGCTCCGGAACCCGTGGCTACCGACGTGCCCACACCGTAGCCGTCGACCGGGTCCGACCGCAGGCCGGCGATAGCGAATTCGTCCAGGTCGGAGGAAACGATGATCTTCGTGTTGTACGCACCGAGCTCGTCGAGCTGCGCCCGCACGCGCCGCGACATGATGCCCAGGTCGCCGGAGTCGAGGCGTACGCCCCCGAGTTCCGGGCCCGCGACCTCCACCGCGTTGGCCACGCCCTGGGTGATGTCATAGGTGTCCACCAGCAGGGTCGTGTCCACACCGAGGGAGTCGATCTGCGCCTTGAAAGCGGCCTTCTCGTTCGGGGTGCCGTCAGGGTTGGTGTGCAGCAGCGTCCAGGCGTGGGCGGCGGTGCCGGAGGCCGGGATGCCGTAGCGCAGGGAGGCTTCCATGTTGGAGGTGGAGCCGAACCCGGCGATGTAGGCGGCACGCGCCCCTGTCACCGCGGCCTGCTCGTTGGTGCGGCGCGAGCCCATCTCCATGATCGGGCGGCCGTCGGCAGCCGTGACCATGCGCGAGGCGGCGGAGGCGATCGCGGAGTCGGAGTTGAGGATCGACAGGATGACCGTCTCCAGGATGCAGCATTCTGCGAATGTGCCGCGCACGGTGAGGATGGGGGAGTAGGGGAAGTACAGCTCACCTTCCCTGTAGCCGTCAATGTGCCCGGTGAAGCGGTAGTTGCGCAGGTACTCACGGGTTTCCTCGCTAAGGAAGTCGGCCGTGGACAACTGGTCTTCGGTGAAGCGGAATTTCTCCACGGCTTCAATCAGGCGACCGGTGCCAGCGACAACGCCGTAACGGCGTTCATTGGGCAGCTTGCGGGCGAAGACTTCGAAAACGCATTGGCGCGAGTGGGTGCCGTCCTTCATGGATGCATCGAGCATGGTGAGCTCGTACATGTCGGTAAGAAAGGCGGTTGACGGCTGTTGGTTCATGCAGTCAAGCCTAGTCTGTCCTCGTCTCCGTACGACAAGGACAGAGCTGTGTCGGTGTTGTGTCAGTGCCGTGCCAGTAGCAGTGGCAGTGGCCGTGGCGGCGTGGGGCGTACGCGCAGAGCACTCTTTAGTACGCTTGAAGCCATGACTGGTGTCAACCCTGAGATTCGGCCCGGTGTCCGGATGGGATCCCCCATGGCCACGCCTGACCTCGACGAGCAGATTGAGGTCAACGTCGACACGGCGGAGAACCTGCCGTGGATGTGCATTGTGTGGGATGACCCGGTGAACCTGCAAAGCTACGTCACCTACGTGTTCCAGACAGTGCTGGGTTACGGCCGTAAGCGCGCCCAGGAGCTGATGATGCAGGTGCACACCGAAGGCAAAGCCGTGGTGTCCTCCGGCGAGAAAGACAAGGTCGAGGGCGACGTGAAGAAGCTGCACACCGCGGGTCTGTGGGCCACGATGCAGCAAGCTGGTTAAAGTTCCCGCCCGGCCGCGTGATGTGGCCGGGGTTGGAAAGGAGATAAGGCATGCAGCCGTGGCGGCGGAAGAAAGGCCTGATGCGGGCCACACGCTTTAGCACTGTGTTCGAGCCGATGGAGCGCGAGGTCATTGGGGATCTCACGGCCACGGTGTCGGAGGCGTTGATCCAACGCGCGCAGTCCGCGCCGAAGGATGAGCTCGCGGAGATGATGGATATGCCCTCCGGCCACACCGAGGCGCCGGCGGACCCGTCGCTCGCCCGCCTCCTGCCGGATTTTGAGCGCGCCGGGGACGAAGAATTCGACGGCGACAACGCTCTGCTGCGCAGCCTGCACGAAACAGACATCATCAAGGCGAAGCTGGCGAACTTGCAGGTGATCAACACTGCGCTTGGTCCGACTGGCGGGGTCGCGGTGAGTGTCGAGGAGCACGAGGCGCAGCAGGTCATCGCCGCGTTGAACGACATGCGCCTCTATGTCGCTTCTGCTGACGCCCCGACAGAGGCCGCTGAGCAGGACCGCGACAACCTTGTCGAGTGGCTCGCGTACTGCCAGGAATCGCTGCTGCAGGCCCTCATGGGGGAATGAGCGGATGGATCTTAGCTGCGGTTTCTCCCTCCCCGGTTTAGCCCTCGGCCACCAATCGCTAGGCGACACAGGAGTGACGGCGCTTGTCTCCACGTCTGCCGCCGGCATGGTGGCAGCCGTCGACCAGCGCGGTGGCGGCCCCGGCACCCGGGAAACTGACCTACTCAAACCCCACAACACAGTGGAGCGCGTGAACGCGATCGTGCTGGCCGGGGGTTCTGCCTTCGGTTTGGCCGCAGCCGATGGCGCGATGCGCGAGCTGGAATCCCGCGGCCTCGGGTTCGCAGTATTCGGTGAAAGCAACCCGGGCCCCCGGGTGCCGATTGTCCCCGCTGCCGTCATCTTCGACCTCATCATCGGCGACCCGAACCACCGGCCCAGCCCCGAGGACGGTGCCGCCGCAGTGCGTGCGGCTCTCGACGGCCACAGCGGTGATGCGGTCTCTGCCGTGCCTGTTGGTTCAGTCGGTGCCGGCTGTGGCGCGACCGCCGGCGTTCTCCGCGGCGGGTTCGGCGTCGCGCAAGCACGTGTCGGCGATTTCACCGTTGCCGCCGCTGTCGTGGCCAATCCGATCGGCAGTGTCATTGACCCGGATACTGGCCGCTTCTTCGGTGACCCCGCCCGCCCCGCTGTGGACCTGGATGCCTTTGCCGCGTTGGTGCGACCCCAACCGAAACTGAATACCACGATCGGGGTGGTGGCGACGGACTGCCCGGTGGGCATCGAAAAGCTTGAGCGCCTCGCGATGACCGGCCATGACGGGATTGCTCGCGCCGTGCGCCCCGCACATTCGCCTCTCGACGGCGATACCCTGTTCGCCGTCTCCACCGCCGAGCCGGAGGCATACACGGGGTCCGCAGCCGCCGCGGACCCGGACCTCTACTACGCCTTGTGCGACGCGTCCGCTCGGTGCGTCGAAGCTGCAATCGTCCGTGGCGTCGCGGCCGCTGAACCTGGTTATGGTGTCGCCGCGTGGAACGAGATCACCTAAGCTTGGCCGCACCATGAGCTATCCATATTCCTCCCCGCATCCTGGCCAGGGACCTACATACGGTTTCAACCCCTACGGTGGTCAACCCGGTCAGCACGGTGCTCCCGGCGTTGGCGGCGGTCCCGTTGTGCCCTCTCAGCAAAGGAGTCCGTACCGCTCCCGCGGCCAGCAAACGCGAACGGGCTTCACCTACGCCATCGGATATGTGGTGCTCATCTGGGCGGTGCACATAGTCAATGTGGTCATCTTCGGCGGCCGGTTGACGTACTTCGGCATTCACCCGCTGGACCCTTCTTCGCTGCCGCACATCCTCTCATCGCCGATCCTGCACGCGAACTTCGAGCACCTGATGTCCAACACGATCCCCGGCGCGATTTTCGCGTTTTTGATCGGCTACTCCGGGCATCGGGTGTTCTGGGAGGTCACGGCCTTCGTGGTGCTGGTGGGCGGGATCGGCACGTGGATTCTTGGCGGGTTGGGGACAAACCACATCGGCGCCTCCATGCTCGTGTACGGCTGGCTGGGCTACTTGCTTGTACGCGGATTCTTCAACCGTTCCGGCAGCCAGATTGCGCTGGCGGGTGTTCTGGGCCTGATGTACTCAGGATTTATTTGGGGTGTCTTGCCTATGCAGGACGGCATTAGCTGGCAGGCTCACCTGTTCGGCGGCCTTGGCGGTGTCGCCGCTGGTGTGCTGATCACCTCGGACGATCCGCCGGAACTGCAGGCCAGGAAGCAATCCCGGAAGGCTGAGAAACAGGCGCGGAGGCAAGCGCGCTGAACCTGTGAACTACATGGGCAAAGGCTTCTTTGTCGCGCATTCATTGTTCGGTTATGGACAAGGAAATCAGATTAAATTCAGATTTTCAGAAAATTTTCTGAGCAAAAGACCTGTTCACTGCGTTTTCGGTACATGCAAAAGAAATATTTTCTGTGTCAGCACATGAACTTCTAAGGTCTTAGATTATACTAAGCGTTATGGGAAACATGGACGCGAACTTGAACACACGACTTTCTGCGCACGAGGCTGAGACCTGGACGCGCGTTTGGGCCTGCCACATGAAGCTGCCGTCGACTCTGGACGCACAGCTCAAGCGTGATGCAGGTGTCACCTACTTCGAATTTCAGGCTCTCCTGAACGTGGCAAAGGCTCCGAAGAAGTCTCTGCGCATGACCGAACTGGCTGACGCAACGATGATGTCTCTGTCTCACCTCTCCCGCGTTGTCACGCGTCTGGAGAAGAAGGGCCTCGTCTCCCGTACCCCGGACCCGAACGACGGCCGCTCCACCTTCGCTACGCTGACGCCGGCCGGCACCAAGACCGTCGATGCAGGGCTCCCGGGCCACGTGGGCGAGATGCGCCGCATCATGTTCGACAACCTGTCGGACTACGAGATGGAGGTCGTCTCCTCCGCTCTGGCCAAGATGGCTGCTGCTCTGGCGGAGCCGGCTCGCCCGGTCGTCGCGGACTCCCCGCTGGTCGGCGAATCCTCCGGCCTGGACGCCGCTTAATGCAGTTCGGCTGCGGCTGTCACTAGACTGGCCAATCATGATGGACAGTGGTGACAGCTTCAGCGATGACAACGTCGGTGGGGGCAATAACGCCCCCATCGGCATTTTTGATTCCGGTTTCGGCGGTCTGACAGTCGCACGTTCTGTCATGGACCAGCTGCCGGGGGAATCAGTTATCTACATCGGCGACGGCGCGAACGGGCCCTATGGCCCGAAGCCGCTCGCTGAGGTGCGCGGCCACGCTATGGCAATTGCGGACGATCTCGTGGAGCGTGGCTGCAAGATGATCGTCATTGCGTGCAACACGGCTTCCGCCGCCTTCCTGCATGACGCGCGCGAGCGCTATAGCGTCCCCGTCATCGAGGTGATCAAACCCGCCGTCCGCCGCGCTGTTGCGACGACACGGAACGGCAAAGTCGGCGTCATTGGTACCCAAGCCACCATTCGTTCTGGTGTGTACCAAGATCTGTTTTCCCTTGCTCCCGGGATTGAAGCGACGGCGGCGGCATGTCCCGCTTTTGTCGAGTTTGTGGAGGCCGGCATCACTCACGGCCGTCAAGTGCTCGGCGTAGCCCAAGGCTATGTGGAGCCGCTGCAGGCGGCGGGCGTGGATACGCTTGTGCTTGGGTGCACCCATTACCCGCTGCTATCTGGCGTGATTCAGTTGGCTATCGGCGATGATGTCACCCTCGTCTCCTCTGCGGAAGAGACCGCCAAGGACGTTCTGCGCATTCTCACGGAGCGCGATATGTTCGCCGATGTTGACCATGAGCCAGTCCGCACTTTCGAATCGACCGGTGATCCGGAACCCTTCCACCGCCTCGGCCCGCGCTTCCTCGGCCCAGCTGCAGGCGCGTCTGTGGCGGGTGTCTCAGAGGAAAACCATGCGTGATCTTCCGCTCTCTGGCTTAACCTTTCCCTCAGGTTTGTGTAACAGTAAAGTTATGAAGCTGACAGTTCTCGGGTGCACGGGGTCCTTGGCAGCGCCGGGCAACCCAGGCTCTTCCTACCTGATTGAGACGGGGGCGAACGAGCCGGGTATCCTCATGGATTTTGGTCCCGGTGCGCTGGCTGCCATGCAGGAAGTCGCGGACCCGTCTGATGCGCACCTGCTGTTTAGCCACCTGCACGCGGATCACTGCTCCGATACCGCGTCGCTGTGCGTGTGGCGCCGCTTTCACCCGACGGCTCCTGCCAGGCAGCGCCACAAGCTGTGCGGGCCCAGCTACACCCCAGAACACATTGGCCGGATGTGCGGCGACGGGCCGGATGACATCGCGGATTTGTCCGACACGTTCGACTTCCAGGCATGGGTATCCGGCAAGCCCGTCGACATCGACTCGGTGACGGTCACCCCGTTCCCTGTTGTCCACCCGGCTGCTGAGTCGCACGCACTGCGCGTGGAGCACCGCGATTCAGGCAACGTCATCTGCTTCTCCGGCGATTCTTGCTACACGCCCACGCTTATCGACGCCGCGCGTAACGCCAACCTCTTCCTCTGCGAAGCCGCGTGGGGCCCGTACAAGGGTGACGGCACCCCTGAGGGCATGCACATGTCGGGGCAGGAAGCGGGTGTGATTGCGCGTGAGGCAGGCGTCGACAAGCTTGTGCTCGTGCACATCCAACCGTGGTCGGACAAGGAAGCCACGCTGGAAGCTGCGCGCACGGAGTTCGAAGGCGAGATCGTGCTCGGCGAGGCTAAGGCAGTCTACGAGTTGTAGGCTCGTGGGCATGACTGAAGCTTTCTTGCGTGCCGACGGCCGCGCTCTGGACGAAATGCGCCCCGTGCGCATCACCCGCGGATTCACCTCAAACCCGGCGGGCAGCGTGCTCGTCGAGTTCGGCAACACCCGCGTGATGTGCACCGCCTCCGCCGAAGAGGGCGTGCCGCGCTTCAAGAAGGACTCTGGCGAAGGCTGGCTGACCGCCGAGTACGCGATGCTGCCGGCTGCGACCCACGACCGCATGCCGCGCGAGTCGATGAAGGGCAAGGTCAAGGGCCGCACGCATGAAATCTCGCGTCTGGTGGGCCGCTCGCTGCGCGCCGCTGTGGATCTCACGGCGCTGGGGGAGAACACGATTCAGCTCGACTGCGATGTCCTGCAGGCTGACGGCGGCACTCGCACGGCCTCGATCACGGGCGCGTACGTCGCGCTTGCGGACGCGATCGGTTACCTCAAGGAGCAAGGAGTCGTCCCCGGCGAGCCGCTGCTCGCCCCTGTTGCTGCGGTCTCTGTGGGCATTGTCGATGGCCGCGTCTGCCTCGACCTGCCGTACGAAGAGGACTCCCGCGCCGAGGTCGACCTCAACGTGGTCATGACGGACTCCGGTGACTTCGTCGAGGTGCAGGGCACCGGTGAGCACGGCCTCTTCGGCCGCGAGCAGCTCGGCTTGATGCTCGACGCCGCGGAAAAGGGATGCCGTGAGCTTATCGACGCACAAAAGGCGGCCCTCGGGTGGTAACCCCCAATCCTGTGCGTGTCCTCGTCGCCTCCGGAAACGCGAAGAAGCTCGGAGAACTGGAAACTGTTCTCTCTGAGCTCGGCATCGACGGGATCGAGCTCGTTTCCTTGCGCGACGTGCAGGCCTACCCTGAACCTGCGGAGACGGGGCTGACATTCGCCGAAAATGCGCTCATCAAAGCCCGCGCCGGGGCAGCGGCTACCGGTCTGCCGTGCGTGGCGGATGACTCCGGCATCGCCGTCGACGCCTTGAACGGCATGCCTGGTGTTCTCTCTGCGCGGTGGTCGGGCGGCCACGGTGACGACCTTGCCAACAACGAATTGCTGTTAGCACAGCTCAGCGACATTCCTGACGAGCATCGCGGTGCAGCGTTCGTGTCCTGCTGCGCGCTCGTCGTGCCCGGCGGTTCCGAGGTCACCGCTGAGGGGCGCTGGGAAGGTGCGCTGTTGCGCGCGCCTCGCGGCTCCAACGGCTTCGGTTACGACCCGCTGTTCCAGCCCGCTGATGCTGACGGGCGCTCGTCTGCTGAGCTCAGTGCGGAGGAGAAGAACGCCCGCTCCCACCGCGGAAAAGCACTGCGCGAGCTCGCCACGCATATCGCGGCACTACGGTAGCAATCGGCTCGGGCCGCTGCGTCTCGGAGTGAGGGAGCACCGCGCTGGTAGAGTCGAAATATTAAATGCTAATCAAACTCATTGGAGGAATCGCAAAAATGACTGTTCAGTCAGCAAAGAAGGCAATCGCACTCGCAGGTGCAACCGTGATGTCTGCAGGTCTGCTCGTTGCCTGTGGTAACTCCTTGGACGGCACCTGGGAGGGCACCGGCCAGGACGCAGAGACCGGCGTCGCAGCGGGCAAGGTCACTCTGAAGATCAACGGCGGTGACTGCGAGTGGATGGTCACCAACCCGGACACTAACGAGTCTGACACCGCCCGCTGCGAGGTCGATGGCGACGACCTGAAGCTTGCCGACGTTATTACCGGCAAGGATCTGAAGTACAAGACCGAGCAGACCGAGAACTCGCTCACCCTGACCCCGGACGGTGGCGACGCCAAGGACATTCTCGTGCTGACCAAGGTCGGCGAATAGCGCCGACGACTACTAGCGCAACAACAAAGGACCGGTTTTCACACCGGTCCTTTCATGTTTTCTAGGGGGCTGGACGCGCCCGCCCAGCGTTGGCACTACGCCAGATCGAACTCTGCCTTGACTTCCCTGCGGCGCCAGTACTCTACGAAGAAGGAGAGAAACGGCACCACGCCGGCCAGTGCGGTCACCAGCCATGTCTGCACCGACCACCGTGCCTTCATACCCAGGTTGAGTGTGGCCAGAAGGAACAGTGCGTACATCCAGCCGTGGCCGACCGCCACCCAGTTCAGTGCGCTGACATCCATGTTCAGCCCGTATTCCATGATCATGCGTGCGCACAGGAGTAGCAGCATGACACCGGTGACCCACGCAGCGACGGAGAAAAGATTCAGTGCGGTCTTCACGCGGCGCTGGCGCTCAGGGTGAACACGGGGCTGGCCCGGCTGCGGGGCGGGCTGGCTATCAGGCGTTGTCATGGGGTGTGGTTTCTCCTTGTAGTACTGGGCGTCACTCGTCGTGCTGGCGGCGTCGCGGCGTGTTCAGGGCGTTGAACTCCTCGACGTTGAGCTCCGGGCGCGAGGGCAGGAAGTCCTCGAGGAGGTCCTCGTCGGCAGCGCGGCGGGACTCGGGCACGCCGTCGGTTTGGTTTGGGCTGGGGGAGGGGTCGCCGAAGGTGGCGGCATCAGCGTCGTAAAGCGCCTGCATGCGGTCGCCGGAGTTCTCCGCGTCAATCTTCTCGTTTTCCATCCGCATGCCTGCGCGGTAAATGAAAATGAGGAAAAGGCCGAACATGGGCCACTGCAGCGCGTACCCGAGGTTTTGTAGCGAACCGGTGCCGGAAGTGTAGCGCGACCACTGCCAGTTAGCCAGCATCAGCGAGACGATCACAGCGGCGATGAGCAGCAGCACGTGCCACGCCTTCACGCGCACATGGTCGCGTTGCGGCTGTTCTTCGGGGCTGGAAGAGGAGCCCGGCGCTGGTTCGGTCACAGTGAAAGTCTATCAACCGGCCTAAGTGCGCCAAAAGCGCCGGGAATGAGTAGTGCGCCCGGAGAGACTTGAACTCTCACGCCTTACGGCACTGGAACCTAAATCCAGCGCGTCTGCCAATTCCGCCACGGGCGCCTATTCGCGCATGAGCCGATGCCCGGTGCGCGGAGCGGTTCACAGTGTACAGGGCGCGTAGTTCACGGCGAAAGCTAGAGGTCCAGATCGCGCAGCAAACGGCCAACGTGGCCGGTTGCTTTGACGTTGTACTGGGCGGATTCGATGGTGCCGTCGGCATCGACCAGGAAGGTGGAGCGGATGACGCCTTGGACGATCTTGCCGTAGTTCTTCTTCTCCCCAAAGGCGCCGTATGCGGTCATTGCCTCCTTGTCCGGGTCGGACAGCAGCTCGAAGCCCAGGTCGTGGTCGGCGCGGAACTTCGCCAGCTTCTCCGGGGTGTCAGGGCTGATGCCCACAACGGCGACAGAAGCGTCGTTGAACTGGCTCAAGTTCTCGGAGAAATCGCACGCCTCGGTGGTGCAGCCCGGCGTGTTCGCCTTCGGGTAGAAGTAGACGATGACGCGCTGACCCGCATAGTCGCTTAAGGACACGGTGTCGCCCTTGTCGTTGGTGAGGGTGAAGTCGGGAGCCTTATCGCCGGGGGTCAAGCGTGTGTTTTCAGTCATGCCCCCCACTGTAGCGGGGATGCAGTACTGTGGTGGCGAGAGAAATTTATCCACAAAGGAGTATGACGTGGCACGCGACATTAACGACATCCAGCGCGACATCGAGCGCACCCGCGGCAACCTGGCCCAGACGATCGACGAGATCGCTGACCGCACCCGCCCGGAGAACCTGGCCAACAACGCGAAGGCTCAGGTGCAGAACAAGATGAAAGACGACAAGGTGCAGAAGGTTCTCGCCGGCATCGGTGTCGCTATTGCCGCCATTGTGGTGATCAACGTGTCCAACAAGCGCAAGAAGAAGAAGGATCTCAAGGACCTGCAGCGCCTGCTGGCAGACCGCAAGTAGTCCTTCGTCGCGCCCAAGCGCACCCTGCGCAATATCCGTTGCGGGGTGCGCTGGTCGTGTTTCTAGACTGGTTTAGGCCAGCTCGGCGCCGGCGCTGCGCATCTCCTCGAGGGCGGCGGCGCCGCGTGCGTCGTCGACAGGCGAGCACATCTCGCGCAGTACGCGCACGTTGAAGCCTTCCTTCAGCCCGTCGAGCACGGTGGCGCGCACACAGTGGTCGGTGGCGATGCCAACGACATCGATGCCAGCGACATCATGCGCTTTCAACCAGTCAGCGAGCAGCGCGCCCTCGCTTGCCGACGCCCCCTCGAAGCCGCTGTACGCCGCCTCGTACTCGCCTTTGCGGAAGTACTCGTCGAAGCGGACGTCTGCGATAGGTGCGCGCAGTGCAGCACCCTCGGAGTCCGCGACGCAGTGGACCGGCCATGTGTCGACGAAGTCCGGATCTTCGGAGAAGTGGCTGCCCGGATCAATGTGCCAGTCCTGGGTAGCGACGATGTGGGAGTAGTTATCGGCGGCGGCGATGTGTTCGGCGATGGTGGCAGCCACCTCATCACCGCGTGCGGTGCCGAGGGTGCCGCCGGGGCAAAAGTCATTCTGTACGTCAACGACAACGAGTGCGCGGTTCATGCGTGCCAGCCTAGCCCGCGCGGCCGGCGCGCGGATGCTTTCACCGCCGTGCTCACCACCGGGGCGGTTGGGGTGTCCACTGTGTCAGTGCGGCGAGGAGCTCGTCCGGATCGTCAGCCACGACGAGACTGTCGCGGTCTTCCTGGCGCACAAACCCGTGGGCCACCATGTGATCGATCATGTCCGTCAACGGCCGCCAGAAATCAGCCCCGAGCAGGCCAATAGGTTTGGTGTGCAGGCCGAGTTGCTGGTTGGTCCATTCGTCGAAAAGCTCGTCGAGCGTGCCCGCACCGCCGGGGAGCGCGACGAACGCGTCGCACCGCTGACTCATGATGCGTTTGCGCTGCGCGAGCGTATCCACGATGACCAGTTCCCCCAACCCTGTGTGCGCAACCTCTTGGGCGGCGAGGTGCTCTGGCATGACCCCCACGCTGGCGCCGCCGGCATCAATGACCCCCTGGGCGACGGCGCCCATCATGCCCAACCGGCCGCCGCCGTACACCAGGGTCATTCCGTGGCGCGTCAACGCGGTACCGAAGGCGTGCGCGAGGGACGTCATTGTTGGGTCCACACCCTCGCGCGCCCCCGCGAACACAGTCACTGCGGAGATATTCACGGGCCCCAGGGTACAAAAGGGGTTAAGTAGCAAAATGTGTGTCTGGTCGGCGTGTCGCGGGTTGGGCACACTTTCTGTTATTTGAGGGGCCCTTTT